>NZ_JAOTNW010000012.1:0-208325 GCF_036346515.1 Pseudomonas sp. AM4(2022)
GCAAGATCAAGAGCGACTCGCTTCGCATCATGGTTACCGTTGACGGCTACAACTAAAAAGTTGTGTAGACACCTATGCTGCGATGAGGCCCTGAAATTCAACACAGTGGCCTGCATTGAAATGCAAAAAGCCCCGCCATTCACAGGGCGGGGCTTTCGTTTTTCAGCCTGTCACTCAGACCTGGGGGTCGCCCACGTGCAGGATCTTCATGCCATTGGTGCCACCGGTGGTGTGGTAGCTGTCGCCCTTGGTCAGGATGACCCAGTCGCCTTTCTCCACGACGCCGCGTTTGACCAGCTCGTCGATCGCCTTCTGGCTGACTTCGTTCGGCGCCAGCGACGCCGGGTCGAACGGGATGGTGTACACGCCACGGAACATGGCCGCGCGGGCCTGGGCTTCGCGGTGTGGGGTGAACGCGTAGATCGGCACCGAGGAGCGGATGCGCGACATGATCAACGGCGTGTAGCCACTTTCGGTCAAGGCGATGATGGCCTTGACACCCGGGAAGTGGTTGGCGGTGTACATGGCAGCCAGGGCGATGCTCTGGTCGCAGCTTTCGAAGACCTTGCCGATGCGGTGGCTGGAGGTCTTGCTGGTCGGGTGCTTTTCGGCACCGACGCAGATACGCGCCATGGCCTGCACGGCCTCCAGTGGGTAAGGGCCGGCGGCACTTTCAGCCGAGAGCATCACGGCGTCGGTGTAGTCGAGCACGGCGTTGGCCACGTCGGACACTTCGGCACGGGTCGGCATCGGGTTCTGGATCATCGACTCCATCATCTGGGTCGCAACGATCACCGCTTTGTTATGACGGCGTGCGTGCAGGATGATCTTCTTCTGGATACCGATCAGCTCGGCGTCACCGATTTCCACGCCCAGGTCGCCACGGGCAACCATCACGGCATCGGAAGCCTTGATCAGGCCGTCGAGGGTTTCATCATCGGCCACGGCTTCAGCACGTTCGATCTTCGCTACCAACCAGGCGGTACCGCCGGCTTCGTCGCGCAGCTTACGGGCGTATTCCATGTCGGCGGCGTCGCGCGGGAAGGACACGGCGAGGTAGTCCACTTCCATTTCAGCGGCGAGCTTGATGTCGGCCTTGTCTTTTTCAGTCAGGGCCGGCGCCGTCAGGCCACCACCGCGACGGTTGATGCCTTTGTGGTCGGACAGCGGGCCGCCGATGATCACGGTGCAGTTCAGCTCAGTCGGCGTGGCAGTGTCGACGCGCATCACCACACGACCGTCGTCCAGCAGCAGCTCGTCACCGACGCCGCAGTCCTTGACCAGGTCCGGGTAGTCGATGCCCACCACGTCCTGGGTGCCTTCGGTTAGCGGGTGGCTGGTGGAGAAGGTGAACTTGTCACCGATCTTCAGCTCGATCCGCTTGTTGGTGAATTTGGCGATACGGATTTTCGGGCCTTGCAGGTCGCCCAAGAGTGCAACGAAGCGGCCATGCTTGGCGGCCAGGTCACGCACCAGCTTGGCGCGAGCCTTGTGCTCGTCCGGGGTGCCGTGGGAGAAGTTCAGACGGGCGACGTCCAAACCAGCCAGAATCAGCTGTTCGAGGACTTCCGGCGAGTTACTGGCCGGGCCAAGGGTGGCGACGATTTTGGTACGACGGACGGACATGCACGGACTCCTGAGTTCAAGCGCTGGGGAAGGCTACTATGCTCTTTCGTTGTAGTCATTGTTCGTTTGCACTACTTATCGACGATTGGCTTGTTTTGGCTGCGGTTGAATGGGCAAACGCCTTGAAGATTTTCGACCAGGGGTCGATACACTGCACAAGACAGGAGAACCCCATGCGAATTTTGCTCGTTGCTGCCCTGGCCGTCAGTGTTGTCGGCTGTACCCGCTGGTCGATGGACCACCATTTGAACAACGCTTACCGCGCCTATGGGGTAGGTGATTGTGAGCGTGTCACCCTGGAGTTGTCCCAGGTCGATCGCGAGAGCCGTACCCGCCGCTACGTGCAACCGGAGGTTTCGATGTTGCGCGGGCAGTGCCTGGAGCGCCAGAAACTGTTTGTCGATGCCGCACAGACCTATCAGTTCATCATCGGCCACTACCCGTCGAGTGAGTACGCCTATCGAGCACGCGCGCGGCTCGATACCTTGCAGCAATTGGGGCATCTACCGGCTGCAGGCCTGGCAAAACCAAGGCCTGCGTCGCTGTGATGGTATTTGTCATTTTATAGCTGGCCTGTCGCCAGTCTTGGGCTAATCTTTGAATGTCTGTTTGTGCAGTTTCCCATTCGAACGGATGCAAAGCCCGGACTCGGCAGCTGTTTAGTGACAAGCGGTACCTGTTGTCACCCCGAGATCCAGGGAGAGCGAGCGATTGCTTGTTCCGAATCACTGGCACGGCCAGATTTTTGGCTATTGGATGGCGACTTCACCATGTTTATTGAACGAAGGATCGAGCGGCATCAACTGCCGTATTTTCTGCAGGTGTTCAATCGTATTACTGACAAGCCAATCGGCTATCTTGGAAATGTGTCTGAAGACGGTCTGATGCTGATCAGCTCGTTACCCATGATGACCGAGGTGGAGTTCGAGCTACGCTTGAAAGTGCCGGTTTCGCAAGGCGAGTTCAAGGCGATTGACCTCACGGCAACCTGCTTGTGGAGCCACGAGGATGTCACACCGCAGCATTACGACTCGGGGTTCAGCGTGCTTGAGGCACCCGAAGAGTACCGGCACCTGATCAACGCGCTGTTGCAGTACTTCAGCTTTTATCCTTTGCAGGCCTCTGTCTGAATTATGCGTGGGGTTGTGGCCGTTTCCTGGCCATACCTCTGCGCAGTCATCCTCAGAATACCCCGGCCTTTTTCCACTCCAGATAGCGCGTGACCAGCCCGGCACCCAGCGCCGATGGCAAGGTATCCAGCACCGAAAGCCCATGGGCGCTCAAGCGATCATGGCGTTGGTTGCGGGTGTTGAGGTAATCGACCGTGCCGCTGTAAGCCAGGGCGTCGGGCAATGTCTGCACAGGCGCCTGGCGCAGTTGGTCAAGGACCTCTTCCCGTAGACTGGCCACCAATACCCGGTGATGCCTGCCGATACGCTGGACGGCAGCCATCAAAGCTTCATCCTCCTCATCCCGCAGGTTGGTGACGATGATCACCAGCGCCCGGCGTTTTTGACTTGCCAGCAACTGGCTGGCGGCCGCCTGGTAGTCGGCAGTTTTTCGCGTGGTCTGCAGGTCGTAGACCGCATTGAGCAACAGGTTCAATTGGCCACTGCCCTTGACCGGCTTCAAGTAGCGCGGCTGGTCGCTGGCGAACGTGCACAACCCTACCGCATCGCCCTGTCGCAAGGCGACATAGCTCAGCAGCAGGCAGGCATTGAGGGCGTGGTCGAAATGGGACAGTTCATCATCCTGGCTGCGCATGTGCTGGCCGCAATCGAGCATGAACACGATTTGCTGGTCGCGTTCATCCTGGTATTCCCGGGCAATGGGCGTTCGTTGGCGGGCGGTGGCTTTCCAGTCGATCTGGCGCAGGCTGTCACCTTCACGAAACTCGCGCAGTTGGTGAAATTCCAGGCCCAATCCTCGCCGCTGATGTTGGCGCACACCCAGTTGGCTCAGCCAGTTATCCACACCCCGCAACTGCGCACCGTATAAACGTGCGAAATCCGGGTAAACACGGGTGGCATTGTGGGTTTCGACCCAGCGTCGTGCCGACCACAGCCCCAGTGGGCTTGGCAGCAGCAGTTCACAGCGACTGAAATGGAAGTGCCCGCGCCGCAAAGGGCGCACGCGATAGCCCAGCTCAGCACGTTCACCGGGGCGTAGTTGAATGGATTGAGGCAGGTTCTCCTCACCCAGGCCATCGGGCACGTGATCGAACACCTGCACAGTCAGTGGCTGTTTATAGTCGTGCTCCAGGCACAGGCGTATTTCTTCCCAGCGCCCCAGTGCCAGGCTGCCGGGCAATGCCCTGTACACGCGGGCCGAGGGACGGCGACGCAAGCGTGCGGCATCCAGCATCGCCAACAGCAACAGGGCCAGCAGCAGGCCCCAGGCCACGGAATGCAAGGTGGCGGGCACTTTCAACTGCAACGCTGCCGTGGCGCCTAACAGGGTGCTCAGTCCGAGCAGGACGCTCAGCCAGGTCAGGAGCAGACGGGTCGGTTTCATGGCCGCGTCATTGCCTTGGTGCTGCAATCTGGTCGAGTAACTGTTGGAGCACCTGGTCGACTTCCAAGCCGTCGATGTCCAGTTCTGGTGCGATGCGTACCCGGTGACGCAGTACCGCCAGGGCGCAGCCCTTGATGTCATCGGGGGTGACGAATTCGCCACCGCGCAACAGCGCACGGGCACGGGCACCGCGTACCAGAGCGATGGAGGCCCTGGGGCCGGCACCGATGGCCAGCCCCGGCCAACTGCGCGTGGCACGGGCCAGGCGCACGGCGTAGTCGAGCACCTGCTCATCCAACGGCAGGTCACTGGCAATTTGCTGCATCCGTACTACGTCCTCGGCTTGCAGCACGGTACGCAACGGCTGCACCTCCAACATGTCTGCCTTGGACGAGCGAGTCACTTCGCGGACCATATCCAGCTCTTGTAGAGCATCCGGGTAGTCCATTCGCACCTTGAGCATGAAGCGGTCCAACTCGGCCTCGGGCAGTGGGTAGGTGCCCTCTTGCTCGATGGGGTTCTGGGTCGCCAGCACCATGAAGGGTTGGCCGATGGGTAATGCTTCACCCTCCAGGGTCACTTGGCGTTCCTGCATGGCCTCCAGCAGCGCTGCCTGGGTCTTGGCGGGTGCACGGTTGATCTCGTCGGCCAGCAACAGGTGGGTGAACAACGGCCCCTTGCGCAGTTTGAACTGTTCGGTCTGCAGGTCGTAAACGGCGTGGCCGGTGACATCGCTGGGCATCAGGTCCGGGGTGAACTGGATACGCGCGAAATCACCGCCAAAGCAGCGGGCCAGGGCCCGTACCAGCAAGGTCTTGCCCAGACCAGGCACGCCTTCGAGCAGTACGTGGCCGCCTGCGATCAGGGCGGTGAGCACGTCGTCAATCACCGGGTCCTGGCCAATCACAGCCTTGCGCAATTCCACGCGCAGCGCCTGGGCCTGCTGGCTGGCATGCTGAAGGTTTTCGGCGGTCAGTGGAGAGTCGCTCATAAGGCATTCCTGAGGGTTTGCAGGTGCGCCACCTGTCGGCTGAAGTCGGCGCTGGAAAGCCGCTTCAGCGCAACGGGCTCAAGCGCCTGGCTGATGATGTGAGGGGGTTGTCGCGTAAGGTGTTCCAGCACTTGGCGTTGCTCTGACGCATCGAGGTGTTCGAACCCGGGATGGCGTCGCCGGGCTGCGCGCAGAATGTCGTGTTGCAAGGCTTGCAACAATGTGCCCTGGCCGCTGCGGCGCAATAGGAAATCCGCGCTGGCCTTCAAGTGTTCCTGCAGTTGGCGACGAGCCTTGGGAGCCGGTGCCTGGATCGGGCCCTGGCGCATGCCTGCCTGCCACAGCCCCAAGGCAAGCAGCGCAACCAGGGCGACGAGGGCCTGGGGGAAATAACGGAGCAACAGGGTAAACAGATCGTCCGTGTCGCTGTTGAACAGCAAGGTGACGTCAGTGCCCTGGTTCAGGTACCACAGCAACCAGGCGTTATCATGGTTGCCGATATCTGCGGTTTTCCATAGGTCGCTGTCGGTGATCACCGTTACGCGGCCTTGCCCCAGGTCAAGTTGCATCAGGTGGCTGGACTTGGCGCTGTTGGCGGAAAACTGCGCCAGGTGCTTGGGGTCGGTGAGGTTGAAGTCGGTGTCAAAACTGAAATACGCCGGTGCGGTTTCGTTGTCGACATAGAGCTTGGTCAGATCCGGTTTGGTTTTTTTACGCGGTGGCACGGGTTCGTCGAAGGTGTCGCTCAAGGTTTGGCGGATAGTGAGGCGGTCAAGCAGCAGGTCACCGCTTGTGCCGGCCTCTTCATCCCATAATGCCTCGGCGACCAGGAGCAGGTGGCCACCGGCTTTTGCCCAACCCAGCAGTTGTTCGACCTGGCGTGGGGTCATGTTGCTGCGCTCTCCCAGCAACAACAGGCTATGGCCTTTGGCGGGCAGTTCGGTGAGTCGTTCAAGGCCCTTGGCGTGTGCCACGACCAAGCCTTGCTGGCGTAGAAAGTGCTCGGCGGCCAGATAGGGATTGGCGCGAGCCTCTGGCGACGGGCCCCGGTCAACCACTTCGTCGTATGGAATTGCCTTGTGCAAGGCATATAAGCCGCCCGCACCCAACAGGCACGCCAGCAACAGCGCTGTCCACAATAACGCCCGGTTCATTGGCTCGCTCCGTCACTGAAAAGAGCACGCCAGTCGCTGCACAGTTTTTGTTGGGCTGAAGAAGGCGGCAGGCGGTGACCATAGGCCAGGTTTTGCCAGTGGCGTGTCAGTTCATCGCTGAACGCCAGTAATTGCGGTTGTTGCAAACGATGAACGCGCTCCAGTACCTGCCCCTCGGTATCGGCGCTTGTCAGTGGCAGGTCGAACTCGTGCAACAGCCGGCTGAGCAACCCGCGATACAGCAGGCCAAGGGCTTCCCGTGGCCGGGTGGGCCATAGCTGTTCGGCGGTGCTGGCGATGTCTTTGGGCAATGTCTCGGCGCCCAGCTCCAACCCGAACAACTGAGTGGGAGCGGATGAGGGGGCGGTAGTGCGAGTGGGCCCAAGGCGGCTGACGAACGTGCGCAACCATTCACGGTAACGCCAGCACACCAGGGCCAGGCCGCCAATCACAAGGCTCCAGAGCAGTATTTCCAAAGTTTTGGCGACGTATTTGAAGGTGTCGCTGTTAAGGTTGTCGAGCAGTGCCTGGAGCCAGCCAGGTAATTTGCCGTCGCCCTTGGCCTTGTTTTTAACCGGCGTTTTTTCTTCGCCAAACCGATAGCGTGTGACGGTTTCCGGGTTCTTGAAAGGTGGCTTTTCCAGCAGTGCCTGGATGGATTGGCTGGCGGCCTGGGTGCTGAGGGGCTTAGGGGCTGTGGTTTCATCTGCCATGGTCGGTGGGCTGATGTGTAGCAACGCCAGGCCAACGACCAGCAACAACAGTGGTGCAACGTTGCTCAGGCGCTGGCGCAGGCGACGGAATACCAGTTCCAGGTCCCAGGCCTCCAACACCGTGCGGCGGTTGAGGTACAGGCTGAAGCCACAGGCGACGTAGATGGGTTCCCAGAACACCAGGACCAGGGCATAGAAGGCATTGCTCAGGTGCTCAAGCCAAAGTACGTCCGAGCCTGACGCCAATATCAGCCGTTGCCAGTCCCAGTCCAGTTCCACCTGTTGCGGGATGAAGAGATAGAACAGGGCCATGCCGCCAAACCACAGGCCGATTTCCAGGTGCACGCCGATCGTCGTCAGCCAGCGTGCGGCGCCAGCGTTACGTTGCAGCAACACCCCAAGACGTCGTTGACGTGCGTCACCGTCCAGGCCTTCCAGTTGGCTGACGGGCAGGGTGAAGCTGCGACTCATGCTCAGCCGCCGCCAGGTCAGGCTGGCGAACAGTTGCCCTTTGAGCAATTGCGGCCAATGGCGAACGGCCTGTTTGAGGCTGGGAGGCTCACCAAACAGGGCCTTGGACAGAATGTACAGCGGCAAGCGGTCGAAGGCAGGCTTGAGCCACCAGAACAGGAACATGGCCAAAGACGGGTAATTCCAGAGCAATACCGTCAACAAGATGAATACCGGCAGGCTCACCAGTGCCCAACTGCTCATCAGCAGGAAACGGTGTTCCCTGGCCATCAGCACACCCAGGTCCATGGCTTCCCAGGACGTGCGCGGGCGAATCACCACGCTGGCGTCAGTCAGGCGCATGGCGACTCCGCCCGGCCAGGGACAGGTAAGCGGCCACCAGCAGCCAGAGCGCGGCGCCTACTGCGTATTTGATCCAGGGCTCGATGCGAGTGGTTGACGACCAGTAGGCTTCGATAAAGGCTGCGATCAATAGGAAAACCATGACACCGCAAAGCATCCGTATGCTTTTGTGGGCGGCCAGGCGCAGGGCCTCGCTGCGCGCCAAGCGCCCGGGGGCAACCAGTGACCAGCCCAGTTGCAAACCTGCGGCACCGGCCAGCGTGATGGCGCTCAACTCGAATGCGCCGTGACCAATGACAAACGACCAGAAGGTCTGGCCATAGCCAATGTCGGTAAGGTGCCCGGAGACTGCACCTATGACCAAGCCATTGAAAATCAGGAAGAACACACTGCCCAGGCCGAACAGCAGGCCGGCGGCAAAGGTCTGGAAGGCGATGCCGATGTTGTGCATCACGTAATAACCAAACATCATCCAGTCTTCGCTGGCGGCACGTTCGGCAGCACGGCCCAGACGGCTGGCGTCGGGGTTGTACATGCCCTGCATTTCGGCCACCTGCTGGGGGCTGATGATGCTGTAGACAAGGTCCGGGAATAGGTACACCAGCAGGGCTATCCCCACCAGGCTGCCAAAGAACAGCAGGCCAGCGATCAGCACGAAGCGCCATTGTTCGCGTACCAGGCGCGGGAAGTCGGCGAGAAGAAACGCCAGTATGTTTGCCGTCAGTTGGCTGCGATGGCGATACAGTTGTTGATGGCCGCGCAGTGCCAGTTGTTGCAACGGGTCGACCAGGTAACTGCTGTAGCCGCGTTGCTGAGCCAGGGCCAAGTGTTGGCACAGGCGTCGATATTGATGCGGGAAGTCGGCAACATCGGCGGCCTTGGCTTTACCTTGTTCCAGTTGCGTCAGCTGCTCGGCGAAGGTTTGCCATTGGTGCTGGTGGCGGCTTTCAAAAAGGCTCTGCTTCATGTCGGCCCCAACAAACCACGGGCTACACCGTTGAGTTGCTCCACGGCACGCGGCGCAGACACCTGCAGGGGTACTGCGAGGATCGCGGCCAGTTCATGCACCCGTTCGGCCGAGAGCTCGGCCTGGCGTTCGGCGAAACCGAGGATGGCCCGCTGTTCGCTCAACTGCAGTGCGAAGGGCAGGCGCAGGGCGGGCGCTTGAGGGATGCTTGGGCGTACCAGCGGCAATTCCCGGTAGACCACCAGCGTACCGGCGGCCAGGTCGCCGAGCCGCTTGAAGTGCGGATGCTGCAGGCAACTGATCGCGCCGAGGAAATAACCGAAGGGCAGCATGTCGACAAAACGCAGCAGGTTGCGGATCAGCGATGCCGACCAGCCAATGGGCGTGCCGTCATCCTGTACCACGCGCAGCCCCATGACCTGCTTGCCTGGCGAGCAGCCTTGATTGAGCACTTCGAACAACACCATGTACCACCAGCTCACCAGGAACAGCAGTAGCGAACCCAGCCCGACCCCCACATTGCCGAGCAGCGCCAGCGGCACCAGCAGGATACCCATGATGATCCCGCGCACGCCCAGGTCGAATGCAAAGGCCAATGCCCGCGAGGGCAGGCCAGCAGGGCGCAGGGGCAGGTCGATGCCCTCGGGCGTTTCTATCTGATAGTGGGTATCCAAAGGCGTTGATGGCATTGCGATCCTTGGCAGTGCGAAGCGGCTTAAGAGACACGGATGCTAGCAGTGTCGACGATGGAAGCAACCACCCGAGGTTTTTCTGGATATTTATACAGTAAGGTATCGCTGGCCCCGAACGCCTTGCAGCGCCTAGACTTTGTCGGTCTTCAGCACAGGAATAGCCCGTGACCTCGATTTTCTGGTACGACTATGAAACCACCGGCATCAACCCGCGCAACGATCGCCCGCTCCAGGTAGCCGGTATCCGCACCGACCTTGAGCTCAATGAGGTCGGTGCGCCGATCAACCTTTATTGCCAGCCCAGCGACGATATCCTGCCTCATCCGGCAGCGTGTGCGATCACGGGCATTACGCCGGCTATCCTCGCCGAGAAGGGCCTTGCCGAAGCCGATTTCATGACTCGGGTGCACGCCGAACTGGCCGCGCCAGGTACCTGTGGCGCCGGCTACAACACCTTGCGATTCGACGATGAAATGACGCGCTACAGTCTGTACCGCAATTTTTTCGACCCCTATGCGCGCGAGTGGCAGGGCGGCAACAGTCGCTGGGACTTGATTGATGTGATGCGCACCGCCTACGCCCTGCGGCCGGAGGGCATCAACTGGCCCGAGCAGGACGGGCGTGTGACCCTCAAGCTCGAACGCTTGACCGAGGCCAGCGGCATCGACCATGGCCAGGCCCATGATGCGTTGTCGGATGTGCGTGCAACCATCGCCCTGGCGCGGTTGGTCCGGGAGAAACAACCGAAGTTGTATGAATGGTTGTTTCAATTGCGTAGCAAGCAGCGGGTCATGGATCAGGTGCGGTTGCTGCAACCGATGGTGCATATCTCGGGGCGTTTTTCTGCCGAGCGCCATTATCTGGGCGTGGTCTTGCCCCTGGCCTGGCACCCGCGCAATCGCAATGCCTTGATCGTCTGTGACCTGGGGCTCGATCCACAAGGACTGCTGGACCTTGATGCGGCGACCCTGCGCCAGCGTCTTTACATGCGCCGCGATGAGTTGGCCGAAGGTGAGCTGCCGGTTCCGCTCAAGCTGCTGCATATCAACCGCTGCCCCGTGGTTGCGCCGTTGAAGGTGCTGCGCCCGCAAGACCTTGAGCGCCTGCAACTGGATAAGGAGGCTTGCCTCGCGCGGGCGCTGCGGCTAACTGACGCACAGGAAGTTTGGCGGGACAAGTTAGCGGCCATTTATGCTGAGGAAGACTTTGCGTCGAACGCGGACCCGGAGCAGCAGCTCTATGATGGTTTTATAGGTGACCGTGACCGCCGTTTATGTGAGCAAGTTCGCATGGCAGAGCCCGCGCAATTAGCCCGTCAGCAGTGGCCGTTCGATGATCATCGTTTGCCGGAATTATTATTTCGCTACCGGGCGCGTAACTTTCCTGAAACCTTGAACAATGAGGAGCAACAACGCTGGAAACTTTTCTGTCAGCAACGTTTGTCGGATGCGCAGTGGGGGGCGCCGAATACCCTGTTGGCATTTAAGCAGGCGCGTGAGGAGTTGGCGGTTAGTGCTACATCGTTTCAGTGCCAGGTGCTGGCGCAATGGCAGGACTATGTGGATTCATTAGCGGCGCGCCTGAATCTGTAGGCGCATAACTACAGAATATTCAGACAATAAAAAACGCCAGCAAGCTGGCGTTTTTCATGTGTGACGTATCGGGTGAACGTCCGACCGGGCTTAGCCCAGCAGGGTTGCCCAACCTTCAACTACGTCACCGCCCCACTTGGCTTTCCACTCTTTCAGAGTTTTGTGGTTGCCACCTTTGGTTTCAATCACTTCGCCGTTGTGTGGGTTTTTGTATTGCTTGACCTTGCGAGCACGCTTGGTGCCGGTAGTTTTCACAGCGCCGCGCGGTGCTTTAACTTTCGACTCTGGATCCAGCAGCGCGATGATGTCACGCAGGGATTTGGAGTATTCACCCATCAGGGTGCGCAATTTGCCTTCGAATTCCAGCTCGGTTTTCAGCTTGTCGTCTTCGGACAGGTTCTTCAAACGGGCTTGCAGCTCTTTGATAGCTTCTTCGGTGGCGCGGTATTCGTTGATCAGTGACATGTGGACTACCTTATGTAGAACGCTGAATGACAGGGTGAGTGGCCTAATAATAGTCAGGCAATTTCATCAAGTAAACATTTAAGACGGTATTTAGGTGAATGACATTGAATGTGTGTGAGAAAACCTGGCCGCTGAGTTAATTAGTAAGCGTTAAGCGCAAAGATAATCGCGTTAATTTTTTGCTACCGGCCTCAGCATGCCGTTGTACCGTCATATAGCGGTGGTAAAACCTTACACGATTAAGGGGTGTTACCACGGCCATGCCTCAAGATAAGGTGCAAGGGAATACTGCAGTTTTTCTGCGTAATCGCTAGAATAGCGGCCTTTGTGAAGTTCTGGAGTTTCCCCCTAATGCGCACTTTTCGGCTGGTGATTGCTTGCCCGGACCGGGTTGGCATCGTTGCCAAGGTCAGTAACTTTCTGGCTTCCCATAATGGCTGGATCACCGAGGCGAGCCATCACTCGGACAATCTCAGTGGTTGGTTTTTCATGCGTCACGAAATCCGTGCCGATACGCTGCCCTTTGGCCTGGAAGCCTTCCGCGAGGCGTTTGCGCCGATTGCCGAAGAGTTTTCGATGACCTGGCACATCACCGACACCGAGCAGAAGAAACGCGTGGTGCTGATGGCCAGCCGCGAATCCCACTGCCTGGCAGACCTGCTGCACCGCTGGCACAGCGACGAACTCGATTGCGAGATTGCTTGCGTGATTTCCAACCACGACGACCTGCGCAGCATGGTCGAATGGCATGGCATCCCTTATTACCATGTGCCGGTCAACCCACAGGACAAGGAGCCGGCATTTGCCGAGGTGTCGCGCCTGGTCAAGCAGCATGACGCGGATGTGGTGGTGCTGGCGCGCTACATGCAAATCCTGCCGCCGGAACTGTGCCGCGAATACGCTGGCAAGGTGATCAACATCCACCACAGCTTCTTGCCATCCTTTGTCGGTGCCAAACCGTATCACCAGGCTTCCCTGCGTGGCGTGAAGCTGATTGGTGCAACCTGCCACTACGTGACCGAAGAGCTGGACGCCGGCCCGATCATCGAGCAGGACGTGGTGCGCGTCAGCCACAGCGACAGTATTGAAGACATGGTGCGGTTCGGCCGTGACGTCGAGAAGATGGTGCTGGCCCGTGGCCTGCGCTATCACCTGGAAGATCGCGTGTTGGTGCACGGCAACAAGACCGTGGTCTTCTGACCCGGCGATTGTGATTGAAAGACACAGGGGCCTGGAGGTAAAACTCTCCAGGCCCTTTTTTATTTCTGTTTCAGGAGATTCCCATGAGCGATCCGCTGGATAAAGCCACCTCACGGGCACCTGCTACTTTGGGCGAGGGCTGTTTGAGTCGTTACGACCCGGACGCGCTGGATGCCGAGGATGGTACTGATTTTCCAGGCGCGGCGCGTTTATGGGAACAGACACTGGCGCAGGCCCCGTCGCCTGCCGTCCCCGAAAAAGACGCTTGAGCAGCGGTTTGCCGACCATCAATAGAAACACTGGCGCACCGGCCAGCAAATAGAAGTAGTAGGTCACCGCTCGCCAGATCAGAATCGCCGCCGCCGCTGTGGATGTGCCCACCATGGGCGCCAGCAGTGCCGCTGACGTCAATTCCGCAGCGCCGGCCCCGCCAGGCGCCAGGCTGAACTGCCCCGCAGTCAGGGATAACATCTGGATCAGAAAGCTCCAGGCCCACTGCACCTCGCCCCCCAACCCGCGCAGCGCCAGGTACAGCACGCTGTAACGCAGCAGCCAATGCAGGCTGGTCAGCACAAAGACCCCCAGCAAGGTGCTCCGGGGTAGTTTCAGGGTGGCGCTGAACGCCGCGAGAAAACGTAGCAACCGGCGTGCCCAGCGTCGGCGGGTGGTAGCGCCGACCTTCATGGCCTTGAGTGCCAAACCCGCCAGGCGAATCAGCCGCCGGTGAAAATGCACCACGGCCCAGCCACTGATCACCCCACCCACCATCGACACGGCGCTGAGCCCCAGCAACCATTCCAGGCGCGGGCTAAGGCTATGGAACAGCGCATACAGCAAGATCCCCACCAGTGCGCAGAGAAAAAACACCAGGTCGCTCAACTGGTCCATGGCGAACACCGCGCTGCCGTGGGCGGGGCGAATGCCATTGCGTGCCAGCAGGGCCATCAGGGTCAACGGCCCGCCGCTGCCACCGGGAGTTGCACACATGGCGAACTCAGTGGATATCACCACGCCAAGGCTTTTGAGCGGCCCTAACTGGCCGCGATGCTCGCCAAGCAACAGGCGGATGCGCAGGCTGTTGATCAGCCAGCAGCCGATGATCATGGCGAACATCCCCAGCAACTGGGGCAACGGAAACTGGCGCAGGAGCGCAATGCTTTCGCCGCCGCCCAGCCATACCGGAATGGCCAGTGCCACCAAGAGGGCCAGCACCAGCCAGATCAGTCGACCCATGGCTGCGTCGCCAGCCAGGCGGCCTTGGTTTGGGGGACGCGCCCAGTGTTGAGCAGGCGTTGCAAGGTGTGCAGCCAATAATCGCGGGAAAATCTGTGGCGCATGTCCACCGGGTGCAATCCCAATCGGATCAGCGGGGCCTTCTGCCAACGCTGTTCACGGCGGTCGCTGAGGACTTTTGACAATCCGCGGCGCCAGGCACTGCGAGCGCTCCACACCAGGCCCGGGGCGTCGATGGGGGTGAAGTCCGGCAGGCGATAAAGATGGTGTGGGTCGCTGGTGTAGCTCAGCGGCAACTGGCGCAATGCCTGCCGGGTGCCATCGCTCATCAACCAGGCGGGCGCAACAAAGCCATGCAGCGGCCAGCCATTGCGCTGGAATACCTCAATGCCGGCGGTCAGCCGTCGCAACGCCTCAGCCTCGGACAGCTGGTAAAACTCGCCTTCGTGGGTATAGATGCGTCGCATAAACCATTCTTTTGGCGTACGCGGCCGAGGTTGGTCGTCGCAATGGTAATAACCATGCAAGGTGAGTTCATCGCCCTTGGCGACACGGCTGTCGAGCAGACGCCGAAAATCACGGTGGGCGGCCAGGTCGTCATGGTGATGGAAGTCCGGCACCACCAGCCAAGTGATGGGCACGTTACCCAGTGCATCGACGGCCTCGACGAAGGGCCGGTAGTTGGCCCAGGTGTGCGGTGCCACGTCGTGCAGTACCAGCATCAGCGCGCGCTCAGCCATGGGCGAGCATCGGTTCATGGCTGCCCAGTACGGCGTAGTAATGCCCCAGCAGGCTGTCGACTACCGTGTCCCACGCATAATGCAGCTCGACATGGCGCCGAGCCTGAGCACCCAGGCGTCGGCAGTCGGTACTGAACAGCTCGCGCACCGCATCGGCCATGGCCTTGGGGTTGTTGGGCGCGCACAGCAGGCCACAACGCTCGTCGACAATCTCGGTAAAGGCCCCGGCCGCCACGGCGACCACCGGAATACCGCAGGCCATGGCTTCCAGGATCACCAGCCCGAAGGTCTCCTGGTCGCCGCCATGCAGTAAGGCGTCGGCGCTGGCCATCAGCCGCGCAACATGCTGGGCAGGGCGGAACCCATCGACCACGGTGACATTGTCCGGCACGCTGGCCGGCATGCCGGAGCCCACCAGCAGCAAGTGGTAGCCATCTCCCAGGCGCTTCATGCAGTTGAGCAGCACCGGCAGGTTTTTCTCCTTGGAGCCGCGCCCGGCGAAGATCAGTAGCCGAGTGTCTTCGCCAATCCCCAGTTCGGCGCGCAGGCCGGGGTCACGTACCTCAGGGGTGAAAGTTTGCAGGTCTACGCCCAGCGGTTGCACGAAGACATTTCTGACGCCAAGCCCGGTGAGTTTGTCGGCCATTACCTGGCTGGGGGCGAGCACTCGGTCAAAATTCCCATAGAGTTTGCGCACATAGGCTTCAACATTGGGGGTAAACCAAGGCCCCATGCGGTTGCTCACCAGCAGTGGCAGGTCGGAGTGGTAAAAGCCGATGACCGGCACATCCAATTGGCGTCGGGCATCCAGTGCGGCCCAGGCGGTCAGGTAAGGGTCACCGACTTCGATCAGATCGGGCTGTAAATCGTGCAGGACATTTCGCCAGGGCGCCAAGCGAAGGGGGAAGCGATAGCCTTTGCCGAAGGGCAGGGCGGGCGCCGGTACTTTGAAGATGCCGTCCTGCTCGCTCAAGTGTGCACCGGGTATCAACAGGCTGTGGCGAATGCCCGGTTTGAGCGCCAGACGCCGATGCTTGGCGTCAAGGTAAGTGCGTACGCCACCGCTGGCCGGGGCGTAGAACATGGTTATGTCAGCGATATGCACGATGAACATCCCTCCGATCCATTGCTCTCCCTAGATGGACCTGAGGTAAGGATAGATGTTCGGTTTAGATTCGCAGCATGACGGTGGCGGGAGCGGACAAACAGCACGCTGTAGGAGCGAGCTTGCTCGCGAAAAACTCACAGACTCCGCGTTTCTTCAGGCAGCCCGCGTTATCGTTGAGGTTTTTCGCGAGCAAGCTCGCTCCTACAGGTGGATTAAGGTGGGGGACCTCAGATCCGGAAGCTGCCCACCAATTGCTTCAGGCGCGAGGCCTGTTGTTCGAGGTCCGAGCAGGCGCGCAGGGTCGATTGCAGGTTTTCCACCCCTTCCTGGTTGAGGGTGTTGATCTCGGTGATGTCCATATTGATCGACTCCACCACCGAGGTCTGTTCTTCAGTGGCGGTGGCGACCGACTGGTTCATACCGTCGATCTCGCCAATGCGCTGGGTCACGCTGTTCAAGCGCTCGCCGGCCAGGTTGGCGATTTCCACGCTGTCCAGGCTGTGACGTTGGCTTTCGCTCATGGTTGTCACCGAGTCCCGGGCACCCACCTGTAGCTCTTCGATCATCGTCTGCACCTGTTGCGCCGACTCTTGAGTGCGATGGGCCAGGTTGCGCACTTCATCGGCCACCACCGCAAAGCCACGCCCGGCTTCCCCGGCGCGCGCCGCTTCGATCGCCGCATTGAGCGCCAGCAGGTTGGTTTGCTGGGAAATGCTGGTGATCACTTCAAGGATCTGGCCGATATTCACCGTTTTGCTGTTAAGTGCTTCGATATTGGTGCTTGAGGTGCTGATCATGCTGGATAACTGCGTCATCGCCTTGATATTGCGTTCAACCACCTGCTGGCCGTCCTCGGCCAGGTGCCGTGCATCGCTGGCCTGACTGGAGGCTTGGGCGGCGTTGCGTGCGATCTCCTGGGCCGCGGCCCCCAGTTGGTTGATGGCGGCGGCGACGCTGTTGGTGCGGTTGGCCTGTTCGTCGGAGTTGACCATCGAAGAGTTGGAGGCACTGACCACCCGCAGGGCCACTTCATTGACGTGCTCGGTCGCTGAAGACACTTCGCGAATCGAGGTATGAATGCGCTCGACGAAGCGGTTGAACGCATTGCCCAGGGTGCCGAATTCATCATTGTTCTGGATGGTCAGGCGGCGGGTCAGGTCGCCTTCACCGTCGGCAATGTCCTGCATGGCCCGGGTCATCAGGTGCAAAGGTTGCAGCAAGACGCGGATGAGCATGCCGAGCAGGGCGATGATGATCACCACCGCGATGATCGTGGCGATCACCGCCGAGGTGCGAAACTCACTGAGCATGGCGAAAGACTTGTCTTTATCCACCGAAACGCCCAGGTACCAGTTCACCGAGGGCAGGCCCTTGATCGGTGTGAACGTCACGATATTGGTCTTGCCGTTGGCTTGCACTTCGCTGAAGTCGCCGCTGATCTTCGGCGTGTCTTTTGGATAAACGTCCGCCAGGGTCTTCATCACCAGGGCTTTATCCGGGTGCACCAGCACTTTGCCGTCGGCGCTGACCAGGAACGCATAACCCATGCCGCCAAAATCCAACGCGCCGATGTTATCCACCAGGGTCTGCAGGCTCAGGTCGCCGCCGACTACGCCGATGCTCTGGCCACCCTTGGCGCTGGGCGTGGCGACAGAGATGATCAGTTGCCCGGTCGCAGCGTCGATATAGGGTTCGGTCAGGGTCGAACCGTTACTGGCCTGGGCGCCTTTGTACCAGGGGCGAACACGCGGGTCGAAGCCGTCGGGCATCTTGGTGTCGGGGCGGATAGTGAACGCGCCCTGGCTGTCACCGACGTAGGTGGCCATGAATGACGAGGTCAGCGCTTTCTGCTCCAGCAGGCTGGCGACGACGGTTTTTTCAGGGTTGATGGCGATGTTCTGTGCGGCGTTTTCCACCAGGGCGATACGCCCGGTGAGCCAGGTCTGGATGTTGCTGGCGGTGACGTCGCCCATCTCATGCAGGTAGTTATTGAGGTCGTCACGAATCGCGTTGCGCTGCAGGTAGTCGTTGTAGAGGGTAAACAACGCAAAGGCGGCGATGACGATAAGGGAGGCTGCAAGCAGGATCTTGTGGCTGAAGCGCAGATTTTTGTTCATGGCTTGAAGGGTCCGCTAAGGTCTTAATATCCGAGGCGCATCCTATGCGGGAGGCGCAAAATGGCAGCGTCAAAAAAGGTGTGGTATTTCTGGTGATAGCTCCGTTGGTCCATGTCGGAATTATCTGACCGTTTTTTAGTCTTTGTCGGGCTTACATCCGTCTATATCGACCTCGCGGCACTAAAGATTAACCATAGGTGACGAAATGCCTGACTCCACACAACTGCTTATCGGTGCCGGCCTTGACGGCCAGCCCATCGCCCAGTCCATGCGCCTGGCCAACCGTCATGGGTTGATCGCCGGCGCCACGGGCACCGGCAAGACCGTCACCTTGCAGCGCCTGGCGGAAGCCTTCAGTGATGCGGGTGTGGCGGTGTTCGCTGCCGACATCAAAGGCGACCTCTGCGGCCTGGGCGCCGCCGCCAACCCCCAGGGCAAAGTGGCCGAGCGCATCGCCGGTATGCCCTTCCTTAATTACACGGCCCAGGCGTACCCGGTCACCCTGTGGGATATCCACGGCCAATCCGGTCATCCGTTGCGCACCACCATCAGTGAAATGGGCCCGCTCTTGCTCGGCAGCCTATTGGAGCTCACCGACAGCCAGCAATCGGCGCTCTATGCGGCATTCAAAGTGGCCGACCGCGAAGGCCTGTTGCTGCTGGACCTCAAGGACCTCAAGGCACTGCTCAATCACCTGCGCTATCACCCGGAACTGCTGGGCGACGACGCGGCCTTGATGACCACCGGTTCCAGCCAGGCCTTGTTGCGGCGTCTGGCAGTGCTGGAGCAACAGGGCGCCGAAGCCTTGTTTGGCGAGCCGGCCCTGCAACTGGAAGATATTTTGCAGCCCGCCAGTGATGGGCGTGGGCGCATCCACCTGCTGGACGCCAGCCGCTTGGTGCATGAGGCGCCGAAGGTCTACGCGACCTTCCTGTTGTGGCTGCTGGCAGAGTTGTTCGAACAATTGCCGGAACGCGGCGATGCCGACAAACCGTTGTTGGCGTTGTTTTTCGACGAGGCGCACTTGTTGTTCGCCGATACGCCAAAAGCCTTGCAGGAGCGCCTGGAGCAGGTGGTGCGCCTGATCCGTTCCAAAGGCGTCGGCGTGTATTTCGTTACCCAATCGCCGGGCGACTTGCCGGATACGGTGCTGGCGCAGTTGGGCCTGCGCATCCAGCACGGTTTGCGTGCGTTCACTGCCAAAGAACAGAAATCCTTGCGGGCAGTGGCGGACGGCTTCCGGCCCAACCCAACGTTCGATACCTTGTCGGTGCTTACAGAGTTGGGCACCGGTGAGGCATTGGTGGGAACCTTGCAGGAAAAAGGCACGCCGGAAGTCGTCCAGCGCGTACTGGTTGCTCCTCCGCAATCGCGGATCGGGCCGCTCACCGAAGCCGAACGTAAAGCGTTGGTTGCCAGTTCGCCGCTGTTGGGGCGCTATGACAAACCGGTGGATCGTGAGTCTGCCTATGAAGTGTTGATGGCCCGCAAGGAGCTTGGGCCTGCCGAGCAGGCCGCTCCGGCCGCCGAAGAGCCGAGCTTCACCGACAAGGCGGGTGCCTTCCTGGGGACCACGGCGGGCAAGGCGTTGAAGTCGGCCATGCAGCAGGCCGCCAATCAGATGGGGCGCCAGTTGGTGCGTGGTCTGCTGGGTTCGTTATTGGGCGGCAGCAAACGCAAATAGCGTTTCAGGCTTTGGGCCGGGCATGGGCGGCCAGCCGTTCCAGGGCGGCGCGCAAGCCCGGGTCGTTGATCCCTTCGGCGGTGGCCTGAAGGGTTTCGGCGGCCGTTTCCGACAGGTCCAGGGTATGCCCCACTGCGCTTTGCGGGACGGTGGGTGGCTGTACCTTGAACTGAATGCGCGTCAAGCCGGCGAATTCTTCAAACGCCATCAACTGGCGCTGCAAGCGTTTTTGCTGATAACGCAAGCGCGTGGCCCAATGACCATCAGTGACAATTAATAGCAGATTGCCTTCGCGCCAGGACGCCACATGACAGTGCTCACGTGCGGCAGGTTGCAGCTGGCTTTCCAGCAGGCGTTGCAAATGGCCCAGGCGTTTGGCATGGCCAAAGATGGCTTTCAGCGGTTTGGCTTCGCGGAGCAACACGCCGGGGGCGCGGGCTGCGAGAGGGCGAAATGCCATGTTTAGACACCTTAGGTAACAGAGCCGCTATCTTAGCAGAAAGCGCCTGCACAGCCCGAGGCTCTGCGTTGCTACAGCTTTTTCCGCGAAATCAATAAGTAACTTCTGCGTCTGATGGGTTGAAGTTCCAGCAAAAGCCCTTATTTTAAACAAGCCCTCTCATAGCGCCGCGCCTGCATCGGGAAACAACGTTACTTTCCTCACCCACGATTCCGGGTAGAATGCGCGTTCGCAATGCGGCCGTGAGGGCTGCTCGGGCCACTCACGGTGCGCCCTCCATCCCTATGTGTGGAAGAACCTGCCGATATGTTTGCGCCTTTGTTAAAGAAACTTTTTGGAAGCAAGAATGAGCGCGAAGTCAAACGCATGCTCAAGACGGTGCAGCTGGTCAATGCCTTCGAAGAGCAGATGGTTGCTCTGTCGGACGAGCAATTGCGCGCCAAGACCCAAGAGTTCAAGGCCCGCATAGCCAAAGGTGAAACCCTCGACAAGCTGCTGCCCGAGGCCTTCGCGGTCGCCCGCGAAGCCGGTAAGCGCGTCATGGGCATGCGCCACTTCGACGTCCAGTTGATCGGCGGCATGACCTTGCATGAAGGCATGATTGCCGAAATGCGCACCGGTGAAGGCAAGACCCTGGTGGCAACCCTGGGCGTCTACCTCAACGCACTGTCCGGCAAGGGCGTGCACGTTGTGACGGTGAACGACTACCTGGCTCGCCGGGACGCCAACTGGATGCGCCCGCTGTATGAATTCCTCGGCCTGACCGTCGGCGTGGTAACGCCGTTCCAGCCGCCGGAAGAGAAGCGCGCCGCGTACGCCTGCGACATCACCTACGGCACCAACAACGAATTCGGTTTCGACTATCTGCGCGACAACATGGCGTTCAGCATGGATGAAAAATTCCAGCGTGAACTCAACTTTGCCGTGATCGACGAAGTCGACTCCATCCTGATCGACGAAGCCCGTACCCCGCTGATCATCTCCGGCCAGGCCGAAGACAGCTCGCGCCTGTACACCGAGATCAACAAGCTGATCCCGCGTCTGGAGCAGCACATCGAGGAAGTGGAAGGCGTGGTGACCAAAGAAGGTCACTTCACCATCGACGAGAAGACCCGCCAGGTCGAACTCAACGAAGCGGGCCACCAGTTCGTCGAAGAAATGCTCACCCAGATCGGCGAACTGGCCGAAGGTGAAAGCCTGTACTCGGCGCACAACCTGGGCCTGTTGACCCACGTGTACGCTGGCCTGCGCGCCCACAAGCTGTTCCACCGCAACGTCGAGTACATCGTGCAGGACGGCCAAGTGGTACTGGTTGACGAGCACACCGGTCGTACCATGCCCGGTCGCCGCCTGTCCGAAGGCCTGCACCAGGCCATCGAAGCCAAGGAACACCTCAACATCCAGGCCGAAAGCCAGACGTTGGCGTCCACCACCTTCCAGAACTACTTCCGTCTGTACAACAAGCTGTCCGGCATGACCGGTACGGCCGACACCGAAGCGTTCGAATTCCACCAGATCTACAACCTGGCCGTGATGGTCATTCCGCCGAACAAGCCGTTGGCGCGTAAAGACTACAACGACCTGGTGTTCCTGACCGCCGAAGAGAAATACGCGGCGATCATCAATGACATCAAGGATGGCATGGCCAAGGGCCGTCCGATCCTGGTGGGTACCGCCACCATCGAGACCTCCGAGCATGTGTCCAACCTGCTCAACAAGGAAGGTATCGAGCACAAGGTACTGAACGCCAAGTTCCACGAGAAAGAAGCCGAGATCATCGCCCAGGCCGGTCGCCCAGGCGCACTGACCATCGCCACCAACATGGCCGGTCGTGGTACCGACATCCTGTTGGGCGGCAACTGGGAAGTGGAAGTGGCCTCGCTCGACAACCCGACGCCTGAGCAGATCGCCCAAATCAAGGCCGACTGGCAAAAGCGTCACCAGGCCGTGCTGGAATCCGGTGGCTTGCAGGTGATCGCGTCCGAGCGTCACGAATCGCGTCGTATCGACAACCAGCTGCGTGGCCGTGCCGGTCGCCAGGGTGACGCCGGTTCCAGCCGTTTCTACCTGTCGCTGGAAGACAGCCTGATGCGTATTTTTGCATCGGACCGGGTGAAGAACTTCATGAAAGCCCTGGGCATGCAGTCCGGTGAAGCGATTGAGCACCGCATGGTGACCAACGCCATCGAGAAGGCCCAGCGCAAAGTAGAAGGCCGTAACTTCGACATTCGTAAGCAACTGCTCGAGTTCGACGACGTCAACAACGAACAGCGTAAAGTGATCTATCACATGCGTAACACGTTGCTGGCCGCCGACAACATTGGCGAGACCATCGCTGATTTCCGTCAGGACGTGCTCAACGCCACTGTCAGCGCCCATATCCCGCCACAATCGCTGCCTGAACAGTGGGATGTTGCCGGCCTGGAAGCGGCATTGAAGAGCGACTTCGGTGTGGACTTGCCGGTTCAGCAATGGCTGGACGAAGACGACCACCTGTACGAAGAAACCCTGCGCGAAAAACTGATGGCCGAGCTGCTGGCGGCGTACAACGAGAAAGAAGAGCAAGCGAGTGCCGAAGCACTGCGCACCTTCGAGAAACAGATCGTATTGCGCGTGCTGGATGACCTGTGGAAAGACCACCTGTCGACCATGGACCACTTGCGCCACGGTATTCACTTGCGTGGCTACGCCCAGAAGAACCCGAAGCAGGAGTACAAGCGCGAGTCGTTCACGCTGTTCTCCGAATTGCTGGATTCGATCAAGCGCGATTCGATTCGCGTGCTCTCCCACGTTCAGGTGCGTCGCGAAGACCCGATCGAGGAAGAAGCACGCCTGCGTCAGGAAGCCGAGGCATTGGCGGCGCGCATGCAGTTCCAGCACGACGAAGCGCCGGGCCTGGATGCGCCTGAGGCATTGGGTGAAGAGGTCGATGTGGCCCTGGCCCAGACCCCGGTTCGCAATGACCAGAAGCTGGGTCGCAACGAGCTGTGCTACTGCGGTTCGGGCAAGAAATTCAAACACTGCCACGGCCAGATCGAATAAGATTTTCGCCTGACGCTGCAACACCCCGCGCCGCGACCGGCCTTTGCCGTCGCGGCGTTTTGCCATTAATTCCCACCGTCGATAGCGACGGCACAGACATCACCTATTTTTAAGGAGCGCATTCATGGCTGTTGGTCTTGGTCCTTTGCCCACGTTGCACCCGGTTGCCGGTTTTGAACTCGGTATCGCTTCGGCCGGCATCAAGCGCCCGGGGCGCAAGGATGTGGTGGTGATGCGCTGTGCGGAAGGCTCGACCGTGGCGGGCGTGTTCACCCTCAACGCCTTCTGCGCCGCGCCGGTGATTCTGGCCAAGCAACGGGTGGCTGGGTCGATCCGTTACCTGCTGACCAATACCGGCAACGCCAACGCCGGCACCGGCGAGCCCGGCCTGGTGGCGGCGGCGCGCACCTGCGCCAAGCTGGCCCAGTTGACCGGCGTCGATGCCAGCCAGGTGTTGCCTTACTCCACCGGTGTGATCGGTGAGCCGCTGCCGGTGGAAAAAATCGAAGGCGCCCTGCAAGCCGCGCTCGATGATCTGTCTGTGGATAACTGGGCGGCTGCGGCCACCGGCATCATGACCACCGACACCTTGCCCAAAGGCGCGAGCCGTCAGTTCGTGCATGAGGGCGTGACCATCACCGTCACCGGTATCAGCAAGGGTGCAGGCATGATCCGCCCGAACATGGCTACCATGCTCGGCTATATCGCCACCGACGCCAAAGTTTCCCGCGATGTGCTGCAACGCCTGATGCTGGACGGCGCCAACAAGTCGTTCAACCGCATCACCATCGACGGTGACACCTCCACCAACGACTGCTGCATGCTGATCGCCACCGGCCAGGCCAACCTGCCGGAAATCACTTCTACCGAAGGGCCATTGTTTGCGGCGTTGAAGCAGGCAGTGTTTGAAGTGTGCATGGACGTGGCCCAGGCCATCGTGCGTGACGGCGAGGGCGCGACCAAGTTCGTTACGGTTGAAGTCAACGGCGGCGGCAACCACCAGGAATGCCTGGATGTGGGCTACACCGTGGCGCACTCGCCGCTGATCAAGACCGCGCTGTTTGCTTCGGACCCGAACTGGGGCCGTATCCTCGCGGCTGTCGGCCGTGCTGGCGTGCCGGACCTGGACGTGAGCAAGATCGACGTGTTCCTGGGTGACGTGTGTATCGCCAGCCGTGGCGCCCGCGCCGAAACCTACACCGAAGCCCGGGGCTCGGCGGTGATGCAGCAGGAAGAAATCACCATCCGTATCGAACTGGGTCGTGGTGACTGCAGCGAAACCATCTGGACCACCGACCTGTCCCACGAGTACGTGAAGATCAACGCGGAATACCGTACCTGAAAATGACCCTCCCCCTGTAGGAGCGAGCTTGCTCGCGAAAAACTCAATGCCATCGCGGTTATCCTGGATGCACGCGTTATCGTTGACGTTCTTCGCGAGCAAGCTCGCTCCTACAAAGGGCTACGACGAGAGGAAGCAGTGGCGTGAAACGAGTGCATGTAGCAGCAGCGGTGATCCGCGGTGTCGATGGCAGGGTCCTGCTGGCGCGCCGTGCCGATACTCAGCATCAAGGCGGCCTCTGGGAGTTTCCGGGCGGCAAGGTGGAGGCCGATGAGTCGGTCGCCACGGCCTTGTCCCGTGAATTGCAGGAAGAGCTGGGCATCCAGGTCACCACGGCGCGGCCGCTGATCAAGGTGCAACATGACTACCCGGATAAACAGGTATTGCTGGATGTCTGGGAAGTCACGGCTTTTACCGGCGAGCCCCATGGCGCTGAAGGGCAGCCGTTGGCGTGGGTGGCACCGCGGGACCTGGTCAACTATGAATTCCCGGCGGCGAATGCGCCGATTGTCGCAGCGGCACGCTTACCCGCCGAGTACCTGATCACGCCTGGCGAGCTGGAAACCCCGACGCTGTTGCGCGGTATCCAGAAGGCTATTGCCGGTGGCATCAAGCTGGTTCAATTGCGTGCCCCCAACGGTTATGACCCCAAATACCGTGACCTGGCGGTGGATGCAGTGGGCCTGTGTGCCGGCAAGGCGCAGTTGATGCTCAAGGGGCCGTTCGAGTGGCTGGGGGATTTCCCCGCTGCCGGCTGGCACATGACCTCGGCGCAGTTGCGCAAATACGCCAGTAAGGGCCGCCCACTGCCCAAAGACCGTTGGCTGGCGGCTTCGTGCCACAACGCTGAAGAGCTGGCGCTGGCAGAAATGATGGACGTGGATTTTGTCACCCTGTCGCCGGTGCAGCCGACCCAGACCCATCCGGATGCCCAGCCGTTGGGGTGGGTGCAGGCGCAGCAGTTGATCGCCGGGTTCAGCAAGCCGGTGTTTCTGTTGGGCGGGGTTGGGCCGGCGCAGCGGGAGCAGGCTTGGGAGGCTGGTGCGCAAGGTGTGGCAGGTATTCGAGCGTTCTGGCCGCAGGTGTGATGGTGCGCTGACTGACCTCTTCGCGAGCAAGCCCGCTCCCACATTTGACCGAGTTCCACCATTGGAATGCGATCAAATGTGGGAGCGGGCTTGCTCGCGAAAGCGCCCGATCAAACACCGCAATGCTCAGTGTGGCTTGGCCGCCGCCTGCCACAACACCTCCGCAACACCTTGGCGTTTGGCAATCACCCTGGCCGCCACAAACAGCAAATCCGACAACCGATTGATGTACGCCAACCCCACACCCTCCAACGGTTCCACCGTATTCAGGTGCTGACAACGGCGCTCGGCGCTGCGCGCCAGGCTGCGGCACACATGGGCTTGAGCGATCAACGCTGAACCGCCAGGCAGGATGAAATTCTCCAGCGGCCCGACTTCCTCGTTCCAGCGATCAATCGCAGCCTCCAGCCGATCCACTTCCGCCGCATTCAACGCCTTGTACACCGGCATTGCCAGCTCACCGCCCAAGTCGAACAGACGATGCTGGCAAGGCGTGAGCACTTCAATCACGTCCTTCAACGCCGGGTGCTTGCCGCTTTGTTCTTCAAGGTTGGCCAACAGCAGGCCGAGTTGGCTGTTCAGCGTATCCACCTCGCCAATCGCTTCCACGCGTGGATGGTCCTTGGGCACGCGGCGGCCGTCGCCGAGGCCGGTTTCGCCCTTGTCGCCGGTACGGGTGTAGATCTTCGACAGGCGAAAGCCCATGGTCAGTGCTCCAGTTGGGTAAGTTCAGTGGGGGGCAATTGGCTGCCGGCCAAAGGCAGGCGCAAGGTAAAGCAGGTGCCCTGGCCCAGGGTGGAATGCACTTCCATCTGGCCCTTGTGGTTGTTGGTGATGATGAAATACGACACCGACAGGCCTAGCCCGGTGCCCTGGCCGATTTCCTTGGTGGTAAAGAACGGTTCGAACGTGCGTTTGCGCACGTTTTCGCTCATGCCGATGCCGTTGTCTTCCACCTGGATTTCTGCCCACGGCGGGTTGAGGCGGGTGCGCAGGATAATGCGCCCAGGTTCGCTGTCGTCTTCACGCAGGTGAATGGCCTGGGCGGCGTTTTTCAGCAGGTTGAGCAGCACTTGCTCCAGCTCGTTGGCGGTGCCGGGTACCGGGCCCAGTTGCGGATCGAACTGGCGGATGATCGCCTGGCCCTTGAAATCGAAACCGATGGTCAGGTCAAAGTCGTTACCGGCGATTTCCACGGCCTGGTCGATCAGCGCCGGCAAATCGCAGGGGGCCATCTGGCGATTGCTGCGGCGGCTGAAGCTGAGCATGTGGGTAACGATTTTGGCGGCACGCGCCCCGGCCTGCTGAATGCCGTCGAGCAATTGCGGGACTTCACGGCCTTGCAGGTAACGGTTGACCGTCTCCAGCTCGATGCCCACCTGCTCGGCAAGCTCCAGGTTTTTGGGCAGCTCCGGGGACAGGCGCCGGCGAATGTTCTGCACGTTATGCAGGATCGCGCCCAGTGGGTTGTTGATCTCATGGGCCATACCCGCCGCCAGGCCGCCCACGGAGAGCATTTTTTCCGATTGCACCATCATTTCTTCCAGGGACAAGCGCTGGGTGATGTCGTCGATTCGGATTACCACACCGCGCCCGGCGCCGCCCATCAATGGGTAGAACGTCAGCGCGTAATGCTTGGGCTCGTCGTCCTTGATCCAGGTGACTCGCTCGATCCGCTCCACCGTATGTTGCTCCACAGTCGCCTTGATCTGTGGCAGGTACGGCTTGAGCGGCTGGAAGGCCAGGAACACCGGCTGGTTCAGGGCTTCGTCCAGGCGCGTGCCGGATAGGGCAGTAGCTTCCTGGTTCCACTGGGTAACGTAGAGTTGTTCATCCAGGGCGATCAGCGCCGAGGGCATCGAGTCGATGATGCTGTTCAGGTAGTTCTGGAAGCCCGTGAGCTTTTTCTCGATCTTGCTGCGTACCTGGACTTCCAGTTCCAGCTTGCGGTTGGTATGCCGGGTTTCTTCGGCTAGGCCCTGAGCCTGGTCATACGCAGCCTGGGAGTCGTCGCGTGCGCGTTTGAGCTGCTGCTCGCGGGCTTCGATGCGCGACAACATGGTGTTGAACGCTTCGGCCAGGCTACCGATTTCATCACGGTTGCCACGCCCGGCGCGTAAAGCGTAGTTCTCCTCGCGGGTCACCTGGCGGGACAGTTCTTCAAGTTCATGAATCGGTCGTGTGATCAGGCGTTTGATTTGCCGGGCGATGACCAGCCACAGCAACACACTGAAAATCAGGATGCCCAGGCTCGCGGTCAGCGTGCCGGTATAGAACGCCACCGGTAGCTCACTGCTGGCCACCAGCAACAAATGCCCCGAAGGCTGGTTGCCGCGGGGCAGGGTGATGATCTGGTTGCTGCGAAATTCGGTGAGGCGCCACGCTTCGATATGCCGGTAGTGGTCTGGCAGGTGCAGGCGGTCGCCGTGCTGCATTTGCGCCAGGCGGTTGCCTTCGCCGTCGTACAGCGCGGCGGCGCGCAAGGGCGAATAGCTGGTCAGCTCATTGAGCAGTGCCTCGGCTTTGGTCGGAGACTCAAGCGCCTCGGCGGCGAGCGAGGGGTTGGACACCAGTCTACCTATAGCCTGCAAGGCCTGGGGGGCCATGCTTTCCTGGGAGATCCAGTAGGCGGCGCTGATAAACGTCAGGTTGGCCACCAGCAATACGGTGGTGAGAAGCACCAGCAGGGCCGCCAGCAGTTTTTGTCCTACTGGTAGATTTTCAAGACGCTGGCGCAGTGGCATCAGGGTTTTCCCAGGTGATAGACAGGTAGGCAGGGTAGCGCGTGCCTCAGTCGCTGGCCAATCCGTGTGCAAGCAAATGCGCCACCAACCGCGTGTGTACCTGTTGCAGGTGCGGCACTGCCAACTGATGGCGGGCCGCGGCCTGGCAAGCGTAGCCCAGCAGGTAACTGATCTCGGTGCGTCGGGCGTTGGCGACGTCCTGGTACATGGAGGAATAGTTGGCGGCGGTGGCCTGGATCACCCGCTGGACTTCGCTGTGCAAGTCCTGTGCAGCCGCAGGCTGGCCACAGCGCTCCAGCAGTTCGGCCAGTTCGGCGCAGAGCGTGGCGACCTCGCAGTGGTGGGCGTTCAAACCGCCGTTGCGGCAGTGGTACAACACGGTCAGTGGGTTGATGGCGCAATTGAGCGCGAGCTTGCGCCATAGGCGCGTCAGGATATCGGTGGCCCATTCATGGGGAATGCCCGCCGCTTGCAAATCATCCAGCCACAGCGGCGGAGTGGGATGGCTCGCGTCCCCCAGCCAGGTGTAGCCATGGCCGGCAAATACTACCCGCCAATCGCCATCGCGAAATGCGCCCTCGGTGCTGGAGGCAAAGATGCAGCGCGCCGACGGCCATTGCGCAGCCACGGTGTCCTGGCTGCCAAGGCCGTTTTGCAGCAGGATCAGTTCCGCGTCGGGCGCCAGTCGATGTTGCAACTGTGCGATGGCGCTTTGAGCGTCGTAGGCTTTGCACGCGACCAGCAGACGCCGAATCGGCTCCGAGCTATCAGGCGTTTCGCCGATGACCGGATAAGTCTGTTCCACGCCGTGCTCCACCAGGGTCAGCCCTTTGCCTGCGCGATAGCTGGCCAGGCGCGCCTGGTTACGCAGGATCAGCCTGACGGGCACGCCTGCGCGCGCCAGCCGCGTGGCCCAGAGGGTGCCCAGGCTGCCGGCGCCAAGAATATGCCAGGGGGTCGACATCAGTGTGTACTCCATAAGGTCGCCAGCGGTGAACGGCGCGAAAGAACCGCTATAATGCCCCGGCATTTTAGCTCGGGCGCGTTCCATCTCTACTGAGCCCGCCCCTTATATTGGAGAAATCACATGCCTTCGTTCGACGTGGTATCTGAACTGGACAAACACGAAGTCACCAACGCCGTCGAGAACGCCGTCAAGGAACTGGACCGTCGCTATGACTTGAAAGGCAAGGGCAGCTTCGAATTCAAGGAAAAGGAACTGACCGTCAACCTGACCGCTGAAGCCGATTTCCAGCTGGAAGCGATGATCGAGATCCTCAAGCTGGCCCTGGTCAAGCGCAAGATCGACGTGCAGTGCCTTGAAGTCAAGGACGCCTACGCTTCCGGCAAGCTGATGAAGCAGGAAGCCGTGCTCAAGGAAGGCATCGACAAGGAACTGGCGAAGAAGATCGTCGCGCACATCAAGGACGCCAAGCTCAAGGTCCAGGCCGCCATCCAGGGCGAGCAGGTTCGCGTCACCGGCAAGAAGCGTGACGACCTGCAAGAGGCCATCGCGGCCCTGCGCGCCAAGACGTTTGACATGCCGCTGCAGTTCAATAACTTCCGCGACTGATGGCACTTTGGGGAACCTGTGGGCACTTTTGACGTCCCACGCCCCAAGCATCATTGCCTACAATTGAGCCCTTCGGGGCTCAATTGCGTTGTCAGGCAGTCAATACAGCCTTATCGCCGCACAATAGGAGAAAGTAGATGGATTTGAACGCTGAAATGGATCACCTGATCAAGACCTCCCAGTCTTGGCTCCCCATGATCATGGAATACGGCAGCCGGGTATTGCTGGCGTTGGTCACCCTGGCCATTGGCTGGTGGCTGATCAATGTTTTGACTCACCGCGTGGGCCGTCTGCTGGCCATGCGCAACGCTGACTTGGCACTGCAACACTTCATCACCAGCCTTGCGAACATCGCGCTCAAAGTCATGCTGGTGGTCAACGTGGCCTCGATGATTGGTGTGGCCACCACCTCGTTCGTTGCGGCAATCGGTGCCGCTACCCTGGCAATCGGCCTGGCCTTGCAAGGCAGCCTGGCGAACTTTGCCGGCGGCGTGCTGATCCTGTTGTTCCGCCCGTTCCGTATCGGTGACTGGATCGAAGCCCAGGGTACCTCGGGTACCGTCGACAGCATCCAGATCTTCCACACGGTGTTGCGCACCGGCGACAACAAGACGGTGATCATTCCCAACGGCAGCCTGTCCAACGGCCTTATCACCAACACCAACCGCCAGCCGACCCGCAAGGTCGTGTTTGACGTGGGGGTGGACTATGAGGCGGACCTGCAGAAGGCCCGAGAAGTGCTGCTGGCTTTGGCTGAAGACCCGCGTGTACTGAAGGACCCTGCCGCCGTGGCGGTGGTGTCGACCTTGGGCGACAGTTCCATCACCGTCTCCCTGCGTTGCTGGACCAACACGCCGGATTATTGGGACGTGATGTTCATGCTCAATGAACTGGCGCGTGACCGTTTGAAAGCGGCAGGGATTGATATTCCGTTCCCGCAACGGGTTATTCGCGTGATGCAGGAAAGTGCGCCGAAATAACTTGGCGTGATGCTATCGAAGTTGGCCGATAGGTCAGCTTTGATAAACTAGTTACTTAGCTTGCTAGTTGTTTTGCGGGATGAAATAAAACTGCAATAAAAAAGCCGCTCCCTGTTTAAACAGAGGAGCGGCTTTTTGTTTAAGGCCGAAGCCTCAAGCCATCGTTGTAATTAAACCGGCAATTACAAGATGTTCAGCGGGTAGTTCGCGATCAGACGCAGCTCGTCGATCGACGGCGAACCGTAGTACACGCCATCACCGGAACGGTAAGTCGCTTGACGCAGACGCAGGCTCAGGTTTTTTGCCGGGCCGCTCTGGATCACGTACTTGGCTTCGATGTCGCGTTCCCACTCTTTGCCGTTCGAGGTGGTGCCGGTGTTGGCGCCGCTACCGGTGACGTAACGGGTCATGAAGCTCAGGCCCGGAATGCCGAAGGTCGCCATGTTGATGTCATAACGCGCCTGGTAGGACTTTTCACCTTCGGCGTTGAAGTCGGAACGGGCGATGGAGTTGGCCAGGAACACAGTGCCGCCGCCGTCTACGCCGTAACCGTAGTCGCCGTCACCGGTGACTTTCTGGGCTGCCAGGGTGAAGGTGTGAGCACCGATGGTGTACGCGCCCTGCAAGCTGAAGGCGCGGTTGTCGAGCTTGGTCACGCCATCTTTCTCTGCGCGTTGCAGGCCGGCGCCGTCGCTCTTGGTGTCGTAGATGTTGAAGTCCAGGGCGAACGACTGATCATCGCTCAGGGCGTGGGTCCAGTTCAGGTTGCTGTAGTACTTGCGGAAGTAATCTTCGGTTTTCGCGTAGTACAGGCTGCCGGTGACTTCTGGAGTGAAGGCATACACACCGCCGACGAAGTCGGTTTTGGTCAGGCCCAGGCTGTCGTGGTAGGTCTGGTTCTGCGCGACGCTGGAAGTGAAGTGACCGCCTTCAAGCTTCAGGCCTTTGATTTCGTTGCTGGTGATCGAGATACCTTGTGGCAGCTCGGGCAGCAGGCGGCTGTCGTCGGAGGCAAACACTGGGGCTGTGGTGTATTGGTCACCGACTTTCAGCACAGTGTTGGAGATGCGGAACTTGACCGCGCCGCCGCCTTTGGAATAGTCATCTTGCGAACGACCGTCGGAACCGGTTGGGAACAGGCCGGTGCCGGCGCGGCCCTTGCCGCTGTCGAGCTTGACGCCCATCAGGCCGATCACGTCAACACCGACACCAATGGTGCCCTGGGTGAAGCCCGACTCGTACAGGGCATTGAAGCCCAGGCCGGTTTCTTCAGCTCGGCTTTTACGCTTGCCGTTGACGGTGCTGTAACCGCCCCCTGGCTCATTACGGAAGTCACGGCTGAAGTACAGCGCGCGAGTATTGATGCTGAACGTGCTGTCTTCAACAAAGCCCTTGGAATCGTCCTGGGCGGACGCCATTGCGAACTGCGAGGTGCCTGCTGAAACAGCCAGGGCGATCATGCTCCACTTCATCACGCGCATCGTGATTTGCTCCTTTGGTTTTAGGAAGAGTACTGCCGTCCCACCTGTATTTTTATCTGGGCGGCTCTTTCTTTTTGTGTCGGCGCAAAGTTATCTCACGCAGACCCTATTGACGATACTTACTCAACTATCCTTTCAGCTTCTTTACGAGGCTGTCGTAAATCGCTAGATCCATGTCGCAAATTCACAGCCAGAAATGTATCCAGGCTGACAACTTCAATGCTGTTTTCAGACTTCTTCCAAAGTTTGAACGCTTCCCTGATACACATTGAAACGCCACTGTTTTTTATCGCGAAACACCTGTGTCCAAACGGGTGCCGTTGCCGACGATATGGGGGTGAATGCAACAAGCGTGCTCAAACCGCTGACCGAATGTCATTTTTTCGTGAAAAGTGTGATGAACCTGTAAAAACCGCATAAGCACGGGGGGGGTACGCCATTTGGGTTGGGCTTGACGCCGGGGTGTTACCCCGGTTCGGTGGTACCTGAATCCTGTACCTGGGTAAAACGTTACCGGTTGACCCTTATCAGTGGGTAATCGGCGGATCCCTTTGAGGCACAGGTGGGTCATTTTGGTGCATCCCGTTAAGGCCCGGCCTAGCGTTGCTCACCTGGGTCACTGCCTCTAAAGGGTGCATTTTTTTGCCCGGTTGCCTCAAGGCCGCCAGCATTGCCCGTGAAGCCTTGGGCATTCGAAGGTATGCTGGGCACCTGTTACTGACCTGCCGAACGGAGTGCCCACGTGTTCGCCTTAGATCAACGCCTGCAACAAGATACCTTGGCCATTGGGGACTTCCCGCTCTGTCGCCTGCTGCTGTCCAATGACGCCAATTACCCCTGGTTCATTCTGGTGCCGCGCATCGAAGGTATCAGCGAAGTGTTTCAACTGGATGTCGCAGATCAACAAACCTTGTGGCAAGAAACGACGGCCCTGGCGCAGATGCTTAACGAGGGGCTGGCGGCCGACAAGATGAACATCGGCGCGCTGGGTAACGTGGTCAGCCAGTTGCATGTGCATGTGATTGTGCGCAAGCGCGATGATGCCGCCTGGCCAGCCCCGGTGTGGGGCAAGCACCAGGCCCGGCCCTATACCGAAGAGCAGGTGGCCGCCATTCGCAGCCGATTGCGCGAGCTATTGCCTGCCGACTTCATCTTTACCCAGGACTGAACCATGGACCTGCAAGAACGCGTCACCGACCTGGAGAGCCGCCTGGCCTTCCAGGACGACACCATTGAAACCCTCAATGACATCCTGGTTGCCCAGCAGCGGGCCGTCGAACGCCTGCAATTGCAGATGACTGCACTGCTCAAGCGCCAGGAAGAAATGGGCGGGCAGTTCGAGTCATCCGAAGAAGAAGCGCCGCCACCCCACTATTGAATGCGCACGCAATAAAAAAACCGCGACCCAGCCAAGGCTGGATCGCGGTTTTTTTTTGCTGCGAAGGCTGTGGAATCAGCGACGCGGCAGGGCAGCGATGACGTCTTCAGCTTGCAGGCCCTTGTCACGGTTCATCACCGAGAACTCCACGCGCTGGCCTTCGACCAGGACGCGATGGCCTTCGCCACGAATGGCTCGGAAGTGGACGAAGATATCGTCGCCCGAATCGCGGGAAATGAAGCCGAAGCCCTTGGAGGTGTTGAACCACTTGACGGTCCCGGTATCCCGGTTGGTCATGTCATAGTTTTGCGACGCGGCCGCTGGAGACGAGCGGTAGAAGCTGATGGCCAGGTGAAGAACGATGGCGACCACAGCAATCACCAGGCTGAGCAGGATGGCCGGATGGCCCCCGACTTCAGGCATGGGCGCCAGGAGGGTAAGGGTTTGTACGACAACAGTCAGCACCAGCAGCGCACTGACCAGGTTTTGCAGTTGATGACGCGTGCCTTTGTTCCAGTAAGGGATTACCGGTGCGAGCGTCAGGTTAAGAAGGCCGAACAAGGCCAGGTACAGGGCGTCGTGTTGTTCCAGGTAGGGCAGGCTTTCAGGCTGCAGGCTCGGAATAAAGGACAGCAGCAACGCTGCAACGCCCGTTAGCAGGTGGACGATTTTCAACATTTTGGTTAACTCACGTTAAGACGGATCACAAGGAAGAGCTGACTGGCACGGTTCGCTTCTGAACAATGGGAGGCGTTGAGCACGTGCGCGGGTATCAGCCTATGTGACGTGCCGCAGGAATAAACGGCAGCCACACCGCGTCTATTTAACAGCAAAGGCTGTGCCTACTCAAATCAAGCATTTCGGGGTATTGCCACGGCCGCGGCATTTCTGCGTCAAACGCTTGTCCTAGACAGGTGCGGGATTTTTTCAGTGGCGGCCTAGATCCTTCCTACAGGTAAACAGGCTTGCAAGATCAGATCCCGCAGGCGGTGCGGGGCGATTTGCCGCATGCCACCCGAGTGTGTCGGGCTGCACGTGGCGCACTCTCTTGCTAGAGTGGAGCTGCACCTGATCAATGAATGCTCGTCAATTGAAGGGGAAACACATGGCAATCGATATTGGTATCAGTGAAGAAGACCGTAAATCCATCGTCGACGGACTTTCCCGCCTGCTCTCCGATACCTATGTTCTGTATCTGAAGACCCACAATTTCCATTGGAACGTTACAGGCCCCATGTTTCGTACGCTGCACCTGATGTTCGAAGAGCAGTACAACGAGCTGGCGCTGGCAGTGGACTCCATTGCCGAGCGTATCCGTGCCCTGGGCTTCCCGGCGCCGGGTGCCTATTCGATTTACGCCCGCCTGTCTTCCATCAAGGAAGAAGAGGGTGTGCCGAGCGCCGAAGAGATGATCAAGCAGTTGGTCGCCGGCCAGGAAGCGGTCACGCGTACCGCGCGGGGCATCTTCCCATTGCTCGACAAAGTCAGTGATGAGCCGACGGCGGACCTCTTGACCCAGCGTATGCAGGTTCACGAGAAAACCGCGTGGATGCTGCGCTCCCTGCTCGAAAACCAGTAATTGTCGAACCCTGGCGGCGCCTTTTGGGCGCCGCCTGCTGGTTTCCCTGCGCTTCCTGGCGTTGTCCTACGACTAACAACTCCCCGTCTTCTGGCTGCTCTGTGCTGGCTGCTGTTTTATAGGCCCATCGTCCAATGGGAGAAACCTGTTGGCTGCTGTTTGGCAATGGAGTGTCAGGTGTATGTCACGTGGAGTGGGTAAGGGAGTGATGGAAACCTGTGGTTTTCACAAGATAAAGGTCGACCCTTTTGCCAAGGGTTTTGATATGGGGCTGGCCAAGCCACTGTCCCGGTCGGTCAGGCTCAATGGGTTTTCTACCTGCCTGCGGCTTGAACAGATCTATTGGAACATCCTGACGGAAATCGCTAGGCTCAATACCTGTTCGGTCAGTGCATTGTTGTCCTATGTCGATCGGGAAGTGCATTTGCGTTACGGAGGCGTGAAGAACTTCAGTGGGCTGGTGAGGGTGGTGTGCGTGGTCCATGTGCTCAAAGGGCGGAGCGCCCTCACGTCCGCGGACACGCTCGCGCAGTAGTCCGGTGGTCGGCCCGTCATCCCGGCGGGCCGGGCCCTGGGCACAAAGCCGGCTGCGCTGTGTTGATTTACCAGATATAATCCCGCGCTTTGCTGCGCATGCCGGGCTTTATGCACAGGGCAGGGCGTGGCGCTGTAACGATCTGATCGCCGAGACATCCCCATGCCCATGTACGACTATCAATGCGCTTCCTGTGGTCATCAGTTGGAAGCCATTCAGAAGATCAGCGCCGCGCCGCTGGTCGATTGCCCTGCCTGCCAGGCACCTGAGTTGAAGAAGATGTTGTCCATGCCGGGCTTCCGCCTGAGCGGCAGCGGCTGGTACGAGACTGATTTCAAGACCGGCGCCAAGAAGAACCTGGCGGGCGGCGACAAAGCAGACTGAGTTGAACTCTACGCGCAGGCTCCTGCATTATCCGTCCCCTGCTTAACTGTACGGTGACGAGGCAGGCCTGCCACCGAATTTCGAATTACGAGAAGTGAAACCACGACCATGATGCGCAGCCACTATTGCGGCCAACTGAACGAGACCCTGGAAGGTCAGGAAATCACCCTTTGCGGATGGGTTCACCGTCGCCGCGACCACGGCGGGGTGATCTTCCTCGACATCCGTGACCGTGATGGTCTGGCCCAGGTGGTGTTCGACCCGGACCGCGCCGAGAGTTTCGCCGCCGCCGACCGCGTGCGCAGCGAATATGTGGTGAAGATCACCGGCAAGGTACGCCTGCGTCCGGCCGGTGCCGTGAACAAGAACATGGCGTCCGGCGGCATCGAAGTGCTGGGCTATGAGCTGGAAGTGCTGAACGAATCGGAAACCCCGCCGTTCCCACTCAACGAATACTCCGACGTGGGCGAAGAAACCCGCCTGCGCTACCGCTTCCTGGACCTGCGTCGTCCGGAAATGGCCGAGAAGCTGCGCCTGCGCTCGCGCATGACCACCAGCATTCGCCGCTTCCTCGACGAAAACGGCTTCCTCGACGTCGAAACGCCGATCCTCACCCGGGCCACCCCGGAAGGCGCGCGCGACTACCTGGTGCCTAGCCGTACCCACGCCGGCAGCTTCTTCGCCTTGCCGCAATCGCCGCAGCTGTTCAAGCAACTGCTGATGGTGGCCGGCTTCGACCGTTACTACCAGATCGCCAAGTGCTTCCGTGACGAAGACCTGCGCGCTGACCGCCAGCCTGAATTTACCCAGATCGACATCGAGACCAGTTTCCTCGATGAAACAGAGATCATGGGCCTGACCGAGCAGATGATCCGCAACCTGTTCAAGGAAGTGCTGGGCCTGGAGTTCGGCGAATTCCCGCACATGACCTTCGAAGAAGCCATGCGCCGCTACGGTTCCGACAAGCCAGACCTGCGTAACCCGCTGGAACTGGTGGACGTGGCCGACCAGCTCAAGGACGTCGACTTCAAGGTGTTCAGCGGCCCGGCCAACGACCCGAAATGCCGTATCGCCGCCCTGCGCGTGCCTGGCGGCGCGAGCATGCCGCGCAAGCAGATCGACGACTACACCAAGTTCGTCGGCATCTACGGCGCCAAGGGCCTGGCGTACATCAAGGTCAACGAACGCGCCAACGGCGTCGATGGCCTGCAATCGCCGATCGTGAAAAACATCCCTGAGGCCAACCTGAACGTGATCCTTGATCGCGTCGGTGCGGTTGACGGCGACATCGTGTTCTTCGGCGCCGACAAGGCCAAGATCGTCAGCGAGGCCCTGGGCGCGCTGCGTATCAAGCTCGGTCACGACCTGAACCTGCTGACCTGCGAATGGGCACCGATGTGGGTTGTGGACTTCCCGATGTTCGAAGAGAACGACGACGGCAGCTTCAGCGCCTTGCACCACCCGTTCACCGCGCCGAAGTGCTCCCCACAAGAGTTGGAGGCCAACCCTGCAGGCGCGCTGTCCCGTGCCTACGACATGGTGTTGAACGGTACTGAACTGGGTGGCGGTTCGATCCGTATCCACCGCAAAGAGATGCAACAAGCGGTCTTCCGCCTGCTGGGCATCAACGAAGCGGAACAGGAAGAGAAGTTCGGCTTCCTGCTCGACGCCCTGAAATACGGTGCGCCGCCGCACGGTGGCCTGGCGTTCGGCCTGGACCGTCTGGTGATGCTGATGACCGGCGCCCAGTCGATCCGTGAAGTGATCGCCTTCCCGAAAACCCAGAGCGCTGCGGACGTCATGACCCAGGCGCCGGGTGTGGTGGATGCCAAGGCACTGCGCGAACTGCACATTCGCCTGCGCGAGACGCCGAAGGCTGAGTAAGGCTGCTGCGTGAAAGCGCGATAAGGTAGCAGGCAGTCAAAAAGGCGCATCTTCGGATGCGCCTTTGCGTTTAAAAGAGGGAAATCTCGCCTGGGGCGGGATTGATAAGGTTTCTAGAGAATTCGGAGTTGTGTTATGGCTGGCCATTCCAAGTGGGCGAACATCAAGCACCGCAAAGAGCGTCAGGATGCCAAGAAAGGCAAGATCTTCACCAAGTGGATCCGCGAGCTGACCGTCGCGGCCCGCCAGGGTGGCGGTGATCCGGGTTCCAACCCGCGTCTGCGCCTGGCGCTGGACAAGGCCCTGGGCGCGAACATGAGCCGCGACATCATTGACCGCGCCGTGGCCCGTGGTGCCGGTGCGGCCGATACCGACGACATGGTCGAGCTGACCTACGAAGGTTATGGCCCGGGCGGCGTGGCGGTGATGGTCGAATGCATGACCGACAACCGCAACCGTACAGCGGCGGCCGTACGTCATGCGTTCAGCAAGTGCGGTGGTAACCTCGGCACGGATGGTTCGGTGGCCTACCTGTTCGAGCGCAAGGGGCAGATCACCTTCGCACCGGGCACCGATGAAGACGCGCTGATGGAAGCCGCGATGGAAGCGGATGCCGATGACGTGGTCACCAACGAAGACGGCTCCATCGATGTGCTCACCTCGTTCGCCAGCTTCTACGCCGTGCGTAATGCCCTGGAAGCCGCTGGTTTCAACGGCACCGACGCGGAGATCGTGATGCTGCCGACCACCAGTGCCGAACTGGACCTGGACGGTGCGCAAAAGGTGCTGAAGCTGCTGGACATGCTTGAAGACCTGGATGATGTGCAGAATGTGTATTCGAATGCCGACATCCCTGAGTCTGTGGCCGAACAACTCGCTTAAGAACGATGAATATCCACTGTGGGAGCTGGCTTGCCTGCGATAGCATCACCTCGATTTGACAGAAGTACCGAGGTGCCCGTATCGCAGGCAAGCCAGCTCCCACAGGGGTTCTATGCTGTTACACAAATGTGTGCCTGGCACATACCGTTGTAAATCCAACCCGCAGGCGTTATGACTTTAATCCTAGGTATCGACCCCGGTTCGCGCATCACCGGTTTTGGCGTGGTGCAACACACCCCGCGCGGCTGTGTGTACGTCGCCTCGGGCTGCATCCGCACTGGCGCAGGGGAATTGGCCGAGCGGCTGCAAATCGTCTATCGCGGCGTACGTGAAGTCATCCAGACCTACGGCCCGGTCACCATGGGCATCGAAAAAGTCTTCATGGCCAAGAACGCCGACTCGGCGTTGAAGCTCGGCCAGGCCCGTGGCGCTGCCATCGTGGCGGGTGCCGAGGAGGGTATGGAGATCGCTGAATACACCGCGACCCAGGTCAAGCAGGCTGTGGTCGGTACCGGTGGTGCCAACAAGGAGCAGGTGCAGATGATGGTGATGCACATGCTCAAGCTCACGTCAAAACCACAGATCGACGCCTCCGACGCCCTGGCCATCGCCATTTGCCATGCCCATACCCGCTCCAGCCTGTTGCCTCACGGCTTGGGCGCAGCACGTAGTCGTGGCGGGCGCCTGCGTCTCTGATAGCATCAGTGCAATCGTTATTTTTGCGGTCAGGCCCCGATCTGACCCCCCAAAGCTTTAAGGATCTGAACCGTGATTGGACGCTTGCGCGGCACCCTGGCTGAGAAACAGCCGCCGCACCTGATTCTGGATGTGAATGGGTTGGGTTATGAGCTTGAAGTGCCCATGACCACCCTGTATCGCCTGCCGTCGGTCGGCGAGCCGATAACCTTGCACACGCATTTAGTGGTGCGCGAAGACGCGCAACTACTCTATGGTTTCATCGGCAAGCGCGACCGCGATTTCTTCCGCGAGCTGATTCGTCTTAATGGCGTGGGGCCCAAATTGGCCCTGGCCTTGATGTCGAGCCTGGAAGTGGATGAGTTGGTGCGTGCTGTATCGGCCCAGGACACCTCGGCCCTGACCAAGGTGCCGGGGGTGGGCAAGAAGACCGCCGAACGCTTGTTGGTCGAGCTCAAGGACCGCTTCAAAGCCTGGGAGGTGGTGCCGAGCATGTTCGCCCTGGTACCGAACCAGCCGGATATGCCGGCCGCCCAGGTCGCCAGCGCGGAGAGCGATGCCGTCAATGCGCTGATCTCCCTGGGCTACAAACCCCAGGAAGCCAGCAAGGCCGTATCGGCCATCAAGGACAAGAACCTGAGCGCTGAAGACATGATTCGCCGTGCCCTGAAGGGAATGATTTAAGTGATTGAAGCCGATCGTCTGATCGCGGCCACCGGCCCGCGTGACCGTGAAGAAGTCCAGGACCGGGCCATCCGCCCGTTGAGCCTGGCCGAATACATCGGCCAGCCCACCGTGCGCGAGCAGATGGAGCTGTTTATCCAGGCCGCGCGCGGGCGCAGTGAATCCCTGGACCACACCCTGATCTTCGGCCCGCCGGGGTTGGGCAAGACCACCCTGGCCAATATCATCGCCCAGGAAATGGGCGTGTCGATCAAGTCCACCTCCGGTCCGGTGCTGGAGCGTCCTGGAGACCTGGCGGCGCTGCTGACCAATCTTGAACCCCATGACGTGCTGTTTATCGACGAAATCCATCGCTTGTCGCCGATTGTTGAAGAAGTGCTGTACCCGGCCATGGAAGATTTCCAGCTCGACATCATGATCGGCGAAGGCCCTGCGGCCCGTTCGATCAAGCTCGACCTGCCGCCGTTTACACTGGTGGGCGCCACCACCCGCGCGGGCATGTTGACCAACCCGCTGCGGGACCGTTTCGGCATTGTTCAACGTCTAGAGTTCTATAGCACCGCCGATCTGGCGACCATTGTCAGCCGGTCGGCGAGTATCCTTGGCTTGCCCCTGGACCCGGAAGGCGCCTTTGAGATCGCTCGACGTGCTCGTGGCACGCCGCGAATCGCCAACCGCCTGCTGCGCCGCGTGCGCGACTTTGCCGAGGTGCGTGCCAAGGGCCACATCACCAAGGCGGTCGCGGACCTGGCCTTGAACCTGCTGGATGTGGACGAGCATGGCTTTGATCATCAGGATCGACGTCTACTTTTGACCATGATCGAGAAATTCGACGGTGGCCCGGTCGGCGTGGACAGCCTGGCCGCAGCCATCAGTGAAGAGCGCCATACCATTGAGGATGTGCTGGAGCCGTACCTGATTCAGCAGGGCTACATCATGCGAACCCCGCGGGGCAGGGTGGTGACGCGTCATGCTTACCTGCACTTTGGGCTAAACATTCCGTCACGATTGGGAGAGATGCCTGTGGTAGACGAATTCCTCGATGCAGTAGACGATTAAAAAATTGTAGGAGCGAGCTTGCTCGCGAAAAAACGTCAACGATAACGCGCTATGTCTGGTTGTCCGCGGCACGCTCAGGTTCTTCGCGAGCAAGCTCGCTCCTACAGGGTATTTGTCATGTGGGGAGATTTATCCGAGCTTTGTGCTGTCCCAGTGTCTGGCGTCGTCATCTGAAAGCGTTCAGGAATGAAAAAAACAGTTGCCCAGCCAATTGGCAACCCGAGGAGTAAGCACTAGAGTATGCGCGCGCAAAACGGGGATCAGTCGTTCGCACATCGCTGTCGCGTTTATTACGAGGACACCGATGCCGGCGGCATCGTTTATTACGTCAATTACCTGAAATTCATGGAACGGGCTCGAACCGAGCGGCTGCGGGCGTTGGGTTTTGCCCAGTCCGAGCTGGTAGGCGAGGACCTGTTATTTGTCGTGCATTCCAGCGAGGCGCGTTACCACGCACCGGCGCGACTGGACGATGAATTGCTGGTCAGTGCCGAAGTCATTGAATTGAACCGTGCCAGCCTGCGTTTCAAACAGCAGGTCAGGCGGGCCACGGATGCAACGCTGCTCTGTGAGGGGCAGTTCCTGGTGGCGTGTGTGCGCACCAACAGCTTGAAACCTCGGGCCATTCCCGAAACTCTACGCGCGGCCTTTGCCGCCGTGAGCGGCGCGGGTCAACAATCAAAGCAGGAGATTTAGCGTGGAACCTACCGTCGTCGACCATTCCTCCATGTGGAGCCTGGTCAGCAATGCCAGTGTTGTGGTTCAACTGGTCATGCTGACCCTGGTAGCCGCATCGGTTACCTCTTGGGTCATGATTTTTCAGCGCAGCAACATGTTGCGCGCCGGTCGACGTGCCCTGGAGAGCTTTGAAGAGCGCTTCTGGTCGGGTATCGACCTGTCCAAGCTGTACCGCCAGGCCGGCAGCAACCCGGACCCGGACTCAGGCGTCGAGCAGATCTTCCGTGCCGGCTTCAAGGAATTCTCCCGTCTGCGCCAGCAGCCTGGCGTCGACCCGGAAGCGGTGATGGAAGGCGTGGCCCGTGCCATGCGCGTGGCCATCTCCCGCGAAGAAGAGAAGCTTGAGCAGGGCCTGCCGTTCCTCGCCACCGTGGGTTCCGTCAGCCCGTATATCGGCCTGTTCGGTACCGTATGGGGCATCATGAACTCCTTCCGCGGCCTGGCCCAAGCGCAGCAAGCCACACTGGCCACCGTGGCCCCGGGTATTGCCGAAGCCCTGATCGCCACCGCGATCGGCCTGTTCGCCGCTATCCCCGCAGTAATCGCCTACAACCGTTTTGCCGCAACCAGCGAAACCTTGATCGGCCGTTACTACACCTTCGCCGATGAATTCCAGGCGATCCTGCACCGTAAAGTGCACACCAGCGAAGAATAAGCAGGTAATTCCCAATGGCTTTAATCGCTCGAGCTCGCAAAAAGCGCAAGCCGGTCGCCGAGATGAACGTAGTGCCCTACATCGACGTGATGCTGGTGCTGCTGGTGATCTTCATGGTGACCGCGCCGATGCTCAACCAGGGCGTGAAGGTTGATCTGCCCAAGGTTTCCAGTGAAGCCTTGCCGCAGGACAACAACACGCAGGTCCTGACCATTTCGATCAAGGCTGACAAGACCTATTACTGGAACCTTGGCAGCGAAGTCGACACGCAAAAGCAGCAGGACAAGGCCCTGACCTTGCCGGCCATGACCGATGCGGTGACCAAGATCATTCGTTCCGGCAACGAAGGCGGCAAGCACACCCAGGTGTTTATCCGGGGTGACAAATCGGTCGACTACGGCTCCGTCATGGGCGCTATGGGCGGGCTGCAGAAGGCCGGCGTCGGTAACGTTGGCTTGATTACCGAGGCGCCCTGATGCAGCAACAGCGAGAGCCGTCCGCCTCGGAAAGCTACTTCTGGCCTGGCGTGTGGGCAATTGCCCTGCACGTCCTGGTGTTCGGCATGCTGTTTGTCAGCTTTGCCATGACCCCGGACCTGCCGCCAGCCAAACCGATCGTGCAGGCGACCCTGTATCAGCTGAAATCGAAAAGCCAGGCTACCACCCAGACCAATCAGAAGATTGCGGGTGAGGCCCAGAAGTCGGCCGCGCGCCAGACTGAAGTCGAGCAGATGGAACAGAAGAAGGTCGAGCAGGAAGCGGTGAAGGCTGCTGCGGAACAAAAGAAAGAAGAGGCGGCTCAAAAGGCCGAGGAATCGAAAAAGGCTGACGAAGCCAAGAAGGCCGACGAGGCGAAAAAGGCTGATGAAGCCAAGAAAGCCGAGAAAGCTGCCGAAGCGAAAAAGGCCGAAGAGAAACAATTGGCTGATATAGCCAAGAAGAAATCGGAAGAAGAAGCCAAGAAGGCTGCCGAAGAAGAGGCCAAGAAAAAGGCCGCTGAAGAAGCCAAGAAAAAGATAGTCGAAGACGCGAAGAAGAAAGCCGCCGAAGACGCCAAGAAAAAAGCTGAAGCAGACGAGGCGAAGAAGAAAGTCGCCGACGAAGCGAAGAAGAAAGCTGCCGCCGACGCCTCCAAGAAGAAGGCCCAGGAAGCAGCACGCAAATCCGCCGAAGAGAAAAAGGCCCAGGCCCTGGCAGATTTGCTTTCCGACACGCCGCAGCGTCAGCAAGCCTTGGCCGATGAGCGTGGCGATGAAGTCGCGGGCAGTTTCGACGACCTGATTCGGGCGCGGGCAGCGGAAGGCTGGACACGTCCACCTTCGGCACGTAAAGGCATGACAGTAGTGCTGCAGATCGGCATGTTGCCGGACGGTACGGTGACTTCGGTCAGCGTGGCCAAGTCCAGTGGTGACGGTTCGTTCGACAGTTCGGCGGTTGCCGCGGTCAAGAATATTGGCCGGTTGACCGAGATGCAGGGAATGAAACCAAGTGACTTCGCTCCCTATCGTTCATTCAAGATGACATTCACACCTGAGGATCTAGCCTTGTGAGAAACCTTCTTCGAGGAATGCTTGTCGTTATTTGCTGTATGGCAGGGATAGCGGCGGCGGATGAAAAGAACATCCTGGTAACCAGCGGCAGTGATCGGGCCACCCCGATTGCAGTCGTGCCGTTCGGTTGGCAGGGCGGCAGCGTGCTGCCGGACGACATGGCCCAGATCGTCAGCGACGACCTGCGTAACTCCGGTTACTACGCGCCGATTCCAAAAGGCAACATGATCAGCCAGCCAACCCAGGCCAGCGAAGTCATCTTCCGTGACTGGAAGGCGGTCGGTGCCCAGTACCTGATGGTCGGCAGCATCACGCCAGCCGGCGGTCGCCTTCAGATCCAGTACACATTGTTCAACGTGGCCACCGAGCAGCAGGTATTGACCGGCAGCGTATCGGGTACCGCCGAGCAACTGCGCGACATGGCTCATTACATCTCGGACCAGTCGTTTGAAAAACTCACCGGTATCAAAGGGGCGTTCTCGACGCGCCTGCTGTATGTGACGGCTGAGCGTTTCTCTGTAGACAATACCCGCTACACCCTGCAGCGTTCGGACTACGACGGTGCACGTGCAGTGACCTTGCTGCAGTCCCGTGAGCCAATCCTGTCGCCGCGCTTCGCGCCGGACGGCAAGCGTATCGCCTACGTATCGTTCGAACAGCGTCGCCCGCGCATCTTTGTGCAGCACATTGATACGGGTCGTCGTGAGCAGATCACCAACTTCGAAGGCCTCAACGGTGCGCCAGCCTGGTCGCCGGACGGTTCGCGCCTGGCTTTCGTGCTGTCCAAGGACGGTAACCCGGACATCTACGTGATGAACATGGCCTCGCGTCAACTCTCGCGTGTGACCAGCGGCCCGGGCATCAACACCGAACCGTTCTGGGGTAAGGATGGTTCGACCATCTACTTCACCTCCGACCGTGGCGGCAAGCCTCAGGTCTACAAGGCAAATGTCAACGGCGGCGGTGCGGAACGTGTGACCTTTATTGGTAACTACAACGCCAACCCCAAGCTTTCGGCCGATGAAAAGACGTTGGTGATGATTCACCGTCAGGATGGTTTCACTAATTTCCGGGTTGCGGCCCAGGATTTGCAGCGCGGAACCGTAAAAATCCTTACAGATACCAACCTTGATGAGTCAGCCACTGTTGCGCCCAACGGCACCATGGTAATCTACGCCACCCGCCAGCAGGGCCGGGGAGTCTTGATGCTCGTGTCCATCAATGGACGCGTAAGGCTCCCACTTCCTACCGCACAAGGCGAAGTCAGAGAACCATCCTGGTCCCCTTACCTGAACTGACGCGGCGCTACAAAAAGAAGTACTTAACACACTGGGGTTCATTAGGAGTTTCACGATGGAAATGCTGAAGTTTGGTAAGTTTGCTGCTCTGGCTCTGGCTCTGTCCGTAGCCGTTGGTTGCTCCTCTAAAGGCGGCGACAATGCCGGTGAAGGCGCAGCTGTTGATCCAAACGCTGGTTACGGCGCCAACACTGGTGCGGTCGACGGCTCCCTGAGCGAAGAAGCTGCTCTGCGCGCTATCACCACTTTCTACTTCGAATACGACAGTTCGGACCTGAAGCCAGAAGCCATGCGCGCTCTGGACGTTCACGCCAAGGACCTGAAAGCTAACGGCGCTCGCGTTGTTCTGGAAGGTAACACTGACGCCCGTGGTACTCGTGAGTACAACATGGCACTGGGCGAGCGTCGTGCGAAAGCCGTTCAGCGCTACCTGGTACTGCAAGGTGTTGCTCCAGGCCAACTGGAACTGGTTTCCTACGGTAAAGAGCGTCCAGTTGCAACTGGCAACGACGAACAGTCGTGGGCTCAGAACCGTCGCGTCGAACTGCGTAAGTAATTCGTCATGCGAACGTGCCGTCGTGCTCTGACTGTATTGGCTCTCAGCCTCGCACCGCTTGCGGTGTGGGCTGCGGTTCCTGTAACGGATAGCAACTCAGGCTATAACAATAGCGGGAGCAGTTATCCGCCAGCAGGTTATGGCACGAACGGCGCCTATGCGGGGGGAGCGGCTACGTCCGCTCCCTCGGCACAGGGCGAGCTGTTCAACCAGCTGCAACGCATGCAGGATCAATTGGCCCAGCAACAAGGCGCCATTGAAGTGCTGCAGAACCAGGTGAACCAGCTCAAGCAAGAAGGCCTGGAGCGTTACCAGGATCTTGATCGTCGTATTGGAGCCGGTGTTGCACCTGCCGCTACTCCTGATAATTCCTCTACCGGTGGCGCGCCAAGCGCTGCTGCCGGTGGCGCAGCAGCTGGGGCCGCCGCGGCTGCCCCTGCCGCCAGCAGTGAACCGGGTGATCCGGCGAAGGAAAAACTGTATTACGATGCAGCCTTCGACCTGATCAAGGCCAAGGATTTCGATAAGGCCAGCCAGGCCTTTACCGCTTTCCTGCGCAAGTACCCCAACAGCCAGTACGCGGGCAATGCCCAGTACTGGTTGGGTGAGGTCAACCTGGCAAAGGGTGATTTGCAGGGGGCTGGCCAGGCTTTTGCCAAGGTCAGCCAGCTGTACCCCAAGCACGCCAAGGTTCCGGATTCGCTGTACAAACTCGCTGACGTAGAACGCCGCCTGGGTCATACCGACAAGGTCAAAGGCATTCTGCAGCAGGTGGTTGCCCAGTATCCGGGTACCTCCGCGGCGCAGTTGGCCCAGCGGGACCTGCAACGCTTGTAAGCCATGCAGCCCGTTTAGAAGAAACCCGCGCTTGTCGCGGGTTTTTTCGTTAGAATCCACGCCCTTTTATGAAACACGCTTCCTGGGGTTGACGCGTTGGCGCAATCCCTTGAAGTGCCTGACGGAGGCGGACAGCCTGTTTAGCTGTTACGCCCGTGGCGACTATGCAAGACACATTACGTATTACCGAAGTCTTTTACTCGTTGCAGGGTGAAACGCGCACTGCTGGCCTGCCCACTGTCTTTGTACGGTTGACCGGCTGCCCATTGCGCTGCCAATACTGTGACAGCGCCTACGCCTTCAGTGGCGGCACCGTGCGCACCCTCGACGACATCCTGGAACAGGTTGCCGGCTACCGGCCACGCTACGTCTGTGTGACGGGCGGCGAGCCATTGGCGCAACCCAATGCCATCCCACTGCTCGAGCGCCTGTGTGATGCCGGCTACGAGGTCTCACTGGAAACCAGTGGCGCCCTGGACATCTCTGCGGTCGACCCGCGTGTCAGTCGAGTGGTTGACCTCAAGACCCCGGACTCCAAGGAAGCGCACCGCAACCGCTACGAGAACATGGACTTGCTGACGGCCAACGATCAGGTCAAGTTCGTCATCTGTTCACGCGACGATTATGACTGGGCCACCTCCAAGCTGATCCAGTATGGCCTGGAGCGCCGTGCGGGCGAGGTACTGTTCTCGCCCAGCCATCACGACCTGAACGCCCGGGAGCTGGCCGACTGGGTAGTGGCGGACAACCTGCCGGTGCGCCTGCAATTGCAGCTGCACAAGTACCTGTGGAACGACGAGCCAGGGCGCTGATCCGGCGGCTGCGAGAAGCGTTCTGCCCACCGAATTACAGTTGAAATGCGTTTTTTCTGATTTATTTAAAATAAGGTGTTGAATAATCCTTAGAAATCAGTATTATACGCGCCACCACACAGCGGGTCGTTAGCTCAGTTGGTAGAGCAGTTGGCTTTTAACCAATTGGTCGTAGGTTCGAATCCCACACGACCCACCATTTTTGGCGGTTTAGAAAATCCGGAAGGCCCACGTAAGTGAGGATTTCCGGGTTTTTTTTTGCCTGTCATTTGGCCTGGCCGAGTCGACCTTGGGTCAGCGTCTGCTCAGATTCCCGTTGTCGTCCAGACATGCCTTAAATCAATCAAATATTCATGCGCGGACCGGCGTTGGCCGAATAGTCCGATCGTTTGTGTGCGTGTTCAATGCGTATCAAGTCTGATACCGCTTGTCGGAAAATTCTTCAAGATTTCAGTCGATATTTATTTGTTTTTAATATTTACGTTAAAAATCATAACGTTAGTTGTTTGTAGGAAATTTCCTAAAGTTTAGTCAGTTTATTGGCGCGCCATTCCCGCGATGTTAGTTTGCCATCCTTCGTCACGCGTTGGATCGAACATGTCTGCCTCACTGCCACGGACTCGGTATTCACTGAGCATTGCCCTGCTTGCCTGCCTCGCTTCCCACTGCGTGATGGCGGCAACCCTGCCGGGTGATCAGGACCTGATCCGCGAGCGGCAAAACCGCCTGTTGGAAGATCAACAGCGCCGCCTTGAGCAGCTCAAGGAACTGCCCGGCAAAGAGGCCAGGCCCGAAGCGCCGGCAGCCCCGGTGGACAGCCGTTGCTTCCCGATCCAAACCATTGACCTCCAGGGTGCCGGCCACCTGCCTGCCGCTGAGCGCGAGCGTCTGCTCAAGCCTTACACTGGTCAATGCCTGGGCGTCGCACAACTCAACGCCCTGCTCAAAGACATCACCAACTACTACATCGACAAAGGCCTGGTGACCAGCCGCGCCTACTTGCCGCAGCAAGATATGTCCAAAGGGCATCTGCAAGTCCTGGTGGTGGAGGGCAAGCTTGAAGGCTTGAAGGGCGCCGACAGCAGCAAGCTGTCGGATCGCGAACTGGCCATGGCCTTTCCCGGCAAAAGCGGCGAGATATTGAACCTGCGAGAAATCGAGCAGGCTGTCGATCAACTCAACCGTTTGCCGTCCAACCAAGCCCAAATGGAACTGACCCCGGGCGATGCCGTGGGCGGCAGCTCGGTATTGGTCAAAAACAACCCGCAAAAGCCATGGCGTGCCAGCCTGTCGCGTAACAACGATGGCCAGAAAAGCACCGGCGAACAGCAGTGGGGCACCGGCTTTGAATGGGACAGCCCGCTGGGCCTGGCCGATCAGCTGATTTTGCGCGGCGGCCATGACGCCATCAGCGACCACCAGAAAACCGCCAAGAACGCGATGCTTTACTACAACGTGCCCTGGGGCTGGTGGAACTTCAGCTACAGCTACAACGAGAGCGACTATCGCTCGATTGCCCAAGGCGACGGTTTCAATTTCAAGCAAACCGGCGACAGCCAAAACCACCAACTGCGCGCTGAACGGGTGATCCACCGCGATGCCGTGAGCAAGACGTCGGTCAACGTCGGCCTGTCCCACCTGCGCACCAATAACTACATCGAAAGCAGCCGTATCAGACAGAGCAGTAATCGCCTCAGTGAACTGCAACTGGGCATTAACCACGGCCGACGTATCGGCAGTGCGTTCGTCAACTTCGATATCGGTATGCAAAACGGCATCGGTGCCTTCGATGCCCAGAGCAACGATCAACAGCGCGACCGGCAAGGCAATCTCACCCCCACCCCGGACTACCGCAAATACACCGCCACCGTCAGCTACCTGCAGCCGTTCAAGCTGTGGGGTGAGTCGTTCAGTTTCACCAGCCTGGCCACCGGGCAGCGCAGTGAAGATGTGCTGTTCAGCCCTCAGCGTTTGAGCCTCGGGGGCTCCTCGTCGGTGCGCGGTTTCAAGGACCAGCAACTCTATGGCGACAGCGGCGGCTACTGGCGCAATGACCTGCGCTGGAGTCGCCCGGTGACCCTCGGTTGGCTGCGCCCGGTGTTCGGTGAATACGGCGCCAGCGTCGGCTATGACCAAGGCGTGATCCGTAATGGACGCTACAACCGCGAAGAGCACGGCCGAGTCTCGAGCAACTCGCTTGAGTTGTTCGCCCGCGGCCAACACGTCAGCACCAGCGTGACCTTTGCCCACTCGCTGGAACGACCGGCCGCGTTGCTTGAGCGCGAAACGCCGATCTATTTCCGCATGGATTTTTTCCTGTAATTCAACGCCTAGTTGCATCGAGAATTTAATATGGACGTTCGCCACCTCGCCTTCATGGCCCGCCAACCCTCTGCCCGTGTGCAACCACGTGAGCATTTTTTGGGTTTGCCCAAGCGTGGCCTGGTGCTGATTTTGGCGAACGCTCTGTTCTGGCAGCCCCTGTTGGCCAATGCCGACGGCATCGTGGTCAGCGCACCTGGCACAACCGTCGGGCCGGCCGGCAATGGCGTGCCGATCGTCAATATCGCGGCGCCCAATGGCAGTGGTTTGTCCCACAACCAGTTCAAGGAGTACAACGTTGGCGCCAACGGGGTGATCCTCAACAACGCCACCGAACGCACTCAATCCACGCAACTGGGCGGCCTCATTCTTGGCAACCCGAACCTGCAAGGCCGCGCCGCCAATATCATCCTCAACGAAGTCAACGGCGGCAGCCCCAGCCAGTTGCGCGGCTACACCGAAGTGGCGGGCCAGTCGGCCAAGGTCATCGTTGCCAACCCCTACGGCATCAGTTGCAACGGCTGCGGCTTCATCAACACCCCCAATGTCACCCTGACCACCGGCAAACCCATCCTCGATAACGGCCGGCTGGACCGCTACCAGGTCGATGGCGGTGCGGTGACCGTTGACGGCCAGGGCCTGGATGCAGGCAACGTTGACCACTTCGAAATCATCACCCGCTCGGCCAAGATCAATGCGCAGATCAATGCGCGCAAGTTGAGTGTGGTTGCTGGGCGCAATGATGTTAATGCGCAAACCTTGAGTGCCACTGCACGGGCCGATGACGGCAGTGCCAAGCCGGAGCTGGCGATTGACTCGACGGCGTTGGGTGGGATGTACGCGGGGGCGATCAAACTGGTCGGGACCGAGGCCGGGGTTGGGGTGAAGCTCGACGGGGCGCTGATGGCCAGTGGGGGGGATATTCAGCTCGATGCCAGTGGGCATTTGAGGATGGCAGAGGCCAGAGCCAATAGCGGCGCTATCAACATCAAGGCCGCCAGTGTGCAGACGCAAGGGCATGTACATGCTGGCACGACACTGGATGTGCAAAGCCTCGGTGACTTGAATAATCAGAACAAACTCAGTGCCCGCGACCGCATCACGCTGTCCAGCGGCGGCCAACTGACCAACCGCGGGATTATCGAGTCCGGGATCAATCCAGACCTCATTCGCAACGCCATCGGCGATCTGAGCCTGAGCGCACAAGTCGTCAACAACAACAACGGCGGCAGCGTGGTCGCCAGCCGTAACCTGACCGTCACCGCCACACAAACCCTGAACAATCAGGGCGGAACCTTGAGCGCCAAACAGGCCGCCAATGTCAGCGCCGGCACCCTGGACAACCAGAACAATGGCCGAGTGTTGAGCACAGGCAGTCTTGAGCTGAACGCCAGCCAATTGCTCAACGCCCAAGGTGGGCTGCTCAACAGTAACGGGCCGCTGACCGCCACTGTCGGCCAATTGAGCAACCGCAGTGGCAAGGTGTCCAGCCTGGGCGCCGCTACGCTGAATATCGCCACGCTGGACAACGTCGCAGGCTTAGTGACCGCCAATCAGGGCCTACGCATCACTGCCAGCGGCGCCATCAATAACCAGGGCGGCAAACTCACCAGCCTGGATACATTGAACCTCACCGCCAAGGCCGTGGATAACAGTGCTGCAGGGCGCATTACCAGTACTCAGGCCCTGACCGCCAACGTCGCCAGCTTGAACAACAACGCCGGACACCTGACCGGTACCACATCGCTGACGCTGGACGTAAACAAGGGCCAGCTGAACAACCAGAAAGGTTTGATCAAAGGGGCGACGCTGGTTTTGAACAACCTCGCCGACGTCGGCAACCAGGGTGGTGAAGTCTCCAGTACACAGGGTTTCACCTTCGCGGCGAAGAGCCTGGACAACACCGGCGGCAAACTGCTCAGTGAGCAGGGTTTGACCGTGCGGTTGGATGGGGCGTTGACTAACACAGAAGGTGAAGTCTCCAGCGGCAACAGCACCGAGTTGCATGCTGCCAGCCTGGATAACCACGGTGGCAAACTCACCGGCGATACCGGATTGACGGTCAATGTAAGCGGTGCGCTGAACAACCGAGAAGGCGTGCTCGGTAGCGGCCAGACGGTATCAATCAGTGCCGCCAGCCTGGACAACAGCCACACCGGCAAAGTGATCAGTGACGCCAGCCTTACCACGCGTATTGCGGGCCTGCTGGACAACCAGAGCACCGGCTTGCTTAGCGCCAAAGCCAAGATGGATGTGCAGGCGGGCAGCCTCGATAACCGTGGCGGCAGTTTGAGCGGTAAAGACTTGCTGACCCTGACCACCGCCAGCCTCGACAACCGAGGCGGCAATGTCAGCGCTGACAAGGACATGCAACTCAACGTCGCCAGCTTGAACAACCAGAGCAAAGGCCTGCTGGTCGGGCAGGCGGCGGTCCGTTACCTGGGGGCGACCCTGAATAACCAGGGTGGTTTGCTCAGCGCCGTCGGGCCGGTGCGCCTGGACGCGACGACCGTGGAAAACGCCAGCGGGCGTATCTCCAGCAAAGGCGATCTGATCGCCAATGTCACCCATTTCAATCAGCAAAAGGGCGAGTTGGTTGCGTCAGGCACCATGATGCTGACTGGCAGCACGCTGGATAACAGTAACGGTGGCACGATAGGTGCGACAAAAGCGCTGACGCTGACCGTCGATGACATCAATAACCAGACCGGGGCAATCTCCAGCGCCATAGACGTCAACCTGGCGGGCACGTACCTGAATAACAGCCGTAAGGGCAAGCTGCTGGCTGGCACTGACTTGGGCCTCAAGGTGGCGCAAGTCATCAACCAGAGCGAAGGCCTGTTGTTCGGTAACGGCAAGGTGACGCTGCAAGGTAAGAGTCTGGACAACAGTGGCGGCACAGTATCCGGTGTACACGGTCTGACCCTGACCCATAGCGGTGACGTGGATAACACCAGTGGTTTGCTCACCAGCGAAAGCGGCATCACCGCCACAACCGGCGGACTAAATAATACGTCAGGCAAAGTATCGAGTACCGGAGCTGTTGCACTGAGCGCCACGGGTGCGCTGACTAATCACAGTGGGGCAGTGACCACCGATAAAGGGTTGACCCTCAACAGTGCCAGTCTGGAGAACCGCAGCGGCACACTCAGCGCCAAGGGCGCGGCCAAAGTGACCACCGGCGCTTTCAACAATACCCACGCCGGTAGCCTGATCAGCAAGGACACGCTGACCCTGACCGCTGGCCAGGTCAGCAACGGTGTGAATAGCCGCATCGTCAGCGACAACGCACTGACCGCCAGTGTCACCGGTTTTGACCAGCAGGGCGGGAAGCTTACCAGTGTGACGTCACTGAGCCTGGACCTGAACAACGGCCAACTGAACAACCAGCAAGGCATGATCAATGCTCCTTTGTTGGTGCTGAAAAACCTCAATGGGGTTAACAACCAGAACGGCGAGATTTCCAGTACCCAGGCGTTCACCCTGGCCAGCAAAAGCCTGGACAACAGCAACGGCAAGCTCATCAGCAACCAGGCATTGACCCTGCGCATCGACCAGGCCATTAGCAACATCAAAGGCAAAATTTCCGCTGCGGCGTTGCAGATTAATGGCGCCAGCCTGGATAACAGTGAAGGCATGATGAGTAGCCGGGGCCAGTTGACGATCACCGTCGATGGAGTACTCAAGAACCAAGATGGCACGATAGTAAGCGACGCGGGCATGAAGCTGACGGCGGCCAGCCTGGAGAACAATGACGGGGAGATTTCCAGCAAAGGCGACCTCACCGCAGGCATCACCAATATCACCAACCAGAACGGTAAGTTGATCGCACAAGGCGCGTTATCCCTTGACGGCCAGACGCTGGATAACCAACGAAAAGGCTACGTGAGCGCCACCCAAAAGACCGACGTCAAAATGACCAAGGTGGACAACCGGGGCGGCGAGATCTCCAGCAAGGCCGCTGTTCAGATAACCGGTCAAGGTTTGGATAACAGTGACGGCGGCATGGTGCTCGCCGCGACCGACTTGACGCTGAACGTCGATGACGTACTCAACCGTAACAAGGGCCAACTCAGCGGCCAGAGTGGTGTGACCCTGGAAGGCACCACGCTGGACAACAGCGACGGCAGCCTTATCAGCCAAACAGACCTTGGCCTTGAACTCAGCGGCGAGCTGAATAACAACCAAGGGCGGCTGAGCAGTGAAGGTCTGTTGACCGTCGAGGCTGGGAGTCTGAACAACCGCAAAGGCAAGCTGTCCGGTGCTGGGGCATTGGACGTCACCGCCCACGGCGCCGTCGATAACCAGGGCGGTGAGATGGTCACCGACGCAGGCCTGACCCTGAACAGCACCAGCCTGGACAACAGCCAGAAAGGTACGTTGAGCAGCAAAAGTGCGTTGGTCATCACCACCGGCGCATTCGACAACAGCCATTCCGGCAACGTCAGCACCCGCGACACGCTGAATATCACCGCAGGGCAATTGACCAACCACGACGCTGGCCGCCTGACCAGCGAAAAAGCGCTGACTGCCAATGTCACCGGCCTGGATCAACAAGGTGGGAAGCTGTTCAGCAACACGTCTGTCGCACTGGACCTGAAAAACGGCCAGTTGAATAACCAGGGCGGCCTGATTAATGGCCCGCTGTTGATGTTGAAAAACCTCAAGGGCGTGAACAACCAGGGCGGTGAAATCTCCAGTGCCCAAGCCTTCACACTGACCGCTGACAGCCTGGATAACAGCCGCGGTAAATTGCTCAGCTACCAGGCCCTGACCCTGCGCATCACCCAGGCCCTGAATAACGTTAAAGGCCTGATTGCCGCCCAGTCCATCGACGGCCGCGCCACCACCCTGGACAACAGCGGTGGCACCCTGACCAGCCGTGGCGACACGTTGCTTAATGTCGACGGCCAGCTTACCAACCAGGATAAGGGGTTGATCAACGCGGCTAATGCTCTAACCCTCAACAGCGCTGGTGTGAACAACCAGGGCGGTTCTGTGTTGGGCAAGTCGATAGCCATCGACCTGGGCGGCGGTGACCTGAACAACACCAAGGGCCTGATCACCACCGAAGGTCAACTGACCATCAAACGCCTGCGCGACCTGAGCAACCAGAGTGGTGAGATTTCCACCGCGCAAAACCTCACCCTCAATGGCCGCACGCTGGATAACAGCGCAGGCAAACTGATCAGCAACACTGTGCTCACTCTGGACGGCACCCAGCTGACTAACCAAGGTGGCCTGATCTCGGGTTGGCAAGGTGTCAGTGTCAATGGCGTGGACTTGGACAACCGCAACCAAGGCACCGTCTCCAGCCGTTTTGGCAACGTCGATGCCACGCTGAGCAAAAGCCTGCTCAACAGCGGTGCCGGTGCACTGGTCAGCCAAAAAGCCCTGACCGTCAAAGCCGCCAACCTCGACAACAGCGACAAAGGCATCCTTTCCAGTGCGGGCGGGCAAACCCTGACCGTCATCGGGGTGCTCAAAAACGCCGGCGGTGGATTGATCGACAGCGGCGCGGCCCTCGATCTGAACGTGCATACACTCAACAACGCAGGCGGCACGGTCAATGCGCAACAGGCCCTCAGCCTTATCGGCACCAGCCTCGACAACAGCGCCGGCAACCTGATCGGCAACGGCAGCGTAACCCTCGACCTGCTCGGCGCCCTGACCAACACCGACGGCAAACTTGCCAGCGCCGGTGCGCTGCTGCTCAAACGCGCCACTGAGGTCAACAACCAGGGCGGCCAACTGGTCAGCCAAAGCTTGCTGACCCTGTTCGCGGGCAGCCTGGACAACCGCAAACGCGGCACCGTCGCGTCCAACGGCACGCTGCTGGCCACCACCACCGGCGCCATCCAAAACGACGGCGACGGGTTGATCTACAGCCAGAACGCCGACCTGAAACTCAAGGCCGCCAGCCTCGACAATGCCAAGGGTTCGATCCAAAGCCAGACCGCCCTGAACCTCGACATCAGCGGCGCCCTCGACAACCAAAGCGGCAAAGTCATCGCGCAAAACGGCGCTGTCGACATCAAGGCCACATCCATCGACAACCGTGGCGGCACCCTGGCCAGCCTCAAGGGCACTCTGCAAGCCAAAGCGCTGGGTGGCTTGCTGCGCAACGACTTCGACCTGAGCAACAACCGTCAGGCCGGCATCATCCAGGCCCAAAGCCTGATCCTCACCAGTGCCAGCCTCAACAACAACGGCGGCCGCATCGCCGCGCAAACCGGCGACACCGACGTCACCACCGGCGCCTTCGACAACCGCGATGGCGGGCTGTACGCCAAAGGGATGGTCAAGGTCATCGGTAGTAGTTTTGATAACGGCGGTGATGTACGCGGCCAGGTGGCAGGCGGGCAGGTTGACCTCAAACTCAGTGGCGGGGCACTGAACAACCAGAAAGGCATTATTGAAAGTGACACCACGCTGAAGGTCGAGGCGGATAGCGTGGATAACCAGGGCGGGCAACTGCGGGCTTTGGGCAAGAGCGGTAAGACTGACTTTCAGATTGGGGGGGTGTTTGATAACCGCAACGGCAGACTGGAAACTGCCAACACGGACCTGACGCTCAACGGTGCTCTTCAGAATACTGGCGGCAGTGTACTGCACGTTGGTACTGGCACATTCGACATTAGCATGGCCAACCTGACTGGTGCTGGGGGTAACCTCATCACCCGCGGGGGCTTGACGTTGACCGCTGACAGTTGGACCAACAGCAGTGTGATCCAGGCGGGGCGGTTGACAGTCAACGTCAAGACGCTCAACCAGAGCGCAGGAGGCCAATTGCTGGCCTCCGACAGCCTTATAGGTGACGGCGGTAATTGGATTAATGATGGGTTGATTGCCAGTGACGGTAACCTCAAGTTGACTCTGGGCGGGGCCTATAGCGGCAGTGGTCGAGTCAGCAGCGTTGGGACCCTTGATGTAACCGCCTCACAACTGACTCTCAACGAACCGGCAAGTATGGCCGGTGGCGGGATGACCACGGTGAACGTCGAAGGGCAGTTGATCAACCGCGGACGCTTGACCTCCGACGGTGGGATGAGTGTCAACGCTACGGGTGTCAGCAACCTAGGTACCTTGGCCAGCGCGAAGAACCTGCTAATCAATGCACAGACCCTGACTAATGATCGCATTCGAGCGAATGAAGGTTCGTTACTGCTCAGTGGTGGCGATATGAAGCTGCAGGTAGGAACACTTACCAATATCTATAGCGATATCTATAGCCTTGGGAGTCTTGAGGTCACGGGTGATAACGGAGGGCGGGCCAGTAGAGTCGATAACCTTTCCGGCAGGATTGAGTCTCTAGAAAATATGTTGTTTAAGTCTGAAATCACGACCAATAAAATGGAAGACATTAATATTGAGGCTACAAGTTTGCTGTGGTCTTCTATCGGTACTCGCTGTTTTGGATGTGACTCTCCCCTTACCAGTCCAGCAATCGTTCCATCGCACTTAGTGTGGCAGCAGGTATTTAAAACGGAGGCGTCTGGTGAAAAGGTTGCCGCAGGCCTTTCAGCAGGTGGAAATCTAGATGTTGAAGGAAGTGAGTTTAATAATTTAAATTCATCCGTTACTGCTGGTGGGGATATCGATATTTTTGTAACTGACTTTAATAATGTTGGTAGTTCGGTGGGGGAGTATCAGCGATTGAAATATATCGCTACGGATTCTGGAGTGATTAAGTGGGCCGATATATTGCACTATAACTCAGGCAATGATCCTTACTATAATAAAAGTATTCGCTTTTGGAGTTCTGACGAGCAGGAGTCGATAGTAATTATTCCAAAGGTTTATGGCACGCGTTTTCAGTTTTTTGGTAGCTATATGTACAATATCGGACGAGGTGATGCCATTGGCATCCCAGAGCCGGGTTTGATTAAAGTCGACGCGCCAGCGTCGATCAAAAATGCTGTACCATTTGCCGAAAAAATAGTTGCGTCTCCGGATGCAACTTTCGTTCCCTCTATTATTCAGGCTGCCGGGAGCGTTAGTGTTAACGCACTCAATAAAATTACCAACGGTGTCGAACGTTCATTCGGCTCCGTAGCAACAGGTCCAGCGCGCAGCGCCAATACCCAGGTAGTCGGTATTGGCAGTCCGAGCATTATCAACCTTAATCGGCAACTGCCAGCCGATCTCGCTCAACAGCAGGTCAATCCTTTGGCTCTACCAGGATTTCACTTGCCTACCGGCCAAAATGGCTTATTCCGTCTTAGTGAGCAAAGCAGCAGTACACCGGTCACGGTCGGCCCCCAAAGCTGGAGCATGGGGGGCGCAGAGGTCAGTGTCACCCAGCGTGAACAAGTTGTACCAATTGCGCAGGGCAGACAAGTTCAGTTGAGTGCCGTGCCCCAGGTGTCGGTCAGTACCATGGATCAGATCCACGTCGCTGAGCAGGCGGGAGGTATTGTCGCTCCGATTGAGAACATTAATGTCGCAGCGGTTGAGAGTGTAGCCTCGGACGGAGTACTTCCCGAGCGCGCGGTTGCGAGTGGAGTTACGCAACTTGCTCCGTTGGGGGCCTTGGCGACTCAAGTAGATACCCAGACGATCAACCGCGTGCAAGGCCTGCCTTTCAGCACCTTTGTCTCTCAGCCAAATAAATACCTGATCGAGACCAACCCAGCCCTCACCGACCTCAAGCAATTTATGAGCTCGGATTATTTGCTCTCGAAGCTGGGCTACAACCCGGATGATAGCTGGAAGCGTCTGGGTGATGGCCTCTATGAGCAACGCCTGATCCAGCAAGCGGTGATAGCCCGCACCGGTCAACGCTTTCTTGCCGGACAAGACACCGATGAAAAACTGTTCAGGTATTTGATGGACAACGCCATCAAGAGTAAGCAGGAACTGAACCTTGCTGTCGGCGTGAGCTTGACCTCAGAACAGGTCGCAGCATTGACCCACGACATCGTCTGGCTAGAGACGAATGAGGTGAGTGGTGAACAGGTTCTGGTACCAGTGCTTTATCTGGCTCATGCGAATAACCGATTGGCACCTAATGGCGCTTTGATCGCGGGTAAAAACATAAACTTCATCGCCGGCCAAAACTTAGAAAACTATGGCACCTTGCGTGCCAGTCACAATCTGTCTGCGGAGATCGGAAACGATATTATCAACAGTGGCCTGATTGAGGCTGGCAATCGAGTAAATCTGCTGGCGGGTAGCAATATCGTCAACAAGTCCGGCGGCATTATCGCCGGACGTGATGTTTCACTGGAGACCATAAGGGGGGACGTGGTCAACGAGCGTAGCGTTACAGGGGCAGGCTATAACATCGGGTTTTCAAAACACAAGGATTACGTCGACAGTGCTGCTCGTATTGAGGCCGCCAACGATATTATCCTCAAGGCAGGTCGAGATATCACCAACCCCGGTGGTGCATTACAAAGCGGCCGCGATATGACGATCCGTGCGGGGCGAGACGTCAATCTGATTGCCGCAGAAGAACACAACACCATAAATAGCGGCAGGCGTTATCGCACAGAGGACATTACTCAAAACGGTTCCAGCGTTGAAGCCGGGCGCGATCTGAACGTCATCGCCGGGCGTGACTTGACTGTTATCGCCAGCCAGATAGAGGCCAAACGCGACATCGCCATGAACACTGGAGGCAATATGTTCCTGGCCTCCGGCGCTGACGAAGAGCACTCCTATAAAAAGACATCAAGCACCAAGCGCCAGGAAGATCATGTCAGCCAGGTCTCTACCACATTGACAGCCGGTGGCGATGTTGCGCTCAGCGCTGGCAAGGATTTGGCGCTGATCGCGAGTCGTATAACAGCTGGTGACGAGGCGTACTTGGTGGCCGGTAATAATCTTGGTCTTCTCGCTGCTGAAGACAGTGATTACTCGTTGTACGACATGAAGAAAAAGGGAGGCTTGGGATCGGGGAAATCCCAGCGTGATGAAGTGACCAATGTCACCAATATTGGCAGTGAGATCAAGACCGGTGGTGATCTCACGCTACAGAGTGTGGGGGACCAGAAGTATCAGGTTGCCAAACTCAACAGCGGTGATGACCTTACTCTCGTCAGCGGCGGAGCGGTGGAGTTTGAAGGGGTAAAAGACCTTCATCAGGAAAGCCATGAGAAGAGCAAAAGCAGCTTCGCCTGGACCAGTGCCAAAGGCCGGGGTAACACCGATGAGACGTTACGCCAGACGGAAATGGTGGCGCAGGGGAAACTCGCAATCAAGGCGGTAGATGGGCTCAAGATCGATATCAAGCAGATCGACCAGCAAACCGTTAGCCAGACGATTGATGTGATGGTTAAGGCCGATCCGCAGTTGGCTTGGTTGAAGGATGCTGAAAAGCGCGGGGACGTGGATTGGCGCCAGGTAAAGGAGGTTCACGACAGCTTTAAATACAGCAACTCCAGCCTCGGGCAAGGGGCGATGCTGGCGATCATTATCATTGTATCGGTGTTGACGGCTGGAGCGGCTAGCGGTCCGCTCGGTACCGCGTTTGCGGGAGCCGGGTCTGCGGGCTCTGGCACCGCGATGGCGGCGGCCGGTAGTTCGGCGATGGTATCAGCAGGTACAGCAGCCGGGACAGCGGCTGCAGGGTGGGGCAATGTCATGGCCACCACCGCATTGTCGTCGGTGGCGAGCAACAGCGCCGTCAGCTTTATCAATAATGGAGGAAACATTGGATCGACGTTTAAGGACATAACTTCAAGTAGCAGTCTGAAAAAATATGCTTCTGGAGCATTGACGGCAGGGTTCACTGCTGGGGTTTTGGATCCGGCATTCGGGGTTACGGGCGATAACGTCAACAGAGTCACCAAAGGCTTTAATCTCAGCTCCGCATCGGATGTCGGCAAGTTTGCGGCTTATTCAGGGGCTCAGGGCGCAGCACAGGCGGGCTTTGGTACCGCGCTACAAGGTGGCAGCCTTGGTGACAACCTCAAACAATCGCTGGTCTCCCAGGCGCAAGGTGTTCTGCGCGGGGTTGCCTTCAATGCGGTCGGCGACTTTGCGGATCATAAAGAATGGGATAACGCGAGCGTTGAGAAAACGACGCTGCACGCGCTGGTCGGTGGCTTGCTCAGTGAGGCGGCAGGCGAAGGGTTTGTTACGGGGGCGATGGCCGCGGGGGCAAACGAGGCGTTGAGCGAACGCCTAAGCACGCTGGTGAAGGGTGACAAACAGCTGGAGCTGGCTGCGTCGCAGTTGGTGGGGCTTACGGCCGCAGCGATAGTTGACGGTGATCTGCAAACCGGGATCGATATTGCCAAAGACGCCACGGCGTATAACCGTCAACTGCATCCTGAAGAAAAGCGTCTGTTAAAAGAAAAAGCCGCTCAACTTACCCGCGAGCGACAGCAGCCAACGCTGTCGGGATTCAGTTGGGAAGAGCTTCTGACACTGGCCAGCGACAGCCAACTGGATAACGCGACGGCACATAAATACGAAGCTTTGCGTGCCCAACTGAGCCAAGGTAATCAGCAAGGAAATCCGCTGGTTGGAAAGTTCTCCGACGATATGGCTGTTGCCCAATCCGTTGTAAACCAGATGAGCGCCCAAGGCACGCCGCTGCGATGGAAAGACGGCTCGGTTGTGACTGCGTACGGCAAACCGGTAATAGCTTTCCAGGCTACCGCCCAGCAAAAGGCCGACAGCGGATTATTTGCCGCTAACGGTGCCGGATCTTATGGGCCGACAGGCGGAACGCTTCAGGCGGATGCCAATCGTTTTGGTGTTAATGCCGCAGTCAATCGTCATCCGGAAATCAGTGTGTTTGATGGATCAAGTGATGCATCGGATAGCACTCGCGAGCGTGTTAAGGATGCGACTGTCGGAGGGCTGAAGGACGTAACTTTACTCGACGTCATGCCAATTGGGCGGGCTGCTGTGGTGGGTCGCAAGGTCGTGGCTACTGTTGAGGCTGAGCTCGCCGAACAAGCGGGTGGTGCGGTATTGCGTGGTAGCGCGACTTATGTCGAGAGCAAGGTTGTGCGGGCCAATACCACGGTGCAATTGAGTGAGACGGTGACATTAGCCAGTGGCAATATTTTGCCGAAGGGGAGTGTCGTTACCGTTTCTGATGATGCTATGAAGGTTGTTTACCCGGATGGGGCAAGTGAAGTAGGCTCTTATAGCAAGGCGTTTTCTCAACCTCTGTTGCTTCCTAGTGCGGGTGTAAAAGGTTTTGGGGAAGCATCGACTCTAGGAATTGGGCGAGTTGAAGGCACCTACTCGGCGATTAAGCCAGGGCCATTGACCGATAGCATTGCTGAAACTTTTTCTGGCGGACGGTACTCGGTTGTCACCCTTGAGAGAGATACTGTTCTTTACCGCGCAGGCACTGCCGATAAGCCACTTGGCCAGTTTTTTAGCAGTGAGCCGCCAGTTGGCGTTTCACAGACAAGGATAGACAAGGCTGTTCTACCCGAGTGGCCAGGAGGAGCAAAGTCTCCTATAGACACGACTTTTGAGATAAAAATACCTGCAGGCACCAAGGTATACGTTGGTGAAGTTGGGTCTCAAGGTGGATTCTACATTGGTGGAACGCAGCAAATTGTGGTCCAAAAGCCCTGGCTGATTGACGGGGTTCAAGTAATTAATTCGAGTCCATTGAAATGAGAGTGCTAAATGATTCTGATGCAGTGCTGACGCGAATGATTGAACTGCTTCGTTTGGGAGCGTTTGATGATTGGGCGATAGCACTTGAGAAAATCAAGATGGATTTTGACAGGGACCCAAAATATAAATCGTCACAATTACTGTCGATGTATGGAGGTATGGGGTCTCTAAATGATGTTGTTCTCTATAAAAATGGCCAGCCACTAGTCGCGGAAAGTAATGAATTTGACGCGTTAAGAGTTCAGCTTTATGAGATCTGCAAAACGCTAGCATGATGGTCCAAAGGGAGAAATAGTTGGCGCTTTAGACCCTGTCCAAATAGCACGGCAACGTCGGGCTGCGATGCTTGAAGAAAATCAAGGTTTCAACACGAGTCCTATTGGTTGGGATAGCTATCCAACCATTGGCCGTAACGGAACCTATATTACTGATAGAGAGGCAATTTCTAGCATCACTGGGCCCTTGAATATAGGAGGAGAAACCGTGATAACTAAATCACAGGCATCTCAGCTTGAGCAGTCAATGGGGTTGCAACCGGGTTCTATGGTAAATGGATTCAAGGTGCGCCAAGTGGACAGAATTACCGAAATGTCTCCTAATAGCCCTCTGCAAGGAAATGAGTATTTTCAAGGTGCAGGTCAGCATCTTCCAGGAGGCGGCCCGGAGATGGTTATTGAATCAATTTCGACGGTTGATTCAGAGAAAGTTAAAACCATTACTACGGTGATAGTGAAATGAGTTCTGTTACGAAAGCCTTTGTCTCGGAGGGAGCATTACTGAAAATAGTAGTAAAAGTCATAGATGATAGTGTGATTAAACTACTTGAAGAGCTAGGCTTCGTCGCTGTGTCAGGCAATGAGCAAAAAACGCTTTCACTGATGGCTCCCGATCAGGAGTTTAAGATAAGACTATTCGAAAAATTACGAGATGAGGGAGTTTGTTTTTCCGGCGGGCCGGATTGGTGTCCCGCCGACGTGTTTGAGTTTTTAAGAGAACAAAAAATGCTTGCTGGAGTTTATAGGAAAATAATATGGTGCGGGCCTGGGAAGCAAAAAATCATAGAAAATTGTTAGCTGTATATATTTAAAGAAAATAAAGTGGGCGACCAAAGAAGTGTTCGTGCGCACCACGGTCATGAATCAGGTCAACGGTGGGCCGGCCAATACGGCTGCGGGGGCTGCGGCAGCGGTTGGAGAAGTGACGGTTGCCGAGGGGTTTCGTGAGTCGGGGCGTTTTGCGTGGGTGAGTACGGATAAGTCCGAGGCGGATCTCTATGTTGAGGCCACTTTGTACAACAACGAACAGTTCAGCATGGCGTCGGCCATCATCACCGGGGTGACGTTTTTCATTATCCCTTCTACCGCGAAGAACACCTTCACCCTGGAGACTGTATTCAAGGACAAGGACGGCAAGGAACTGGGCCGCGTGCGCAAGAGTGAATCACTGCGTACCTGGATGCAATTGTTGTTGATCGTTGCCGTACCTTTCCGCCAGGACACCCACGAGGTGGTGCAAGCTCTGACCTGCAGCACGTTGGATGAGGCGGTGCAGCGGCGTTTGTTGTAGTCGTTCGTTTTATATCTGTAATCGCCATGGGTTTGTGGCGTTGCTTTCTGTCGTACATGGAGTTTTCAAATGAAGCAAAATCCGTTCAAGCAAAAACTGTTGGCCGTGGTGGTCGGTGCAATCAGCAGCCAGGCATTGGCCGTTGAAGTAGATCTGAGTCAAGGCAAAACCTCGTGGAAGGGTGAGGCGTTTAACGAGTCTCTGACCTTCACCGGGAGGCTGACTGAAGCAACCAATCAAACGCCCACCCCTGAGTCTGGCACTACTGCGTTGATGGGGGTCAGTGTTTCCAATACCAGTATTCAAGGTTCGCTGATCAATCGTGCTGATATTGTGATGACCTCTGACGGACGTTCCATTCGGGCGTTTGCCGTGGACCCATTCGGTTTTGCAAACGACGGATCAATCCCTAGTACGATTACGGGCGATCTGATTCAGGCCGGTAACATCACCATGAACAATGGCGGTTACGAAGGTTTTGAGATTGGTGATGCCGTGATTGGTGGCAGCGTAATCAATTCCGGCACCATTAAAACAACTCCCGTTGTATCGGGCACTTCTGCTTTTGGTGGCACGGTTGGCGGCGAGGGTATGTTCCTGCATAACACGCAAGTGGCAGGCGACGTTGCTAACACGGGCGTGATCGAGGTGGTCGGCGATGAAGTAGTGGCGCTGGCAGTGGATGGCCCGAGTGATTTCCCGATCAATATCGGCGGCAAAATCATCAACTCCGGGACTATCACTGCAACGGGCCAGCGCGCCTGGGGCATAGAAGTTGAAACCACCACGAGCCCGCTGCGCATCGAAAACAGTGGCCTGCTGTCTGTGAACGGCGCAGATGCTTCCGGTATTGTTTTTTATGCAGGCACCGTCGACTTTATCCTCAACACCGGCACCCTCGAAGCCAAAGGCACCAACGGCAAAGCGATCGACCTCCTGGGCGCCACCTTCACCCAAAACAGCCCCACCGGCTCCCGCGGCATCATCAACCGCGGCACGATCATCGCCGATGGCACGGCCATCTCTGTTGACGCAGCCGAGCAAACCTCCGCCTTCGAAATCAACCAGCAATCCGGTGAAATCCGCAGCAACTCCGGCATCGCTATCGACGCAGCCAACCGCGCCACCCTCAACTGGACCGGCGGAAAAATCGTCGGCGACGTACTCAACGTCAACGCGGTGAACATCGCCGGCCAGGCCGACTTTTCCGGCAACCGCATCATCGCGCCGATGTCGATCAACTCGGGCTCTCTGAACCTGTCGGCCCCTGGCACGGTGCTCACCGGTGACCTCAACATCGCCAGCGGTGCAGGCATTGATATGCGCCTGGCCAACAGCGTAGTGCCGACCACGCCATACCTGACGGTCAATGGTGCAGCGAATTTCGCCCAGGCATCGAAAGTGACCTTGAGCGCCAACCCAGGCGATTTCACCGCCGTGCCAAGCGGCACCGAATACACCTTGCTGCAAGCCAGCAGTGTGCAGAACAACGGCCTTTCGGTTGCCAGCACTTCGTCGTTGCTGGACGTGCTCAGCTATTCGGCCGATGCGCAGACGGTCAAGGCCGTGGTGGGGTTGAAGAGCAATCAGCAAGTGCAAGAGGAGCTGACCGGCGCGGGCGCCACTGAGCCGGTTGTCACTGTGGTCAACGAAGCAAAAAATGACGTGCTCGGACAGTTGGCAACGGATGATCCGGTGTTCCAGGCCCTGGCCAACGCGGGCACGGCGCAGCAGTTGGCGCAGGTGGGCGAGCAACTCAAGCCGGACGTCAACCGTGGTGCGCTGGACGTGGCCTTGTCGGGCCAGACGGTGGTCAATGGCGCGATCCTCAATCGCCTCTCGGGCCAGCGTGATAACCGCGAAGCCGTGGGTGTGTGGTTGCAAGGCTTGAGCAGCAACATGGATCAGGATGGCCGCAGCGGAGACAACGGTTATTCGGCCAACAGCAGCGGGATGGCGGTGGGTGTGGATGGTCGGTTGAACGACAGCACCACGGTGGGTGTGGCTTACAGCTACCTCAATTCCAACATCCATTCGGACCTGGGCACCAAGACCGACGTGCAGGGCCATGCGCTGTCGTTGTACGGCAACTGGTCGCTGCAGAACTGGTTCGTCGACGGCAGCCTGAGCTATGGCCATAACGACAATGACAGCAAGCGTCGTGTGGCGGGCACTACCGCCAAGGGCAGCTACGACAGCAATGTGTTGTCGGCCAGCGTACTGGGCGGCTACAGCTTCAAGCTGTCGGATGCTGCCGTGATAGAACCGCGAGTGGCGGCGCGTTATTCCAACGTGCGCATGGACAGCTTTACCGAGAAGGGCTCTTCAGCGGCACTGAGCACCGGCTCGCAACGCTATGAAGTGGGCGAGTTGGGCGCGGGTGTGCGCTTGGCTGGCAACTTCCCGTTGGCCACCGGCAGCCTGCAACCGGAAGCCACATTGATGGCCTACCACGACCTGATGGGCGACCGCGTGGCGCAAACCTCCAGCTTTGTGCTGGGTGGTTCGGCGTTTACCGTCACGGGTGCTTCGGTCGCACGTGACAGTTACGAAGCCAGCCTGGGCCTGAATTATCAGGTGTCGGCGCTGACGGTGGGCGCCAGCTATACCCGCCAGGCGCGTAGCGGGTTTGATGCTGATGGGGTGATGGTCAAGGCGCGTTACGCGTTTTAGGGTTAAACCCGAACAGGGGCTCTTTGCGAGCCCCTGTCACCCCCAAAAGCAATAATCTTTTTTTCTTGAAATTTGCTCGCCGATATTTTGGTTTTTTTAATTTTTACTCGACGTTTTTTCACAGTACCCACCCTAATACGCAATTCCCCGCACCCTTTCTTTGTTTAGTATTGGACCCAGTGGCCACTGAGGCCCAATGGGTCACTCTGTTCAAAAAAAGGAGAAGCGACATGATGCCCAAGGATCCTTCCAACAGCGGCCGGCCTGACCTGCTCGCGGCTTGCTGAAATGAACGCGCATACCTCTTTGGCAGCCCTCGCCGGTAACTACGTGCACGGCGACATCGTGCCTGCCCACCGACATGACGAGGGCCAACTGGTCTACGCCATCAACGGTGTGATGCTGGTGTCGGTGCAGCAGGCAACCTGGGTGCTCCCTTCCGGGCACGCCCTGTGGGTGCCACCGGCAATCGAGCATCAGATCCGCATGACCGGCGAGGTGCGTATGCGCACCTTACTGATCTCGCCGGGGGCGCACGGTCGGTTGGCGCAGGCGTGTGAGGTGATCAGGGTTTCGCCCTTGCTACGCGAGCTGATTGTGGCTGCGGGCGATGAGCCTGACAGCCAGGCGGCGTCGTTGCGTCATGTGCAGATTGTCGAGCTGATTTTCTCGGAGCTCGACCGCGCGCAGCGGGTGCTGGCGCATGTGCCGATCCCGCATGAGCCGAGGCTCAAGGCGCTGTGCGCGGATTTTATCGACAACCCTTCCCAGGAGTCGAAACTGGAGCATTGGGCGGCGCAACTGAATATGAGTTCACGCACCCTCGCTCGGCTGTTCCAGAAAGAGTTGGGCATGAGTTACGGCGAGTGGCGCAAGCGCACGCGGCTGCTGCTCAGCATGCAGCGGCTGGCCAGTGGCGCCTCCATTTTGGAGGTGGCTTTGGAGCACGGTTACCAAAGCCCGAGTGCATTTACCGCGATGTTCAAGCGCACCCTGGGTTACACCCCGAGTCACTGCCGTTTGGTCTGAATTCACAGCGGTAACCGTGACTGGCACGTTGGCGAGGGACGATGAAGATCCAATGTGGGAGCTGGCTTGCCTGCGAAAGCTTTAGTGCAGTAACAGATGCACCGACTGACACACCGCCTTCGCGGGCAAGCCCGCTCCCACATTTCTGAACGAGTTCGACGCGCAATTCAGAAGCGCCGTCCCACCTTGTCCCAATCGAAACGATGGTTGTCCAGAACTCGGGAGATGCGCACCCCGTTGCGCTTTTACCCTGCGTCTCTACTTGGCCTTCTGGATTTCTTCGATGGGTTCGCCTTCTTTTTTCCCACGGCATGGCCGTCTCTCGTTGCTCGGCGTGGCAGTGGTGTTGTTGGCGGGGTGTTCGTCCTGGGTCGCCCATACACCGGCGCAGCCCCATCCGGAACGCATCAATGCCCTGAGCCTCCTGCCCCAAGGTGTCTCGGCCCAAGCGTTACCTGAGCGCTGGTGGCAGTTGTACAACGATCCGCAACTCGATGCGCTGGTGCAAAAGGCCTTGCTGCACAACCGCGACCTGGCGGCGGCCCAAGCCCATGTGCAGGCGATGCTGGCCGGGATCCAGCAGGCCGATGCCGAGCGCTGGCCGTCCACCCAGGCGTCACTGGGCGCCGCTTACGGCAAGACCGCCGATGATCAGACCCTGGCCAAGGCCACCGATAGCCATGCACCGTCAGAATGGGCGTTCAACCCCGGCATGGAATTGGCGTATCAAGTGGATGTGTGGGGCCAGGTCCAGCGCACGATCGAACGAGCCCAGGTGCAAGCCGCGGCGGCGCAGGATGCCGAAGACCTGCTGCGCATCACGGTCGTGGCGCAAACCACTCGCGCTTATGTGAACGCCTGCGCCTTGGGTGCGCGTGCCAAGGTCCAGCGCCATTCGTTGGACGTGGTCGCACATAGCCTGGCGTTGATTGATCGTCAGCGCCAGGCCGGTGTAGTGACGGACCTTGAATACAGCCGCATGCAAGCCCTGCAAGGCGAAACCCAGGCGCTGCTGCCGATGCTGGAGGCGCGTCGACAAGCCGCGCTCTACGAATTGGCCATGCTGAGCGGCGTCGCTGATCTTGAACAAGGCTCTGGCGCCGCAACGTGTGAAGTGGTGCCACAACTCAATGCCGAGTTGCCGGTGGGCGATGGCTGGCAATTATTGGCGCGCCGCCCCGACATCCGTCAGGCCGAGCGAGCGTTGCAGGCGGCCACGCTGCAAGTGGATATCGTCCAGGCCGACCTGTACCCCAAGGTCACCTTCGGCGCTTCAGTGTCTTCCTCAGCCAACAAATTCCATGAGCTGGGCGACAGCAGCGCGGTGATGTTCGGCATTGGCCCGCTGATCACCTGGCAGTTTCCCAATTGGCGCGCCAACCGCGCACGGGTCAATCAGGCGCAAGCGCTTGAGCGGGTGGAGGTGGCGCAGTTCGAGGCCAGCGTGCTCAAGGCCCTCAAGGAGGTGCGCCAGGCCCTGGCGTTATACGACGGCGAACGCCAGCGCCACGCGGCCCTGAGCCAGGCGCTGGAAAGCAGTCGCCAGGCCTACACCTTGGCCCAATTCAACTATGACGCGGGGGCTATCGACTTTCTCGACGTGCTGGACAGTGAGCGTGAGCTGATCCGTTTGCAGGCCACGCGGGCCGACGCCGATGGTCAATTGCTGCAACGCCAGATCAGCCTGTTCCGTGCCCTTGGCGGTGGTTGGCAGCCATCAGCGCCCACCCATGCTTACACCACTTTTTCCGGTACCCAGCCATGAATATCGCCGTTGATGAAACAACTGCTGCCCAGGATGAACAGGCGCCTACGCGCAACCCACGCCGCAAAAGGCATTTGCTCTTGCTGGGCGGCGCCGCGTTGTTGATCGCGGCGGTGGTGTTCGGCCTGTACTGGATGACGGTCGGCCGCTACCTGGAACAGACCGATGATGCCTATGTGCGGGCCGACTGGATTCCCATCAGCCCGAAGGTCTCAGGCTATGTGGCCGAGGTGATGGTAGAGGACGATCAGCCGGTCAAGGCGGGGGATGTGCTGGTGCGCATCGAGGACCGTGACTACCAGGCCCGTTTGGCACAAGCCCGCGCAGAACTGGCCGAGACCCAGGCCTCGGTGGCGGCGCAAGAGGCCAACTTGAAAGTCACTGACAGCCTGATCGCCCAGCAAAAGGCTGGGGTTGCCCAGGCTGAGGCGCACGCCCGCAGTGTGGCCGCCGAATTACGCCGCGCAAGCCTGGACCAGCGCCGCTACGAAGGCTTGGTGCGCGAACACGCCGCCAGCGCACAGCGCCTGGAAACGGCCGCCGCCAGTTACACCCAGGCCAATGCTGCGGTGGAAATTGCCAAAGCGATGCAACGCCAGCAGGAAACCCGCTTGACCGTGGCCGTCACCCGCCGCCAACTGGCCCAGGCCTCGCTCCAGCAACAGATAGCCCGGCGCAGCCAGGCTGAGGCGCAGTTGAACCTGGCGACGCATGCCCTGGAAGACACCTTGATCCGCTCACCCATCGACGGCGTGGTGGGGCAGCGCAAAGTGCGTACCCGCCAATACGTCGCGCCAGGGTTGCCGCTGCTGGCGGTGGTGCCTTTGCAGCAGGCTTACGTCGTGGCCAACTACAAAGAAACCCAATTGCGCGATATGCGTGCCGGCCAACCCGTGGATATCAGCATCGACAGCTATTCAGGACGCAAGCTCAAAGGCCATGTGGTGAGCTTTTCTCCAGGCTCCGGGGCGGTGTTCGCACTGTTGCCCTCGGATAACGCCACCGGCAACTTCACCAAGATCGTGCAACGCTTTCCAGTGAAGATCGTCATTGATGAGCATGATGAAGGCGGACCTATTCTACCGGGCATGTCGGTGATCACCACGGTGGACACCCGCCCGGCTGAGCAGGGCGCTGCACATGACTGAAGCGGCTGAAAAGAGCGTCTCCTTTCGCGCCTGGGTGGCGGTGATCGGGGGGCTGTTCGGCTGTTTCATGGCCGGCATGAACGTGCACGTGACCAGCGCCGCGCTGCCGGAGATCGAAGGCTCCCTGGGGGCGACGTTTGAGGAAGGCTCGTGGATTTCCACCGCCTACCTGGTTGCGGAGATTGTGATGATCCCGCTGACCGCCTGGTTGGTGCAGGTGTTCTCTCTGCGGCGTGTGATGCTCGTGGGCTCGTTTGTGTTTCTGGTGGCGTCCATAGCCTGCTCATGGGCGCCTAACCTGGAAGTGATGATCATCATTCGGGTGATCCAGGGCGCTGCCGGCGCAGTGCTGATTCCCTTGTCATTCCAACTGATCATCACTGAACTGCCGCCCAGCAAGATCGCGATGGGCATGGCCTTGTTCGCGCTCTCGAACAGCGTCGCCCAGGCCGCCGGGCCGTCCATTGGCGGCTGGCTGACCGATGCCTATTCCTGGCGCTGGATCTTCTACTTGCAATTGGCTCCCGGCATTCTTTTGCTGCTGGCGGTGGCGTGGTCCATCGATGCCAAACCCATGCAGTTGAGCCTGCTCAAGCGCGGCGATTGGGGCGGGATCATCGCCATGATCGTCGGCCTGGGTGGCTTGCAGATCGTGCTGGAAGAAGGTGGCCGCAAGGACTGGTTTGGCTCCGATTTCATTGTGTGGATGTCACTGGTGGCCGGCGTTGCCTTGGTGTACTTCGTGCTGTCGCAGTTGTATGGCAGTCGCTCCTTCATCAACCTGCGCCTGCTCAAGAGCTACAACTTCGGCGTGGCCAGCGCAGCGATGTTCATCTTCGGCGGGGCCACGTTCGGCCTGGTGTTCCTGGTACCCAATTACCTGTCCCAGTTGCAGGGCTACAACGCCCGGGAAATTGGCATCAGCCTGATCGCCTACGGCATGGTGCAGCTGGTACTGGCGCCGTTCATGCCGCGCCTGATGAAGTGGCTCAACCCGAAACTGATGGTCGCCAGTGGCTTTTTCATCATGGCCCTGGGGTGTTACCTCGGTGCGCACCTGGATGTGGATAGCGCCGCCAACGTGATTATTCCATCCACCGTGGTACGGGGTATCGGGCAGCCGCTGATCATGGTGGCGCTTTCCGTACTGGCAGTGTCTGGTTTGGCCAAGGATGAAGCCGGCTCGGCCTCGGCCTTGTTTTCCATGCTGCGCAACCTGGGTGGTGCCGTGGGCACGGCGGGCCTGACGCAGATCGTGGCCATGCGCGAGCGCTTTCACTCTGAGCGGGTGGGGGAGTCGATCACGCTGTTTTCACCGTCCTTCCAGGAACGCGTGCGGGCCAGCATGGCTGACAGCGAGGCTTTCATTTTCAACCAGCTATTACCCGCTCAACAGCAGGTGATCGAGGGCTTGATTCATACCGTGCGGCGCGAGGCGTACCTGATGGCCTACAGCGATGCGTTCTACGTGTCCTGTATCGCGTTGACCGTGTGCGGGGTAGCGGCCTTGGCATTACGGCAGTCAGCCAAGAGCGGATAACCACGCCAGGCAGGTGTTGAACTTGTACAGCCCACTGCATTTGGTAGGCGCCCACTATCCGCCCCCCGGAAAAAAGGAGCTCTCTTATGCAACAACCCGATACCCTGGTCCGTCACCCAATCGGCAACCCTGTCGTCGCCCGCGTCAGCGTGAAGGCCGATGCACGCAGTGTGTGGAATGTGGTCGGCGATTTTGCCGGTTTCGCGAAGTTTATTCCCGCCTTGTCCCATATCGAGATGACCGGCGAGGGCGTGCGTTCGGTACGCAAGAAACTGTTCAAGGACGGCAATGTGGTGATTGAGCAACTCAACAGCCATGACGACCACGCCATGACCATGACCTGGTCACTGATTTACACCTCGCTGAACATCGGCAACCTGTGGGCGCTGATGGAGGTGGCGCCACAAGGCCCGAACCAGAGCCTGGCGACCTGGACCATCATTGGCCAGCCCTACACGGGCGGCAAGGAAGACGTACCGGCGTTCGAAGCCTTCCTGCAAGGCTTTGCCGATGACGCGATGAAGAACGTACAGGCACTCTTCAACTGACATGTAGGAGCGAGCTTGCTCGCGAAAAACCTGAGGGCGCCGCGTACTCCAAGCATGCCAGCGTCATCGTTAACGTTCTTCGCGAGCAAGCTCGCTCCTACAGAGGGTGGGCATTACCCTTTAGTTGATGGCCTGATCAATCCCCGCCTGCAAGGCCTGGCTCTCACTGTGCCCATCCGCGCGCAGCGGGCCCAGGTTGAAGGCTTGGTCCTTGCGCGTGGCGTCGTCGTGTTTCTGGGTCAGTTCGTCCTTGGCACCCAGGGCCAGGTTGACCGGTGACTTCGAAACGTTCAGCCCGACATCGGCGCGGTAGTCGCTGCCGGCCAATGTGGTTGCGGTGACCTTGGAGCCACCCAGCTCAACCTTGCCATTGGGCGCACTGATCCGCGCGCCCGTGAGCTGCGTATCACCTTTCACCTGCAGGTTGACGCCGTGGCTTGCGCGAATGCCTGACGCCTGGGTGACGCTGTCCTTGACCACATGGCTGACATCCAGATACAGAGTCGGGGTGTAGCTGGTGTTGCCGCTCTTGTCGCCGAACAACACGCTTTCGGCGGTATTGGCCACCTTGCTGCCGGTGGTGTCTTTGCCACTGACGGTGTAGCTGTCGCTGGTTTTTGGCCAGACCTTATCCTTGAAGCCAGACAGGCGCGTGCCCAGGGCGTCGGTCTTGTCTGCCAGGTAAGCCTTGGCCTTGTCCACGCGAGTACCGAAGGCTCCACGGGGTTGCGGGTTCACGTCGTAGCTGCCACTGCGGGTGAGTTTTTCGCCCAGGCGTTCCTTGGCATTGACCACGCTGTTGACCACGCTGTCCTTGGCCGAGGCCAGGTGCCCGGTGCCTTTGTCGACGACGTTCTCCAGTTTGTCGCGATGCTTGTCGAACACGCCTTCAGCCTTGGCTTGTACCTTGTCCTTCAGTGGGCCGCTGGTTTTGGCCAGCTTATCCACCACCCCCGGCTGGTTTTTTTCGACATCCAGCCTGGCGTCGACATTTACCTGGGTGCTGTTGACGTGGTCCTTGCGGCTTTCGACGACGAGGTCGCCGCCCACCGTGCCGTGCACCTTGTCGGCGTCGATACGCGCTCCGGCCAGATGGGTATCGCCGGCACTGTTGAGGGTGACGTCACCTGCCGTGATCACGCTGTTGTGCTGCGTGGTGCCTTGCAAGTGATCCACATCGACCTTGGCCCGCGCATTGATGCCGCGCTGGGTCTTGGGTGTCTCATGTTCACCGGCGTCGGCCAAGGTGGTTTTGCCGACGCTGCCCCCTGCACCCAGGGTCACGCCCCAGTTGCCATGGGCCTGGGTCGATTGCGCAGACTCTTGCAGGATGCCGCCGTTTTGCGCATCCAGGCTAACGCTGGCTGCGCTGACCTGAGTGCCTTGCAGGTGGATGGCATCGGTTGCATCAGCGCCGCTGGCGAGGCTGACCTTGCCGCTGCTGTGCAACTGCCCGACGACGGCGCTCTGGTCGTTCTCCGCCACCTTACCGATGTTGAAATTGGCGCTGAGGCTGCCGGTCTTGCTGCTGCTTTCGGTGCTGCTGGTCTTACCGGCGCCGAGTGTCAGGCCACCGCCCAGGTTGCTGCCGTTGCTGACGTGGCTGTCGGTGGCGGCTTGCAGGTCCAGCTTGCCGCCGGCATTGAGGCTGATATCGCCAGCCTTCGCGCCCGTGCTGCCGATCTGCGTGCCTTGCAGGGTCATGTCAGCGCCGCTGCTGAGCTGGATGGGGCCGCTGCCTTGAATAGTCGCGACCTGGGCTTGGCTGTCCTGGGTGTCCAGGCGCTTGTTATCCAGCTGCACGCCGGCACCGAGGTTGATGTTGCTGCCATTGGCGCCGGGCGCGGTGCCCACCGTCAGTGAGCCGTTGCCGCGCAGCGTGCTGCTGTTTTTGCTCTGGGTGTTGGTGGCCTGGTTGAGCGCCAGCTCACCGCCGGACTTGAGGTTGACCCCGGCCTGGCCGCCGTCGAACTGGCTGCCTTCATAACGGGCATCGCCCTTGGCCTCGATGCTCACGCCTTGGCTGGCCGCATAGCTGCCGACCACTGCTGTGCTGGTGGATTCGCGCACATCGCTGCTGCCGCCCAGGCCGCTGCCGCGCACATTCACGTCTTCGCCGGTGGTGGTATAGACCCGCACGCCAGCCTTGGCGTCCACGCCTTGCTCGCTGCTGCTGTGGGTGTTGGCCGCTGCGGTGGCAAGGTGCTCGCCCGCCTTGATGTTCAACCCGCCGTCGGTGGCACGGTACTGGGTGCCCTCGTCCTGCAAGGTTCCGGCTGCGTTGACCTGCACCGTGGCGCCACTGAACTGGCTGACCACGGCGGTGCTGTCCTGCGTTGTGCCGGTTTTGTTCGTGTGGCCGATTTCCACATCCAGGCCGACATTGGGTTGCTCGAACGCGTCCAGCAAACCGGGCTGATGGAACTTGGCCTGGGCCACGCCCTCGACGGCTTTTTCGATCGGGCGGGTAATGCCTTTGTATTCCACATTGGCGCCAACATCGGCGGTCCAGCCGTTTTCCTTGTGAGTGCTGGTCTCGGTGGAATGGGCGGCCTGATTGTCGATCTGGCCAGCGTTGACCAGCAGCTCGCTGCCGGCCTTGGCCTGTGCACCCTCGCTGGTGAAGGTGTTGCCAGCGTTGATGGTGAGCTTGCCGGCCGCGGCCACGGTGCTGGTTTGCGCGGTGGTTTTTTCAGCGGTGTCTTGGCTGCTTTGGTGGCTGAACTGAGCGCCATTGCCAGCCCGATCAATGCCGCCGGTGTAGTAGAAACTGCCGCCGGTGGTGGTTTTGTCGACGGCTTCGGTGCGCTTGTCGTGGGCGGCCAACAGCTCGACGTTTTTGCCGCTCAGGGAGGCATCGCCTGCGGTTGCCTTGAGGTCCGAACCCTGGATGCTCACATCGCCACCGGCCTTTACCACGACACTGCCGCCCTTGAGGCTGGAACCCTGCTGCTGGGTGGTGTCGGTCTTGCGGGTTTGCTGCTGGTCTTCATAGCTCAACCCCGCACGGTACTGGCGGCTGACGCCCTCGGTTTCTTTGGCGTAGCCATCGAAGCCACGGGTATGGGTGCCGGTGGTGTCGTGAGTGGTGTTCTCGGCGGACACGACTTGGATATCGCCTTTGGCATCGGCCTGCAGTTCGCCGCCAGCCGACACCTGTGAGCCGCTGACGCGGATGTCCTGGGCGCTTTGCAACTTGAGGTTGCTGTCCGAGCGCAGGTCGCTGGCAACCACGGTGCTGTCCTTGAGGTTCTTGCGGCTTTCGTCCTTGGAGATACCGAAGAACTTGCTGTCATTGCTGTAGCGGTTGTCGTGGGAGGTGTCCTGGACGCCGTCGATCACCAGCGAGCCTTTGTCGCTGATGACACTGGCCTGCTTGCCGCCACGGGCCTGGCTGCCGCTGATGCGCACGTCGTCGGCCTTGACGATCAGCTTGCCGTCGGCGTTGACCTTGCTACCGGTGTTCAAGGTCTTGCCCTGGTTACCGTCGCCTTGCTTGCCGAAGAAGCTGCCACCGGTGAGGTCGCCGGAGTAGGCATTGTCGCGGCTGCTCTGGGTGCGGCTGGCGCTGGTGATTTCCACGTGCCGGGCGGCCAGTTGAATATTGCCTGGGGTTTTCAGCTCGGCGCCTTGCAATTGCAGCTTCTGTTGGCTGGTCAGCTCCAGTGTCTGGCCGGCCTTGAGGCTGCTGGTGATGCTGCGTTGTTCGCTGCTGGATTTATCCCAATTGGCTTTCCACAGGTGCTTGCGATGGTTGCCCTGGTCGCGGGTTTCATGGGTTTCGGTGGCGGCGTTCACCTGAAGGTCTGCGCCGCTGTTGACGCGCAGGGTGTTGCCTGCTTCCACATGGCTGGCTTTGATCTCGGTGTTGGCGCCGGAAGACAGTGCCGCATCCTGTTGCGCCACGACCTTGTTGCCGTGCTGGCGCGAGTCTTTGTCGGTGGTGGTGCGGTCGTAGGTTTCGTAGGTGAACAGGAAGTTGCTGTTGTTCCACTGCTCACGCTTTTCCTGGAGCTTGCGGCTTTCCAGGCTGCTGAGGGTCAGGTTGCGGCTGGCGTCGAGTTTGACGTTGCGCCCGCTGACGTCGGTGGCGGCCAGGTTCAAATCCTTGGCACTGTGCAAGTCGATATCGCCCTGGCGGCTGTGCACGCCAGCGCGGGTGGCGTCGAGGCTGTCGGCACGCACCTGGCCGCTGATATCGAGGTCACCGGCCGAACTGATCTTCACCCCGTCAGTGCCTTGCACCTGCACGCCGCCCACGCGCACACCGGCGCCGTCGGCGGTGCTGATGATGTTGATGCGCCCGGCCTGCATGGCGCCGAACAGGCGCGCGTCGATGCGTTGGTCCTGGGTCTTGCTGGCCGGGTCCACCTGGCGTACTTGCCCGCTGGCGAAGTCGACCTGATTGCGGCCCACCGTGAGGTTCAGTTGATCGCGGGCGCTGAGGCGACCTTCGCTGTCGATGCGCGGCGCGATCAGGTTGATGGAGCCTTCGCGGTTGTGCAGGCCCTGGCCTTGCACTGTCAGTTGGCCGTTGGCATCGCGGGTGCTCAAGGCTTGCAATTTACCGTCGTTGAGTTCAGGGCGGCCGACCACCAGGTTGGCATTGGGCGTGTTGATGAAGCTGCCGCCATTCACCGAAATGCCGTTAGGGTTGGCCAGCACGTAATCGGCCGCCTGGCCGAAAATCTCTTGGGCACCGTTGAGGGTCGAGGCATTGCGGCTGATCACTTCGTTGAGGATCACGCTCGCCGCCTGGCCCTGGAACTGCGGGTTGGCCGCCAGCTGCCCGGCGAGTTGGGACTGGCCGGCCTGCAAGGCGTTGTTCAACACCAGGCCCTGGCGGTCGACGTTGTAGTCCAAAAACTGGTTATGGGACAGGCCACCGGCGTTCGGCGCGACGATGTTGACGATGGGGACACCGCCCTGGTTTTGCAGTTGTGGCGTGCCGCCAGGGCCTTCGACGACGGTCAAGCCTGCGGCGAGCGCGAGCTGCGGCAGCAGGAACAGGCTGGCGATGGCCCAGCGCAGTTTGCCCTGGGGTGAAAGGTGGAAGCTGTGTGGAGTAGTCGGCATAAATAATCTCGCTCTGTGTTGGCTGAACCACGACGCGCGTTGTTCGTTGCAACGCTGCTGGAGTGGCCAGGTACGGCGGTGACTCAGGCTAAAAACGGGTGTGGGCTCATATCTGCACGCTAAGGCGCGTCAGCCAGACCTCCGGCTCCTGGCGAAAACCTGTTGGGGTGTTGAGGTTGCGTTGGTAGTCGACGTCGAGCTGCACGTTCTTCCAGCTCAGGTTGAGCCCCGCGCTGGCGCCGCTCAGGCGTTGGCTCTGGGCACCGTGTTCATGCTTGACCCAGCCGTTGTCCAGGCCCAGGCGCGGGGTGAGCTTCACCGGCAAGTCCGTGTTGAGTGGCAGGCGCAAGGTGTTGCGCCATACCGCGCCAATGGCACCGGAACTACTGTTTTCGCGGTAGCCGCGCACGGCGGAGTCGTCGGTGATCAGCAGCTGTTCGATGGCGGGCAATGCATCCGGGCTGTACTGCACCGACAACTGGCTTTGCCATTGCCACGGTTGTGCGGACCATTGGCCGTTGCGCCATTGAGTGAGGTTGGCGCGATACTTTTGAAACTGCGCCGTGGGCCGGTTTTTCTGTACCTGGTCGGCATCGCGATCGGCGCCGAACCAAGTCAGGCCCTGGGCGTAGTTGACGTCCAGGTTCCACACCGCGCTGTTGAGCCAGAACAGGTTCAGGCCCGCTTCGGCTACGGTCAGCGTGGGGCTCTGGATGTCCAGGTGTACCTTCTGTAGGTAGCTGTCGACGTCTTTGTAGGCCAGTTGCAGGTTGGCGCTCAGTTGGTGGCCCTGGTCGCGCCACAACACACGGTCGCTACGCAGGCTGACCTGATCGGTGCGGCCACTGTTGTAAAACGTGGTGCGGCTGAGCTTGAACGGCGAGCGGTATTCGGCATGGCTGGCGAACAGGCTGTAGGTCCAGTAACCGTAGGGGATCGAGTAGAACAGGCTGTGGCTGCGGCTGTAGCGCGGCCCATGGTTGAGCGTGTCGCTGAAGCTCAGGTTGAGCGAGTCGTTGATTTGCAGCGGGCTGTCCAGGCTCAAGTTGATCGCATTGCGATCACGCCCGGTGCCGGCGCTGCCAAGGTTATCCGCCCCCAGGCCCAGGGCCCAGCGCGAGGCGCTGCTGCGCGTGCGCAGGATGATGCGCGAGGCGCCCGCTGTGCTGCCTGGGGCGATGTCGGCGGTGAGGTCGACCGAGCGCAGGCGGTTGAGCTGGTCCAGGCCCTGTTCCAGGTCTCGCAGGTTCAGTGGTTTGCCGAGCATTCCGGGGAATGCCCCGCCCAATGACACCGGCAGGCTCTGGTCGGCCAGTTCGATGGCCTCCAGGTAGCCTTCTTCGACGTGAATATCCAACGGCTGCCCGGCGGCGGGCGCACTGATCAGGTAGGGGCGGCTGGCGATGTAACCGGCCTCGACATACAGCCGGGTGATTTCGGCCAGCAGGCGGTTGATCTGGGTGACGCCCATGCAAGGCGCCACGTAGGGTTCGATGTGTTTGTCCAACTCGGCACGGCTGAACAGCGTGACCCCGGCCAGGCGCGTACCGCTCAAGGGCCAGCAGCGTTTGTCCTTGGCGATGTCTGTTGGCAAGGCCGGTGTGGCCGCTGGCGTACCGAAACTGCCGCGTTGCATCTGGCGTTGGCGCTGCTCCAGGTGTAACTGCTGCAGGTCGCGTTGCTGTTGCTGCTGCAAGCGCAGGGCTTCCTGGCCTGGCTGCGGCGCCTCGGCGCCAGCCACGGGCAGGGCCCACAGGCAGAGCAGGGCAATGCCCAGGTTACGGGTACAACACAAGTGTCCGGTTGAGAGCTGATTTGGCACTCGACATCCTTAACGTAGAAATACACACGATCCATACCGTCTGAGCCAGCGTTGAACTCAGCGGTAGTTGCCCTACTTGAGTGAGTGGTCGACGGTTTGTTACATCGCTGTAGGATTTATTACACAAGACGTAAGAAAAATCGCGTAATTCAGTGCTCATGTGCACAAAATTAGTGCGCGACAGGGTGTGGGGGCCTGATATTTCTGGTTTTTAAGGAGGGTGAGAGGGGAAAGGGCGGTTTTGATTGTTGTGCGGGCGTCGCCTAATTGGCGTGTCCCGGCCAGGGATTGGGTACTTGCCGGGTCACCAGATTAGGCTTTTGAATCCATTGGATATTCTGTAGCCTTGCGCAGCTTTAAGCGTTACCCGTGCTTGATGAACAAAAACACTTCGTCCGGCGGCGCCCGAAGGGCTCCGGAGCCGGTGGTACACTCGACTTTCGCGCTACTGCGCCTGCAGGTCTTGCGAACATGACGCACATTTCCGAACGCCTATTGGTTCAAGCCCACCTCGACGCCAAGCAACCCAAGGTGCTCAGCGCTGCCGAAGAGGCGAGCCTGCGAACCGCCATTGCCGCCGAGCTCAAGGCTCAGGACGCGGTGCTGGTTGCCCACTTTTATTGCGACCCGGTGATTCAGGCCCTGGCCGAAGAAACCGGTGGCTGTGTTTCCGACTCCCTGGAGATGGCCCGTTTCGGCGCCGCCCACCCGGCCAAGACCGTACTGGTAGCCGGCGTGCGCTTCATGGGCGAGACCGCCAAGATCCTCACCCCCGAAAAACGCATCCTGATGCCGACCCTGGAAGCCACCTGCTCCCTGGACCTGGGTTGCCCGGTGGATGAGTTTTCCGCGTTCTGCGATCAACACCCCGAGCGCACCGTGGTGGTGTACGCCAACACCTCGGCAGCGGTCAAAGCCCGGGCTGATTGGGTGGTGACTTCCAGTTGCGCGCTGGAAATCGTCGAGAGCCTGATGGACAACGGCGAGACCATTATCTGGGGCCCGGACAAACACCTGGGTACCTACATCCAGCGTCAGACCGGTGCCGACATGCTGCTGTGGGACGGTGCCTGCATCGTCCACGAAGAGTTCAAGTCCAAGCAGCTTGAAGACATGAAGGCGCTGTACCCGGATGCGGCGATCCTGGTGCACCCGGAGTCACCGACTTCGGTGATCGAACTGGCGGACGCGGTGGGCTCCACCAGCCAACTGATCGCTGCGGCGCAACGCTTGCCGAACAAGACCTTTATCGTGGCGACTGATCGCGGCATCTTCTACAAGATGCAGCAGTTGTGCCCGGACAAAGTCTTCGTCGAGGCGCCTACCGCCGGTAACGGTGCAGCCTGCCGCAGTTGCGCGCACTGCCCGTGGATGGCGATGAATACGCTGGAGCGTACGTTGCAGTGTTTGCGTGAGGGCAGTAATGAGATCTTCGTGGAGCCGGCGGTGATTCCGCAGGCGGTACGGCCGCTCAAGCGCATGCTCGACTTTACCCAGGCTGCACGCCTCAAACTCGCTGGCAACGCCTGATCAGAGGTGTACGCGGAAAAAAATGTGGAAGCGGGCTTGCTCGCGAAAGCGGTGGATCAGTATCAAAAGTGCTGATTGACACTACGCTTTCGCGAGCAAGCCCGCTCCCACATTTGGATCTGCGCTATTTAGCGATTACTTCTTTTGCTTCGGGATCCGCACCAGCTGCGTATCCGAATAGATGTCATGCCAGCTGCGTTTGTGTTTATCGAACAACGACCAGATAAACCCCAACCCCACACACAACCATGACGCAATCGACACCACAAAACGCAACAGTGCCTGCCACAGGCTGATCCGCGAGCCGTCAGCGTTTTGCACGCGCACGCCCCACACCTGCATGCCCGCGTCTTACCTCGAAACGTTCTAGCGAAGCGTCTAAAACGGCACCGCTGGGCAGACAAATAATTCCTGCCAAGCGGCACTTAGAAATCCGGAAGGCCCACGTAAGTGAGGAGTTTCGGATTTTTTGCCTGCGATTGGGGGGGGGGCAGGTGCTCGCGGCAACACAGCCCTTTGACACCTCTGCACACCGCTTTATGAACTCACGCGACACGTTCGTTCAGGCCGTTTTGGAATGGTGCTCAAACTGGCATTGGTGTTGGGCGTCCATAAGGCTGTTTTCAAATTGCTCAAGGCCGTCATAGATGTTTTGCAACCTTTGGATTTTGGCTTTCAGTTCCAGTTTTTTATCCGCAATGGCCTGCTCGGCCAGATCCCGCGGCAGCTCCTTGCCCCTGTGGTCCTGAAGGATCGCTTGCATTTCCTTGAGCTTGAAGCCCAGTCGCTGAGCACACTTGATGAACGTCAGTAGCTCGACGCTTTGCTGGTTATAGACCCGATACTTGCCTTCGCGCGCAGGCTGCGGCAGCAAGCCAATGTCTTCATAGTAGCGGATCGTCTTGACGGTAGTGCCTGATAGCAGGGCTGTTTTGCCGATATACATGAAACTTCCTTTTTTATTGCGAAGGAAGCGGAGCGCACTTTGGCGCGCCGCATCTTCACACATATCTACGGGGTGGGAACCCGGTTACTCAGTGGTTATCCTCGGTGCCGCCCGTTTTAAGCGCCTAGCCTATGGCGCCCTCACGCTCATCTGTTTGCTGCTTGGGCACGATCGCCGCAAAGAACCAAGGCGATATCAGCGTTACTAACAAGATGGTCATGACACCACTGGAGAACAGAGCCAGCGCCACTAATATTCCCAAATCAATGATGGGCTTGTACGCGGAAAACAGCAGGGCGAGGAATCCCACCGAGAAAATCACCACGTTGACCACCGTCGAGCGCCCGACACTGTGCATAGCCATCAGAATCGCCTCGTCCACATGGTTACCTTGCTGGACCAGCAGTTTGATGCGTGACAGCAGGTGTACGGCGTAATCCACGACGCCCACCACCAAGAACGTCACTAGCGTGGTGCCGATATTCAACTTGATATCCAACAGGTACATACAGCCATACACCGTCACCGAGGTGGTCAGTAGCGTCAGCATGCCCAAGATGCCCAGCCTGACTGACTGCAACCAGCACATCATCATCAACGTGACCACCAGTACCGCAAGCGAGAAGCTCAGGACCAGGCCCTGGGTGATCTCCGCCAAAATGCCGGTCCAGATTTTGGGCGTTCCGGCATGAGTGACCTCCAGGTTGGCCGGCTTGTTTACCGACAGCCAGGCGTCCAGGCGATCCAGCAGGTCTTTGTAGTCGCTGGCCACCGAGGACGTCATGGTGTAAAGCGTCAAGGCTTTGGAATAATCAGCGTTGAGCACGTTCTGCAGGTCGGAACCGCCACTGTTCTCGAACATCATGATGTGTTGCTCAATCAGCGAGTTACCGTCGACCTCAAAGATTTCTGTCTGCCCTTCATCGTTGGTTGATGTCACCTGTTCTACAGCCTGCGGCACACGCAGGTAATCGGAGTTCATGTCATTGAGCACAAGGTTCATGCGCTTGACGTAAGCAGCCACCGAATAGGTGTAGCTGACGTTTGGCTGGGACTTGAGAAAGTGATCAAGCTTGTCGAGGAACTGTACCGTTTCAGTGGTCAACGCGCCGCGAGGGGTCTTGGAGTCGAACGCGATCCAGCCCGGGGAGGTACCCGCGATCTTGGATCGGTTGATTAGCTCGTCGGAAACGCGCACCGGGCTGTCTTTCTTGAAGTAGGCGATGCCCGAGTCTTCGATATCGACCATGAAGGTGAGCACTGTCATTAACACCAGCAAGGGCGAGCTAATGAGTAGCACCGGCTTGCGCCAATGGATCATGCGCGCGCAAAAACCTACCAGGTAACGCGAGATAATCGACTCTTTATGCACAGTTTCACGCCGCGGCTGGTCTTTGCCCCAAATGGATATCCACGCAGGGATCAACAGCAGCGAGATGATCAGCGCGGCGGTAAGCCCTATGGACATAAAGATGCCGAAATTGCGGATGCTGACGATGTTGTTGGTAGTTGAGATTATAAAGGTGGCGATGGTCGTCACAGTGGTCAGTACGACCGGGGCCACCATGCGGCGCATAGTCTCGCGGTTGGCCTCGCGATGCGCCTTGCCGGTATCGAGTTGTGCATAGTACTCAGCCATCACATGGATTGCGTCGGAACAGCAGATGGTGAACAAAAAGACTGGCAGCACACTAGTGAGCAAGTCGATGGGCACCTTCAGCAACGCCATCAGCCCCAACGTCCAGATGGTGCAGAACAGAATGTTGAACAGCGGCAGGAGCACGCCCATGGGTTTGCGGAAAAAAAACACCAGCATGGCGGTTACGAGCAGGAACACGATAGGGAACAGCAACGCCAGGTCGTGATCGATGATCTCTTGTTGTGCGGCGATGAAAATCGGCGTCCCAGCGATAAACACTTCATCGGTGAATTGAGGGTTTTTGCTCTGGTAGTCGGCGACAATCTGGCGAACTTGTTGGTAAGCCCGCAATTGCGCTTGGGCGTCGTCTTGCTTGGTGCCCAACTCTGCCACCACCACCGCGACTTTTTTGTCCGGGGATACCACCCCGCCAACCATTTGCTCGTTGCCCATGATCTGTGCTTCGACGGCGTGCGGGTCCATGTCCAAGCCGTGCAGGGTCTTGTGGATCCACAGTTCGCCGTCCACGCCCACGCTTATGTTTTCAAGGTCTGCCATCGAAGCCATTTCCTGGATCGGATTGATCCGTTCCGCCAGAAACGTAAGAAACTGCTGGTCGCGTTCATCCCAGCCCAGGCTTCGAGCATGGTCGCGCAGGGCTTTTGCCTGGGGATAATCGTTTTGGCTAAACCCGTCGCTCAGGATGTCGGTAGCCAACCGTTGAGCGCGACTGTCGCCCTTGTGCTGGCCGACAATGCGGCGCAACTCGACTTCATCGTCGGCATTGGCCAGCATCATCCGCCGAAGAGCTTGGGATATTTCGAATTGAGCGTTGAGCGACTGCGTGTTAAACACGCTGTGCGCATTGCTCTGGGCGACCAAGACTGAGTCATAGGTACCCGTGAACTCACGTTGTAGCTCGATGATGGTTTGGCGCGCTGGGTGGCTTTCCTTGAGTAAGTAGGGGTTGGTGTCCGACATGAGCGAGCCGAGGGCATAGGTGAAGTAGGCTGTGATCATCACCAGCACAACTACAATCGTGCGCGCATAGCGGTCAACGAAGTTCAGGTATCGTTCCATAGTTCAATCAGTTCCACGAAAGGCAGGCGCAGTAGTCAGCGGGCGGATACGGCAAATTCCGGCAGGTCGCCGGTTTTTAGGCCGCGCTTGATCGCGGTCTGGTTGAACAGCCAGTCGTCCAGTTCGACGTTGTATTGAAGCTGGTTGAAGCGCAGTTGGGAGCGTGTGCCGGTAACGAAGTCTTCGGTCTCGCTGAGGGTGATGCTGTCGATGTGATCAATGGTCTCGACTTTGAGCGTACGCATCTGCTTGAACATCACGCCCTTGACGTCGAAGAAATCTTCGCGCATTACCAGCTTGTTCTGCTTGTCGATCCAGACCTTGAGCTTGTTGTAGCCGGTCTTGGCCAGGATTTGCGCAGACACCGGTGTGCGTTCGATGACATAGCATTCGCGCCCACCCATGGTTTCTTCGCCCAATAGCGTCTGGCGGTAGTCATCGGCGCGGATCTTGTCCATATCCGCGTAGGAGTAGTCGCTGCCCATAAACGCGCCACGCTTGTCGGTGGTCGAGATCCGACGGGTCTGCCGGCTGACTGGTAAGTACATCCACTGGCTGTCCTCGGCATTCAGGGCTTCGTGTGGGTTTTCGATGAGGAAGGCCACGTTGCGTACATCATTGGGGGCCGAGAAGAACAAGGTGAATTTGTCACTGTCCGCGTAATCCTTTTGCAAGTAGCTGAACTCGCGTACGCGACTGTTGCCAGATTTGTCCAGCAGGATCAACGAGACCTGCGACATGAAGCTCTTGCCGTCATTGCGGTCACGGGCCTGGCGGATGATTTCGTCGGCGTTCGGGGAGGCCTGCGCAACTATGCTGGTGAATATCAGCAGGCTGGTGGTCAGAGCTTTGAATGGCTGTAACATAAACATAACCTTTTCTTCAGGCGGTTTTTATTGAGGTTTGAACTGGGCTTAGAACACGTAACTGGCTGACATACGAAGCTGATCGCGTTGGCTGTACTGGCCAAAGGTGCGGTCCTGCCTGCCAAAAAATACATCCACTTCCAGTCCCAGCTTTAGCCAGTCCACGGGGGTGTAGGAGAAGATGCCTTGCAGCAAGGCGTCGTCCTTCGCGGGCGGTGACATTGCTAGCACCAATCTGGATCTGAGTCGGTCACGCAGGTGGGTACCCTCAGCGGATAGCGTGAACAACGGCAGGCGTTTGTCCTGCACCATGCCTGCTTGCCAGTCCAGCAACTGCTGTTCTTGCCATTGCACGGAAATCAGCCAGTTGCGTAGCAGGTAGTCGACCCCCAACAAGGACCGGACCATCGGACTCTGGCTGCTGCCTTGCGTGCGCTGGGGGTTGGTGACGTACCAGCGATCGACATAGCTCAACTCACTGCGTACCACTACGCTATGGCCAGCGTCGATCGCCAGGCCGGCGCCGCCCATGCTGTAACGAGGGAATTGGCGTTCGAGGATGACGCGCTGATCGTCGGCGATGCCCTCGACCACATACACAGGGTCTTGCTGGCGTGCATTAAGGGCGACAAAACTGGCGTCCACCGAGCCGATCCGGCCGTTGGCGCCCACCCCATAGGAAAAGCCCTTCTGCCCCCTGTAATCAGGCTTGGAACCAACCACAAACAGATCTGGATCCGGTACAGCGAACAACGGGGCGTCGAATTCGCTGCCCGGGGCGGGCGCCTGGTTTTTCAGGAAGTCGGTGATCCACAAGGCTTCCACTTCCCATTCGCCCATCGGTTGGGTCAAACGCACCATCGGTACGGCGATACGGCTGTCTTCGAGCAGCGCCGTCACCCCTTCGCGGTAGTCGACGGGGTTGATCTGGTCTAGTACCCGCAGCTCATCGGCGCGGCCCCAGACGACTTGCTGCCAGCCAACAGTCACTTCACCGTCACCTAGGTAATGGCCCCAATACAGTTGCCGCCAGTCGGCACTGAAGTGATAGTCATCACGTGCCGACTGGCTGTAGGGGTTATGCCCGTTATAGCGTGCGTCGTAGCGTAGCCGGCCCTCGGCCTTGTAGTAGCCGCTGTCCCAGTTATCTTCCAAGTTGGCCTTGAAATACACCGCCTTCTGGGTGACAGGATCTTCACCGTGCAGGCGCGTTGCACTCACCAGTCCCAGTTGCGCACTGGCATGCGCCGGCAGCAGGTCTGCGCCGGCCAGTTGCGGCGCCAGCGATACTAGGAAAAACAGCAGGCTGCGCGTGAGCAATGCTGTATTCATGGTTACATCCCCAATCCGGAGCCGCCATCGATCATCAGGCTCTGGGCCGTGACCCCGGAGGCCTCCGTGCTGACTAGGTAACGCACCATGGCGGCGACTTCGTCGGCCTGGATAAAACGGCGCAGGGGCAGTTTTTTCTTGGCATTGCGCAGGATCTGCTCCTGGCTTATCCCGGCAATACTGGCTTGGGTTGCCAGTTCGCCTTGCAACATCGGCGTGTCGATCCAGGCCGGCAAAATCGCGTTCACGGTAATCAGGCGCGGCGCAAGGTCCAGCGCGAGTGCCTTTGTCATGCCGATAATGCCGTGCTTGGAGGCGCAGTAGGCGGTGTTGCGGACTTTGCCAATGCGGCCAAGAATCGACGACAAATTAATGATTCGTCCCCGATCCGCCAGCAGTGGCACACATAGCGAGGTGACATAAAAGGTGCCGGTCAGATTGACGGAAATCACCTTGTGCCAGTTGTCAAGGTCCTCCGGTTCGTTCTCGTTGCAGACTCCGGCGCTGTTGACCAATACATCGATGTAACCGAGGCGCTTCGACAGGTCGTTGAATAGCGTCTGCACGTTCGAAAGGTCGGCTATATCGACGCCATGAGTTTCAATATTGGCGGAAAATGTTCCGGCGCCTACCCAGCTCTGGAGATGTGCCAGGTCACGATCGATCAGGATCAGGTGATGGGCTTTGTCGTTGGCGAAGAGTTCCGCCACTGCCCGGCCGATGCCGTTGGCGGCGCCGGAAATCAAAAACGTCCGAGGTGCGTTCATGGCATTTTCAACCCGCCATTGACCGACAGCACTTCGCCGGTCACATACGTCGCGCGCTCGGCGAGGTACAGCACGGCCTCGGCGATGTCCCTCGGCATGGCAAAACGCTTGATCAATAGTCGCGACTGCACTTCCTGCTCGTGGGTTTCGAGCAAAGCCGCAGTCATGTCGGTGCTGACGATACCTGGCGCGACTGCGTTGACGCGGATATTGCGCGGTGCCAGCTCAACCGCCAGGGCACGTGTCAGCGCCTCCACACCGCCTTTGGCGGCGGCGTAGCTGCTTTGACCCTTTCCAGGCTTTTGTGCAGCCACCGAACTCAGGTTGATGATGCAGCCTTGACGCTGGCGCATCATGCCGGGCACCACCTGTTGGCAGCAGAGCAGGCTGCCGATCAGGTTGGTCTGGATCACCGCGCAGATCGCCTCAGTCGATAGCGTCGCTAACAAGCCATCGTGGGTGATACCGGCGTTATTCACCAACAGGTCGATGCGCTCGAAACGCTCTTCAACCCGTTCGAAAAAAACCTTGATGCTGTCGGTGTCGCTGATATCACATTGAGACGTGAGGCATTCACCGCCTATCCTTTCAACATCATCACACACCGCCAGGGCCGCTGCTTTGTCACGCACGTAGCTGAATGCGACCTGATAGCCGGCCTCGGCCAGTGCCAGGACGATCGCTTTGCCGATGCCGCGACTGCCTCCAGTGACTACCGCTGTTTTAGTGGGCATGGTCGTTCCTTAGAGTGAATTATGGGTCTTGAACTGCGCCAGGCCAAAGCCATGGATTGCCGCCAGGGCACGGATCTGCTGCACTTGCTCGCGGCGGATGTCACCGTAGGAATAATGCTGAGTGATCCCCGCCAGTCCCATCAGTACCGACTCGGCCATGCAGGCATACAACTGGCCCTGTTTCAGATAGGCCCGCACATTCGGCGCCAGCCCATCGTTGAGCGGCGTCTGGACGATGCCGCCATGCATGTAGAGCACGTCGCTGCGCTGGACGCTGATCGTTTGGTCAACGTTCAAGGGCACGGCGATGTCGCAAATCACGCTGTGTTCGGCAAAGTGTTCGGCGTCGAGGAACGGCTGTGCCGCGTTTGCCGCGCACAACACGATGCTGGCGCGCTTGAGGGCTTGCAGATCATCGGTAACGGTAATGAATGCGTTGGCACCCAGGCGCTCTTGCACCAGGCGCGAGACCCGCAAACCCAACTGCGGGCTGCTGCCATAGTCCTGCAGCAATGCATGGATGCCGTCGATTTTGAGCAGTCGCTGCGCCAGCACATCCTCGGCGGCCGTGCCCTTAAGAATCGAGCGGGAAGCGTCGGCGTAGATCAGTTGAGCGGTTTTTTCCAGGCGGCGGACCGAGCCATCGCGGCCGCTGCCAATCAAGATCAAGTGGTCGACCGTAACTGACAGCAGAGACGCATACGTAGAGGCCACGTTTCCAGCTGCGCCGACCACGGCCGCCGTTTGCGTGCATAGTTCAAGCCCCTTTTGCCTGCAGCCTTGCTCGATCGCCTCAAGGCCCATACCGATGGTTAGGGCGTTGCCGGAGGTCAGCGCCATGTCCGGGATTTTCAGGGCTTGGCAGTTATTAGTCACGATGGAGGTGTACATTCCCAAACCGGCAACGCGGTAGCCGTCGGCGCGGGCGTCGAGGATGCGATTGCCGACTTCTGTGCGAATCCCCTCAAGGTCGCCGCTGATGATGTAATCCGCCATGGCGTTGGAGTCCATGCTCAACGGGTACAAAGTGAACTCGACGGCCATTCCCAGTTGTGAACGAATCACCACCGGGCCGATGGGCGCAGCCCGGCGCTCCGGCGCTGTGCGCTGCAAGAACACACGCTTTTGCTCGGTGCTCAGTTGGCTCAATGACGGGTCGACATCACCGAGAATGTCGGCGTCGATCAAGTGGTTGATGAAGGCCACGCGCGCGACGATAGGCGCGTCCTGCGTGGCATGGGCGTCGTCGGCGACCTGGAAGCCAGAGTCGCGGGAAGCGATCACCGGGATCAAGTCATTGCAGACGGTGGCGGCCAACGGGAAGGCGTCTCCGCGCTGCAGCATGTCGCAGACTTTATGCAGGGCTTTGATCAGTCCGTCGATCTCCACCAAAGTGATGCACGCGGGGGGTTCCAGGCGGATTACATTAGAGTTGCTGCCCGAAGGCGCCACGCGCAAGGCTTCGAACTGCAACAGGTAACCGGCAATCAGGTAACCCAACGCATCGTTGTACTGGGCCGATGCCTGCACCAGTGAGCTGTTGGTGCTTTGGTCATGCAGTTCAACGCCCAGCAATAGACCGCGACCACGGACATCGGCGATGACCTCGGGATACGCCGCTTTCAGCTCGAGCAGTGACGCCTTTAGGTATTCACCTTTATTGTGTATGTCTTTGAGCATCGCATGGTCATCGGCGAACAGACGATTGAGCGCCTCCAGGGCGATATGGCAGGAGGCGTCGTCTTCCGCGAAGGTCGAGCTGTGGATATAGCTGAAGTCTTGCTCATAGTGGCTGCTGCGAATCACGGTGGCCGCGATCTTCATCAATCCACCGCCCAGAGCCTTGGACAAGCAGTAGTAATCGCCTTGCAGGTTGAAATGACTGCTGGCCAGGAAGGTGCCAGTACGTCCGAATCCGGACTGCACTTCGTCGATGATCAATGGGCACTGCTGCTCATTACACAGGCGGCGCAATGCGCGGTAAAAGTCCGTCGGGAATTCGAGGATGCCGCCTTCCCCCTGGATCGGCTCTATCAACACTGCAGTGATCGCGCTGAACGCATCAGGCTTGACTACCAGTTGATCTCGGCTCCATTGAACGGTCAGCCAATACCGGGTGTGGCGCGCCGGCACCTCTTGGAGTTGGTGGGGAGACTGAGGGTCGATGAACTCCACGTTCAGACCGAAGCGTGCGAACGGTTGGCGATACTGTCGGCCATATGTCAGTTGCACGGTGTTGACCAGCTTCCCGTGAAAACTGCCGCGCAACGCGACGAAGACCGGCTCGACGTGCAATTCGGCGAGGTTGTGTTGGCGTACCGCCTCAACCACTTGGCGCACCGTGGCTGTGGTCAGGTGCGCAGGTAACAGGCCCTCCGGCAAATTGAGGTCAGCGACATCTAGCTCGCGGTAGGCGTGGTCGCTGGAGCTCAATTGAGCCAAGGTAAAGTCGAGCTCGTCGAACTGGCGTTGCAAGTTTTTCTGACGGCGAAACTCGGCATGCTTGACGGCGATTTCTACCGCCTCGGCACCACTGTTGGAAAAGGTCGAAATGTACGTTTCGCTGTTCTTCAATTCACGATTGAAGGCGTCGCTCAATGCACGCCCCAAGGATCCGGCCGTACCACGAATCGACATCTGGGCATTAAAGGGGACGTTGGAGCGCAGCAGGGTGCAGAGTTGGTCGACAAGCCGTGGGTCGTTGTGACCGAACAAGGCGGCGCCATAGCCGCCGAGAAAATCAGTCACAGTGACCTCCTCACCCTGGCGGTTGCGGTAGAACAATTTGCTGCCTAGAGCACGTTGAAACTCGCACTCCAGACCCAGGGCCTGGAGCAGGTCAACAAATTTTGGGCGCACAAAATCACGATAATCCATTACGTATCCTTTTGAAGGTAGGGGGCGTACAAAACGTCAGGCGTTGCTGGCCCGATCGCTGTACTTCAATTGGTAGAAAGCGCTGAAACCGTTGTCGTCGTGGTTGAGAACCAGGCAATCGTTGAGCTTCGTCGAATGGGCCGCCCCCATCACAAAGGAAAGGTTCGTGGCCACCGGTTGGTCTAACCCGGCAATCGGCGGAACACATTGGGCGAGCAGCGCGCAGCGGGCCAGGATCAGATCTGCCAGGCTTGGGGCCGCGCTGAGCAGGCCGGTCACCGGCACGCCACTGGTAATTTGGGCGGAGCCGGTTTGGGCCAACGTGTGGCTCAACTGTCGGTCTTTGTCGGGGTTGCCGGAACCGCCGCATACCAACAAATCGGGTTGCTGGTCAGGCAGGCTCAATGTATTGATCGCCACGTGGGCGGCCATTGTTTGCAAGAGCACCTGGGCTTCATCGCCGAGTGCTTCGCGTCGGCGCAACACCAAGGCCGCCGCGCCTTCGCCGGCGATGCCTCCAGTGCCTTGCACATCGAAAGGCCGCAGTGTGTGCGAGCCGTTGGCGCTTATCGTACCGGCCTGTACCAGGGCGCTGAGTGCCAATGCATCGAGTTCGCTGCCCGCGCCTACGATGATGGCCACGTCAATACGTCCGCTATGCAAGGCGGCGCAGGCCTCACGCAATGCCGCCAGGTTGCCGGAGACGCCCTGCATGTAGGCGTTGCATTCGCATTCAAGCTTGAGTGCCAGGCTGACCACGCCCAACAGAATATTGCTCAGGCTTTTAAGCACCAGGAACGGGTCCTGCGCTCGCTCCTGCAAAATGCGTCGGGCTAGGTGGTGCATATCCGCGCCTTTGTCTTGGCGACATTCGTGGAGCAACTCGCCGTACGAGGCCAGCGACGGGTGGGTATAGCCGCCCTGGCAGCAATAAAGACCGTAGGTCAAGTCATCGGCGCCTGGGTCCAAATTGGCTTCGACCAGTGCCTGGCGTACTGCGCTGACGCCCCAGATGACGGCAGGCGTGCAGTAACGATGCAAGTTTTTGGCAAGGTCCTGTCGGCAGCGTTGGTGGTCGTCATAGTGGATCTGGCCGAAGGCCGTGACCCGCTCGCTGTGAAACTGCAACGAGCGCAACGGCTTTATCCCGCTGCGCGATTCACAGGCCGCCGACCAGAACGAATCCACGCCCCAACCGCTGGCCAGTACACAGCCGCTGCCGGCAATCGCAATTGGTGTGGGTACGGTGATCATTCTGCATGCTCCTGGTATTTACCCACTACCAGGCAGGTATTGAGCCCGCCGAAGCCAAATGAGTTGCTCAGCGCCACATCGACGCGACGGTTCACCGTTTGGTGGGCGCAGTAGTCCAGGTCACAGTCGGTGGCGGCATCGTGAAGGTTGAGGGTCGGGGTAATCCGGTCATGTTTGCAAGCCAGTGCCGTGATGATCAACTCGGGAGCACCGGCGGCGGCGATCAAGTGCCCGAATTGGGATTTGTTGGCGTTGATCGACAGCCTTCGATAGTGCTCGCCCTGGGCGAATACCGACTTGATGGCCAGGGTTTCGGCGGCATCGTTGAGCGGGGTGGAGGTACCGTGTGCGTTGATATGGTCCACCTGCTGCGGGCGAATGCCGGCATCGTGCAAGGCCGTCTGCATCGCAAGGGCGGCTCCTCTCCCTTGCGGGTCGGGTGCAGTGACCTTGTAGCCGTCCAGGCTGCTGCCAAAACCCAGCACTTCGGCATAGGGCACAGCACCACGGGCGAGTGCCCGCTCCAGGGTTTCGAGCACTACAAAACCACCGCCTTCACCAGCAACCAGGCCGCTGCGATGGTGATCAAATGGACGGCAAAGCTCGGTGCCCCAGCGTTGCTCGGTGCTCGCTGCGCCCAACAGGTAAAGTGCGGTCATGGTGTCTAGGCTCAACACCGAATCGGCACCGCCTGCGATAGCGACCTCGACGTCTCCCCGACGGATCATCTGGAATGCATTGCCGATGGCCTGGGACGCTCCCGCACAGGCGCTGCTGATGTTGATCACCGGGCCTTCGCAACCGATGTCGTCGGCGATCACTCGGGCCAGGCGGTCGTTGCTCTGGCGCAGCGAGTGGACGGCATCGACCTGACTGGCCTTGTCCATCAAATAGCGCCATGCCGGGGGGGTATTCTGTTGGTCGCAGACGCTCAACAGCATGTCTTGGATGTTGTGTGCTGGTACGCCGGAGGCACACAGTACGGCGGCATCCCGCAGTTGCGCGGGGCTCAGACCGCTGTCGGTAATGGCCTGGCTAGCAGCCACCCAACCCCAGCGGCTGCGTTTTTCCAAGGGCGTCTGCCAGGCGGGATGGTCTTGCAGGTAGTCCGGCAGTTGGCGGTTGTCCACGGGCGCCGCGAACCGCACCGGGAAGGTGCCGTCGGCCACACCTTCGGGTTGCCATGGGCGGATGCAATGCTCGCCGCGCAGCATCTGCTCCCACATTGTTTGCCATTCGAAACCGAACCCGGTCACGGCACCCAGGCCGGTTATCACAATCCTTGGTAGGCTCATGCCTGTTTCTCCGTGGTTTCGTTGGCAAGTAATACGGCGCCCCAATGGCCTGCGCGACTGTGATTGAGCAGCAAGGTATATCCGTCGGCTTGATCGTGAAGTGCCAGGGCAATTTCGGTCAGTAAGGCGCTGGCACCCAAGTCACCGGTCATGTGCCGGGAGCTGTGGAAAACCGGCTGGGTGTCTGCGAACAGAAGGCGCAGAAATGGCGTACTCGGTGCGGCGACAACGCGCCTTAGGTCGCGCAAACCTAGTTTCTCCCTGCTTAATGCTTGCTGGATGACCCGCTGTGCCACGGCGCTCGAACGTTCGTGCGACGCGTTGTAGCCACGGGCGAATCCTGCAATGCGCAGCGCGCTTATGCCGCTCGCTGGCGGGCATGAGGTCAGCAACAGCGCCGCCGCGCCTTCTCCATGAAGGTCCGGGGCTGCCTGAGGATAGTTTTCAGTGCTGCTGCGTAGATACAGCGCAGGCGAGAGGTTCGGGCTACTGCTGACCACGACGCCAGCATCGGCGCGATCACCGGCGATGTGCTCAAACGCCTCTATCAGCGCATCGACCCCAGCATTGCTTTGTGAGCAGAAACCACCCATCGGGCCATGGCAGTGCAGTGCTTCGGCAACATAGGCCATGACGCTGCTATTGAGCATCATCAGCGCATGCAGGGGCGGTGTATGCGCAAACAGTTTTGCAAGCAGCGCATCCGGTTGTTCGGCGATGGCCTGCACGGCCTCCCAGCAGGAGCTGGGGCCATCCACTTCAGGAATGGCGGCCATCAGCGCAATCCGCTCGCCGGCGAGGTGCAAATCGTGCAGCGGGCCGGCCAGGCGCCCTGCGCAGTACAGCAGCCTGGCGCCCTGAGGTTCGACACTGCGTTGAATTTTGCGGTTGAACACCGTGGTCGGTAAGCGGGGTACGGTCACCGGGTAGGCCAATAAGCTTGGACAAAAATCCAACGCTTGTGCCACCGGCACCGGGCCGTGTAAATCGGTGCACTCGTTGCCGGCGTTGTTGAGTACAGAAGCGGCGATCAGGTAAACGGGCTTTGTTTGAGAGTTGTTCATCTCATATTTTTCCCAGCACCAACGAACTGTTGACTCCGCCAAAACCGAACGAATTGGACAGCACCACCTTGATGGGCTGTTGCTGTGCTTCGGTCAGGAAGTTCAATTCAGGGAACTCGGCATTTGCGGGGTCATAATTAAGGGTGGGTAACGCCACGCCTTGCTGCAACGTCATCAGTGATAGCACCGCTTCGATGGCGCCACTGGCCGCGAGGGAGTGACCTATTGCCGATTTGTTGGCGGTAAACGTCATCGTGCTCAAACCCATGCCGAACACCCGCTTAATAGCCAGGGCTTCACTGCGATCGTTAGCTTGGGTCGAGGTGCCATGGGTATTGACGTGGTCCACGGCGTCGCTGTCGAGGCCGGCACTGGTGATGGCTGCGTTCATGCAGTGGGCGTAGTGGCTGCCGTCGCGGCTGCTGGAGGTGATCTTTTGTGCTTCGCAGTAATTGGCGTAGCCCAAGACCCGGCCGATGGGGCGGACCTTGCGTCGTTCGGCATGCTCTCTGGACTCCAGCACGATCATCGCCGCGCCTTCGCCGAGGACGAAGCCACAGCGGTCGTTCATGAACGGGCGGCTCTGGTGTTCGGGCGCGAGGTCGGCACGCTGGCATATCGCACCCAGGCCGTCGAAGCTGTAGTAGGACAATTCGTGGGCCATCAACTCGACGGCGCCGCACACGGCCAGGTCAATGTCACCGCGCTCAATGGCGCGAAACGCGCTACCGATTGCCATAGTGCCAGCCGCGCAGGCATCGGAATGGGTGCTGATATGGTCGCGAATGCCAAGCAGGCGAGCGATATGCACCGTCTGTTGGTCTAGTCGCCGAGTGAACGGGCCGCCGACCAGTATGTGGTTGTCCAAGTAGCGATCAAGGTCGACGCTGCCAGTGGCGTCCATATGGCGACTTGCCTCTTGCAGGTCAAGGCTCACACAGTGCTTGTTGGCGCCTAGGAACACGCCGCTTGCCACGCGGGAAAAATCGGTGGGAACCAGGCCCGCCTGCTGGAGTGCCTGCCGTGCGACGAATTCAGCGAGGAGGCTCTGGCGCGGCAGTGTTGTTGCATCAAATGCAACCTGCGCGGCCATTGCTTGCCATTGTGCGTGCTCGATATAACCGGCGGCGCTCACCGCGAAGCCCAGGTCGGCAAACACGGGGTGTTGACGAATACACGAACGTTTTTCACTGATCTTTGAAAACAGGGTCTCAGCATTCATTACCGTAGGGGCTACCAGTCCGTAGCCCGTAACTAAAACCTCTCGGGGGTCCATGCGCAAACTCCTAGACCACTTTCGGCAAACGAGACGCGGCGAACTGTTCGACCAGGTGGCGAGAGATTTCATCACCTTCCATCGGCGTCAAACGCGCACTGCAACCGCAGCACACCACCTGACGACGGTCGTTGAGACAAGCCAGGTCTGCTTCACACTCAGGGCAGGTCGTGGGCAAGTAATCAAACATCCGGTAGCACTGCGTGGCCCAGTTACGCACGGTCGTGGCCGCGAATATCTCGGCCGGCTGCATGCCGCTGCGCAGTTGTTTGGGAGCAAACGCGCTCAAGCTGTGCTCCAGAAGTTCGACACCGGCCGGCGTGATGCGGCCTTTTTCGACCAGGTCGCCGACATCGCCAAGCACCGCTACTGCATGATCGAGCACGCTGGTTTTGGGCAGCGTGCAGCCATAGTGGCGGCCTAGCTGAAAACTCAGGTCGACAATATCCAGAGAGTCGGCACCGAGATCTTCCAGGATGCTGCTGTGCTCATTCACATCGGCGATGTCCATCACCAATAGCTGCGCGAGGATTTCCTGGGTGGTGGTAATGACGCTGTTCAAATCTAACGGATTGTTCAAAGGCAATCTCCCCACTAACGCGTAAATAGTGGTGGGGAGAATCGGCCTTGAGGAAATATTTTTATGTAGGTAATTTCTGAGTTTGGAGGGCGTAAAATTTCGTCCGAGGGTCGAAGGGAGTGTGCCGTTCCTTTTTTTTTGCCTCACAGACGCAGGTCTTAAAGCTAGATTAGGATTTTGAATCCGTTGGATATTCTGTAGCCTTGCGCCGCTTCACTGCCCGTGGATGGCGATGAATACGCTGGAGCGCACGTTGCGGTGTTTGCGGGAGGGCAGTAATGAGATCTTCGTGGAACCGGCGGTAATTCTGCAGGCGGTACGGCCGCTCAAGCGCATGCTCGACTTTACCCAGGCTGCACGGTTGAAGCTGGCCGGCAACGCCTGACCCTCAGGCTGAGCACAAATCAAAATGTGGGAGCTGGCTTGCCTGCGATAGCGGTGTAACAGTCACAGGTGTTTTGACTGCAAAACCGCTATCGCAGGCAAGCCAGCTCCCACATCTGAGTTATTTCTTTTGCTTCGGAATCCGCACCAGTTGGGTATCCGAATAGATGTCATGCCAGCTGCGTTTGTGTTTATCGAACAACGACCAGATAAACCCCAGCCCCACACACAACCATGACGCAATCGACACCACAAAACGCAACAATGCCTGCCACAGGCTGATCCGCGAGCCGTCAGCGTTTTGCACGCGCACGCCCCACACCTGCATGCCCAGGGTTTGCCCCGAATGGGTCCAGAACTTGGCGAAGAACCCGAACAGCACAAACAACAGGATCGTCGACAGCAACGGGTCACCGTCCAGCGCGCCGGACTCGGTGAGCGTGCGCATCTTCGCTTCGCCCACGAAGGCGATCCATACCAGCTTGTAGATAAACGCCGTGACGATCAGCAGGGCGGTGCACAGCAGGAAATCGTAGAACATCGCTGCCAGGCGACGGCCCAGGCCAACGGCGGGGAATTCGCCCTGGGGGCTCAACAGGGGTTTGGACATGGCAGGGCTCTCTGGAGAAAGCACGCAGTTTACGCAATGGCGCCCATAAAAAAGCCCCTGATGTCATATCAGGGGCTTTTTGTCGCAGCAAGGATCAGCCTTCTGCTTGTACTTCGTCAGCTTGCAGGCCTTTTTGGCCTTGGACTGAAACGAAGGTGACCTTCTGGCCTTCCTTCAGGCTCTTGAAGCCGTTGCCCTGGATAGCGCGGAAATGCACGAACAGATCCGGCCCGCTTTCAGGCGTGATAAAACCAAACCCTTTCTCGTCGTTGAACCACTTGACGGTACCGCTCTGACGTTTGCTATCCGACATTTTCTTCTTTCCTTTGACGCTAAAAATTAATGACAGCCCCTTTCACACGAAAGAGTACTGGGCTGGGTTGCAGGAAAGTAAGAGACGTCGAACGGGTTGTAGCAAACTACTTGAGCTACTGCCCAGGTCCAGGTTCCAAGCGACCCATGCAAACACAGTGGGCAAACTCTACGCCAACTAATATGAAAAAAACAAGCCCTTGGGCAGGCCTTGATTTTACTGGCTCTCATGACACTTTGTTGAATGTTCTGATGCCGGCTTATTCGATAGAGTTATTCACTTGTTATAGGACGTCAGCTATAAAAAAGCCTATCGTGAGTGCACTGTTTTATGGCGGTTGCGTTACAGTTTAGTGCACATTAACGCAACCGCGTTACTTATAGAAACAGTCAATCAGCCACGGTAGTAACGTTGCGGAACGAATGGCATTTTACTTACACGCAGTGGCACCTTTTTCCCACGTACCATTGCGCTAAGTTCGGTATCCAGTGCGACAAATGCGCTGTCCAGGTAACCCATCGCCAGCGGGCCACCCAAGGTTGGGCCAAAGCCTCCGCTGCAGACGCTGCCGATAACCGTACCTTGTGCATCGACAATTTCAGCGCCTTCACGCACCGGGGTACGCTCCTGCGGCAGCAGGCCCACGCGTTTGCGCGCCACACCGGTTTGCTGTTGGGTGAAGATGCGGTCGGCGCCAGGGAAGCCGCCGGCCCGTGCGCCATCGGCACGCCGAGCCTTGGAAATCGCCCACAACAGGCTGGCTTCGATTGGCGTGGTGTCGGTGTTCATGTCGTGGCCGTACAGGCACAGGCCGGCTTCCAGGCGCAGGGAATCGCGGGCGCCCAGGCCGATGGCCTGTACTTCTGTTTCGGCCAGCAGGCTGCGGGCCAGGCTCTCGGCATTGGCCGCCGGCACGGAGATTTCAAAACCGTCTTCACCGGTGTAGCCGGAGCGGCTGACGTAGCACTCCACGCCCAGCAAACGCAGGGTGGCGAATTGCATGAAGGTCATCTGGGTGACTTCAGGGGCCAGGCGCGCCAATACTTTCACTGCCGCCGGGCCTTGCAGGGCCAGCAGGGCGCGTTCTTCGAACAGCGGTTCGATGGTGCATTGGTCGCCGATATGTGTGCGCAGGTGCGTCAGGTCCTGGTCCTTGCAGGCGGCGTTGACCACCAGGAACAGTTCATCGTTGCCCAGGTTGGCGACCATCAGGTCGTCGAGGATGCCGCCTTGCTCGTTGGTGAACATCGCATAGCGTTGCATACCCACCGGCAGGTCGATGATATCGACGGGCACCAGGGTTTCCAGGGCCTTGGCGGCATTGGAGCCGGAGAGGCGGATCTGGCCCATGTGGGACACGTCAAACAACCCGGCCTGTTCACGGGTATGCAGGTGTTCTTTCATCACGCCCAATGGGTACTGCACTGGCATGTCGTAGCCGGCGAAGGGCACCATGCGCGCGCCGAGTTCGAGGTGCAAGGCGTGCAGAGGAGTTTTCAACAGGGTTTCGGTGGACATATTCAGCTCCTGAAAAACGTGCCGACGCGCTTGTGGGCGTCAGCACTCGATAATGTTGACCGCCAAACCGCCACGGGCGGTTTCCTTGTATTTGCTTTTCATGTCGGCGCCGGTCTGGCGCATGGTGCGGATGACCTTGTCGAGGGACACAAAGTGCTGCCCGTCGCCACGCAGGGCCATGCGCACCGCATTGATCGCCTTCACCGAGCCCATGGCATTGCGCTCGATGCACGGCACCTGCACCAGCCCGCCAATCGGGTCGCAGGTCAGGCCGAGGTTATGTTCCATGCCAATCTCGGCGGCGTTCTCCACTTGGGAGACGCTGCCGCCCAGCACTTCGCAGAGTGCGCCTGCGGCCATGGAACAGGCCACGCCGACTTCGCCCTGGCAACCGACTTCGGCGCCTGAGATCGAAGCGTTTTCCTTGTACAAAATGCCGATGGCGGCCGCAGTGAGCAAAAAGCGCACCACGCCGTCTTCGTTCGCGCCGGGGATAAAACGCATGTAGTAATGCAGCACGGCGGGAATGATCCCAGCCGCGCCGTTGGTGGGCGCAGTGACCACGCGCCCGCCATTGGCGTTTTCTTCGTTGACTGCCAGCGCATACAGGTTGACCCAATCGAGCACCGACAGCGGGTCGCGCAGCGCCGACTCCGGGTTCTTGCACAACTGCCGGTGCAAGGCCGCTGCCCGGCGCTTGACCTTCAAGCCACCGGGCAAGATGCCTTCGTTGCGACAGCCGGCATCGACGCAGTCCTGCATGACCTGCCAGATTTTCAACAAACCACTGCGGGTTTCCGCTTCCGGGCGCCAGGCACTTTCATTGGTCAGCATCACCTGGCTGATAGACAGGCCATAGGTGGTGCAATGGCCGAGCAAGTCCTTGGCGTGTTTGAACGGGAAGGTCAGGGGTGTGGCGTCTTCGACGATACGGTCGGCGCCCGCCGCGTCTTCATCCACCACGAAACCGCCACCGACGGAGTAGTACTCGCGGCTGCGGGTCTGGATGCCGGCGGCGTCAAAGGCACGAAAGATCATGCCGTTGGGATGATAGGCAAGGGGCTTGCGGATCATCGCCAGGTGTTCTTTCTCGTTGAACGCAATGCTGTGTTCGCCGAGCAGGTTGAGGCGCCCGTCACTGCGCATCTGCGCCAGGCGTGCAGCCACGGTTTCGGTATTCACGGTGTCCGGGTGTTCGCCTTCCAGGCCCAGCAACACAGCCTTGTCGCTGCCGTGGCCTTTGCCGGTGGCGCCCAGCGATCCATAGAGTTCCACCTTGATGCCGGTGGTGGCCTCCAGCAGGTTGTCACGCTTGAGCCCCTCGACGAATCGAGCGGCGGCACGCATCGGGCCGACGGTGTGGGAACTGGAGGGGCCGATGCCAATCTTGAACAGGTCGAACACGCTAAGGGACATGGTTGTTCTCCGGTTTCTTATTATTTTCTGAGGTGGACTCGGTCAATGTGGGAGCCGGGCTTGCCCGCGATAGCGGTGGGTCAGGCAACATCACTGTCGGCTGATACACCGCTATCGCAGGCAAGCCAGCTCCCACACTGGCCGCGTATCTCCAGTCAGATCAGGCGTAGCTCTCGATAGAAGGGCACGCGCAGACGAGGTTGCGATCACCAAACACGTTGTCGACCCGGCCAACCGGTGGCCAGTACTTGCCTTCGATCAACGACGCCACCGGGTACACCGCTTGTTCACGGCTGTAAGGGTGGCTCCATTCGCCCACCAGTTCCGCAGCCGTGTGCGGCGCGTTCTTGAGGGGGTTGTCGTCTTTGTCGAGGGTGCCGTTTTCCACTGCGCGAATTTCTTCGCGGATGGCGATCATGGCGTCGCAGAAGCGGTCCAGTTCTTCCTTGGATTCACTTTCGGTCGGCTCGATCATCAAGGTGCCGGCCACCGGGAACGACATGGTCGGTGCATGGAAACCAAAGTCGATCAGGCGCTTGGCCACGTCGTCCACGCTGATGCCGCTGCTGTCTTTCAACGGGCGCAGGTCCAGGATGCATTCGTGGGCCACCAGGCCATTGCTGCCGGTGTACAGCACCGGGTAATGCTCTTCCAGGCGGCGGGAAATGTAGTTGGCATTCAGGATCGCCAACTGCGACGCACGCTTGAGGCCGGCACCGCCCATCATGCTGATGTACATCCAGGTGATCGGCAAAATGCTCGCGCTGCCGAACGGTGCGGCGCATACCGCGCCTTCCTTGCGTTCCATGGCCGCGTGGCCGGGCAGGAACGGCGTGAGGTGCGACTTGACGCCAATCGGGCCAACGCCCGGGCCGCCACCGCCATGGGGGATGCAGAAGGTTTTGTGCAGGTTCAAGTGGGACACATCGCCGCCGAACTTGCCCGGTGCGCAAAGGCCGACCATGGCGTTCATGTTGGCGCCGTCGATGTACACCTGGCCGCCGTTGTCATGAATGATCCCGCAGATTTCGCGGATACCTTCCTCGAACACGCCGTGGGTGGACGGGTAGGTGATCATCAGTGCGGCGAGGTGCTCGCGGTGTTCGATGGCCTTGGCGCGCAGGTCTTCGATGTCGACGTTGCCGCGTGCATCGCAAGCGGTCACCACGACGCGCATGCCGGCCATGTTGGCGGTCGCAGGGTTGGTGCCGTGGGCTGATGACGGGATCAGGCAGATGTCGCGACGTTCTTCGCCACGGCTCTGGTGATAGGCGCGGATGGCCAAGAGGCCGGCGTACTCACCTTGGGACCCGGCGTTGGGCTGCAGGGAGATCGCGTCGTAACCGGTCGCTGCACACAGCATGGCTTCCAGTTCGCTGGTCAGTTGCTGGTAGCCGGCGCTTTGCGCGGCGGGGGCGAACGGGTGCAGGGCACCGAATTCGGCCCAGGTCACCGGGATCATTTCGCTGGCGGCGTTGAGCTTCATGGTGCACGAGCCCAGCGGGATCATGGTGCGGTCCAGGGCCAGGTCTTTATCGGCCAGCTTGCGCAGGTAGCGCATCAGCTCGGTTTCCGAGTGGTAACGGTTGAACACCGGGTGGCTGAGGATCGGCGACTGGCGCAGCAACGCACTCGGCAGGGTGCTGTCGGTGGTGGTAAAGGCTGGCAGGGTTTTGCCGTCCGCGAAGATGGCCCACAAGGCCTCGATATCGGCCTGGGTGGTGGTTTCGTCGACCGACAGGCCAACGCGCTCGCCATCCACCACGCGCAGGTTGATGCGCTGGGCGCGGGCCTTGTCGTGCAGGGCTGCGGTGTGGGCGCCGGTGTTGAGGGTCAGGGTGTCGAAGAAGTGTGCCTGTTCGACGTTCTGGCCCAGGGCCGTCAAGCCCTTGGCCAGGATCGCGGTCAACTGGTGAATGCGCTGGGCGATCTGGGTCAGGCCTTTGGGGCCGTGGTACACGGCGTACATGCTGGCGATGTTGGCCAGCAGCACTTGAGCGGTGCAGATGTTGCTGGTGGCTTTCTCGCGGCGGATATGTTGCTCGCGGGTCTGCATGGCCAGGCGCAGGGCCGGCTTGCCGAAGCGGTCGACGGAAACGCCGACCAGACGGCCTGGCATGTCGCGCTTGAACGCATCCTTGGTGGAGAAGTACGCCGCGTGCGGGCCACCGAAGCCCAGTGGCACGCCAAAGCGTTGTGCGCTGCCAATGGCGACGTCGGCGCCGAATTCACCCGGCGGCGTCAGCAGGGTCAGGGCCAGCAGGTCGGCGGCCACGGCGACCAGTGCGTTGGCGGCGTGGAAGCGTTCGGTCAGTTCGCGGTAGTCGAACACATCGCCGTTGCTGGCCGGGTATTGCAGCAGCGCACCGAAGAACGGGGTGACGTCGGTCAGTTCGCGCTCATCGCCCACTACCACATCAATGCCCAGTGGTTCGGCACGGGTGCGTAATACGTCGAGGGTTTGCGGGTGGCTGTGCACCGACGCGAAGAAGGCGTGGCTGCCTTTGTTCTTGCTCAGGCGCTTGCAGAAGGTCATGGCTTCAGCGGCGGCGGTGGCTTCGTCAAGCAGGGAGGCGTTGGCGATCGGCAGGCCGGTGAGGTCGCTGATCAAGGTCTGGAAGTTCAGCAGGGCTTCCAGGCGGCCTTGGGAAATCTCGGGTTGATACGGCGTGTAGGCGGTGTACCAGGCCGGATTTTCCAGCAGGTTGCGCAGGATCGGCGACGGCGTGTGGCAGTTGTAGTAGCCCTGGCCGATGTAGGTCTTGAACAGTTGGTTCTGGCTAGCGATGGCCTTGATCTTGGCCAGGGCTTCGGCTTCGCTCAGGCCGTCTTCCAGGCCGAGCACGCTGGTGCCCTTGATGCTTTCCGGGATCACGCTGGCGCTCAGGGCTTCGAGGGAATCAAACCCCAGGCTGGCGAGCATTTGCTGCTCATCTTCCTGGCGCGGGCCGATGTGGCGGGCGATGAATTCGTTGGCGGTGGTCAGATTAACGGTCATGGCGCGCTCCTCAAGCTTCTGCGTTGGCTTTGATCAGGCGGTCGTATGCATCCTGATCCAACAGCTTAGCCACTGCACTGGCATCGGCCGGTTTAAAGCGGAAGAACCAGCCTTCGCCCATCGGGTCTTCGTTGACCAGTTCCGGGCTGCCATCGAGCTTGTCGTTGACTTCGAGGACTTCACCGTCCAACGGCATGTACACACCGCTGGCGGCCTTGACCGATTCCACTGTAGAGGCTTCGGCGCCCTTGTCGTAAGCCTGCAACTCTGGCAGCTGCACGAAAACCACATCACCCAGCGCGTTCTGCGCAAACGCGGTGATACCCACGGTGACGCTGCCATCGGCTTCGGCGCGCAGCCATTCGTGATCTTCAGTGAAACGCAACTCGCTCATGGAAACTCCTCAGGGCCAGAATCGTCTGGTGGACGGGATTGGAATAATGGGGAGTTGCTTAGCAATATCGCGGCCAACGTTATTAAGTCTTTATAGATCAATGACTTAATAAATTTAGCTATAAGCTTCATCGAATGCACTGTAGCGATTTCGCTACAGTCAGGTGCGGGAAAAAAAGCCTATGTGGATCAAAGCCTTGCATGGCGCGCAAAAAACAGGGTTGTAGCGATATCGTTACGCTGTAGCGCTTTCAGTACAGGGAATGTCGTTCTCAGACCAAATCTGGAATGCGCCCCATTGTAGGAGCGAGCTTGCTCGCGAAGATCGTCAACGATGACCCGGGAAGCCTGGATGAACGTAGCGCCCTCGCGTTTTTCGCGAGCCAGCTCGCTCCTACAGTGGATGGAACATGGCTCAAGGCTTGTTGGGAATGCCGTATTTGCGCAGGCGATGGGCGATAGCCGTGTGGGAGGTTTGCAACCGGCTGGCCAGTTGGCGGGTCGAGGGGTAGCGGCTGTAGAGGCTTTCGAGCAGGCTGCGCTCGAAGTCTTCCACGGCCTGTTCCAGGCTGTCGACTTCGCCATCGCTCTGGCGCGCTACAGAGGTGCCGGCGATGTCCAGGTCGCCGATGTCCACCAGGCTGCTTTCGCAGATGGCGGCAGCGCGGAAGATTACGTTTTGCAACTGCCGCACGTTGCCCGGCCAGTGGTTGCCCAGCAGGGCTGGATAGGTACCCGGCGCCAGACGGCAGACCGGGCGCTGGATCTGCGCGCAGGCTTGCTGCATGAAGTAGCGCGCCAGCAGCAGGATGTCCTGGCCGCGTTCACGCAAAGGCGGCACGGCGACGTTGAGCACGTTGAGCCGGTAAAACAGGTCTTCGCGAAAGGTGCCTTCGCTGACCATCTTTTCCAGGTCGCGGTGGGTGGCGCTGAGGATGCGCACATTGACCTTCACCTCGCGGTCGCCACCGACGCGGCGAAAGCTGCCGTCGTTGAGAAAGCGCAGCAGTTTGGCTTGCAAGTACGGCGACATCTCACCGATCTCATCGAGAAATACCGTGCCCTGGTTGGCCAGCTCCATCAGCCCCGGTTTGCCACCGCGTTGCGCGCCGGTAAAGGCGCCAGGCGCATAGCCGAACAATTCACTTTCGGCGAGATTTTCCGGCAGTGCCGCGCAGTTCAATGCCAGAAACGGCGCACTGTGACGCGCACTGATGGCGTGGCAGGCGCGGGCCACCAGCTCTTTGCCGGTGCCGGTTTCGCCCTGGATCAGCAGCGGTGCATCCAGCGCCGCCACCCGTTGCGCCCGTGCCTTGAGCGTGCGGATCGCCGGGGATTCGCCCAACAGCGCATCAAACCCTTCGGCATGGTCATGGTGCAGCGCCGACAGTTGTTCGCCGATACGGTTGGGCTGGTAGAGGGTGAGCAGGGCGCCGGCGTCGGTGATCGGCGTGGCGCCCAGCAGCAGGGTTTGGCCGTTCACGCTGATCTCGCGTAGCGGCAAGCGAAAGCCCTGCTCCAGCAGGGTCTCCAGCAAGGCCGGATCATCGAACAGCTCGGCGATGCTTTCCCCGGCCGGTTCGCGCCCGTACAAGGCGATCAACGCCGGGTTGGCTAGCAGGATCTTGCCAGCGCTGTCCAAAGCCAGTACCGGGTCGGTCATGGCCGCCAGCAGGGCGTCGAGTTGCAAGTGGCGGCGCTGGCCCGGAAGGATGTCGACCACCTTCACCGCCTGCACGCCGTGCACGCTGAACAACGCGTCGCGCAGTTCTTCGAGCACCTCTGCGCTGAGGGTCGGCGCGTCGATATAGACGTTGGGCGGCACCATCTCCACGGCATCCAGATTGAGATTGCGCCCACCGAGCAAGGCCAGGACTTCCTGGGTAATGCCGACGCGGTCGATGAAGCTGACGTGGATACGCATGGGGCGGATCTTGATTCTGGAGTGCTGAGGGTGGCCAGTATGCCTTGGAGCCGGTGGAGATCAAAATGTGGGAGCTGGCTTGCCTGCGATGGCGGTGGGTCAGTAGCGAAAATATCGTCTGACAGGTCGCTATCGCAGGCAAGCCAGCTCCCACATTCGACTGGGGGGGCAGGTTATTCCAGGTGTTCGGGTTTGACCGGGTCGCCGGATTTCATATCCAACTGCTGGCGCACATTCTCAAACATCAGATCGTAATGCTTGTGTTGTGAACCGACGCTGCTATGGGTCTTGGGAATGCCGTATTTTTCGACAATCTTGGTCACATTGCTGGCGAAGTTGTAGGCCTGGTCCTTGGGCAGGAAAAAGGTTTCTTTCATATCCTTGCCCTGGATGCTGCCATGCAGGGTGAACTGCATGCCTTTGCCTTCGCGGTCATCCGTGACGACTTCATAGTCCAGGCACAGGTCGTAGCTGACATCGTCCTTGTTCAGCGCGTGTCGCTCGATATGCAGGTGACCGGGTTCAAAGATAGCCATAGGCGTTTCTCCTCAACTTCACAGGTAGGTGATGCCAGGTTTGGCCGTGCTGATGCGGGTGCCGGCGCTGCCCTGGACGATGGCTTCGATGTCCGAGAGTGAACCGATCACCGCGGTTTTGCCAGTCTGGCGGGCGAACTCGCAGGCGGCTTGTACCTTAGGGCCCATGGAGCCGGCAGCGAAACCGAGTTTTTCCATATCGTCGGGGTGGGCCTGGCCGATGGCCTTCTGGGTGGGCTTGCCGAAGTCGATAAAGGCGGCGTTGACGTCGGTGGCGATCACCAGCAAATCGGCCTCCAGTTGCGTGGCCAGCAAGGAGGAACACAGGTCTTTGTCGATCACGGCTTCAATGCCGCGCAGCTTGCCATCTTCGCCATACAGGGTAGGGATGCCGCCGCCACCGGCGCAGATCACGATGGCGCTTTTTTCCAGCAGCCATTTGATCGGGCGAATTTCAAAGATGCGTTTGGGGCGCGGGCTGGCGACCACGCGGCGGTATTTGTCGCCGTCGGGCGCGATGGCCCAACCTTTCTCAGCGGCGAGTTTTTCCGCTTCGGCCTTGGCATACACCGGGCCGATGGGCTTGGTGGGGTTCTGGAAGGCCGGGTCCTTGGCGTCCACTTCCACTTGGGTAAGCAGGGTGGCGAATGGCACTTCGAAGTCCAGCAGGTTGCCCAGTTCCTGTTCGATGATGTAGCCGATCATGCCCTCGGTCTCGGCGCCCAGCACGTCCAGCGGGTAAGGCGAGACGCTGGTGTAGGCCGCCGCCTGCAACGACAGCAGGCCCACTTGCGGGCCGTTGCCGTGGGCGATCACCAGCTCGTTGCCGGGGTGGATCTTGGCGATCTGTTCGGTGGCGATACGGATGTTGGCGCGTTGGTTGTCTGCGGTCATGGGTTCACCACGACGCAGGAGGGCGTTGCCGCCCAGGGCTACTACGATGCGCATATAAATGTCCTTCTAGAAGCTCTATGTAGCGAACACAGAACCAAATGTGGGAGCGGGCTTGCTCGCGAAAGCGGTAGATCAGTGACTACACGTGTTGACTGGCACACCGCTTTCGCGAGCAAGCCCGCTCCCACAGTTTTGATCATTTTTCGACAGTGAGAGCGGTGTTGAGGGTTTAGATATCCGCCAACGCCGACACTAGAATCGCCTTGATGGTATGCATGCGGTTTTCCGCCTGCTCAAACGCGATGTTGGCCGGCGACTCGAAGACTTCCTCGGTCACTTCCACGCCATTGGCCAGGTGCGGATAGCGCGCAGCGATGTCCTTGCCGACCTTGGTTTCGCTGTTATGGAACGCCGGCAGGCAATGCATGAATTTCACCCGAGGGTTGCCTGAGGCTTTCATCATCTTGGCGTTGACCTGGTACGGCAGCAGTTGCTCGATGCGCTCGTCCCACGCTTCCACCGGTTCGCCCATGGACACCCAGATATCGGTGTGGATGAAATCCACACCCTTCACGGCTTCTTTCGGGTCTTCGGTGATGGTGATGCGTGCACCGCTTTCCTCGGCAAAGGCCTGACACTGCTTGATGAAATCTTCATGGGGCCACAGCGCTTTCGGCGCGCCGATGCGCACGTCCATGCCGAGCTTGGCGCCGATCATCAGCAGCGAGTTGCCCATGTTGTAGCGGGCGTCCCCGAGGTAGGCGTAGCTGATGTCATGCAGCGGCTTGTCGCTGTGTTCGCGCATGGTCAGGGTGTCGGCGATCATTTGGGTCGGGTGGAATTCGGCAGTGAGGCCGTTGAACACCGGCACGCCCGCGAACTTGGCCAGCTCTTCAACGATTTCCTGCTCAAAGCCACGGTACTCGATGGCATCGAACATCCGGCCCAGGACGCGGGCGGTGTCTTTCATGCTTTCTTTGTGGCCGATCTGCGACGACACCGGGTCGATATAGGTGACGTGGGCGCCTTGGTCATGGGCCGCGACTTCGAAGGCACAGCGAGTGCGGGTCGAGGTTTTTTCGAAGATCAGCGCGATGTTCTTGCCTTGCAGGTGCGGACGCTCGGTGCCGGTGTATTTGGCGCGTTTGAGGTCGCGGGACAGGTCCAGCAGGTAATGCAGCTCGCGAGTGGTGTGGTGCATCAGCGACAGCAGGCTGCGGTTGCGCATATTGAAAGCCATGATGGAATCTCCTTAATAGTCGATAGGGTCGCGGATGATCGGGCAAGTCATGCAGTGGCCGCCGCCACGGCCACGGCCGAGTTCACCGGCGCTGATGGTGATCACTTCCACACCGGCCTTGCGCAGCAGGGTGTTGGTGTAGGTGTTGCGGTCGTAGCCAATCACCACGCCCGGTTCCACGGCCACCACGTTGTTGCCGTCATCCCATTGCTCGCGTTCGGCGGCGAAGCTGTTGCCGCCGGTCTCGACCACGCGCAGGGCCTTGAGGTTGAGCGCTGCGGCCACGGTTTCGAGGAAGTTGGTTTTCTCACGTTGAATGTCGATACCGTGGGGCTTGCTCTCGTCAGGGCGCAGGGTGAAAGGCACGATCTGGTTGACCACTTCAGGGAAGACGGTGACCAGGTCGCGGTCGCAGAAGCTGAACACGGTGTCCAGGTGCATCGCGGCGCGGGATTTAGGCAGGCCGGCCACGATGACGCGCTCCACGGCTTTGTTCTGGAACAGGTTGCGCGCCAGTTGGCCAATGGCCTGGTGGGACGAGCGTTCACCCATGCCGATCAACACCACACCGTTGCCAATCGGCATCACGTCGCCGCCTTCCAGCGTCGCGGCGCCATGTTCCTGGTCGGGGTCGCCGTACCAGATCTGGAAGTCCGCGTTGGTGAACTCAGGGTGGAATTTATAGATGGCGCTGGTCAGCAGGGTTTCCTGGCGTCGCGCCGGCCAGTACATCGGGTTGAGCGTCACGCCGCCGTAGATCCAGCAGGTGGTGTCGCGGGTGAACTGGGTATTGGGCAGCGGCGGCAGGATGAAACTGGCGTGGCCGAGAAAATCGCGGAACATCTCGATGGTCTTGCCACCGAAGCTGCTCGGCAGGTCGTCGGCCGACACGCCGCCAATCAGGAACTCGCTGATCTTGCGCGGCTCCAGGCTGCGCAGCCACGAGCCGACTTCATCGACCAGGCCCAGGCCGACGGTGTTGGCGGTGATCTTGCGTTCCAGAATCCAGTCCAACGCTTCGGGGTTGGCGACGATGTCGGTGAGCAGGTTGTGCATTTCCAGCACATCAATGTCCCGCTCGCGCATCTTGGTCACGAAGTCGAAGTGGTCGCGCTTGGCCTGGGCCACCCACAGCACGTCATCGAACAGCAGCTCGTCGCAGTTGTTGGGGGTCAGCCGCTGGTGGGCCAAACCTGGGGAGCACACCATGACTTTGCGCAGTTTGCCGGCTTCGGAATGTACGCCGTACTTAACTTTTTCCGTGGTCATTACAGATCCTCCAGTGAACATACAATTACAGAGTCAGGAAGCCGTCGTAGAGCCCATAGGCCGCCACCAGGGCGCCAATGACCACTGCGGCGAAAATCAGCTTCTCGACGGGGGTGAAAATCGGTTTGCCCAGTTCACGCTTGGCCTTGGCGAACAGGATCGCGCCGGGGGCATAGAGCAGGGCGGAGAGCAGCAGGTATTTGGTGCCGCCGGCATACAGCAGCCAGATCGCATAGATCAGGGCGATGGCGCCGATGAACAGGTCTTTCTTGCGCTCTTTGAGGGCGTTCTCGTAGGTCTCGCCGCGCACCGCCAGCAGCAGGGCGTAGGCCGCCGACCACAGGTAAGGCACCAGGATCATCGAGGTAGCGAGGTAGATCAGCGACAGGTAAGTGCTGGCGGAAAACAGCGTGATCACCAGGAATATCTGCACCATTGCGTTGGTCAGCCACAGCGCGTTGACCGGCACATGGTTGGCGTTTTCCTTGCGCAGGAACGCCGGCATGGTGTGGTCCTTGGCGGCGGCGAACATGATCTCCGCACACAGCAGCACCCAGGACAGCAGCGCGCCGAGCAGCGAGATGATCAAGCCCACGCTGATCAGCACTGCGCCCCAGTGGCCCACCACATGCTCCAGCACCGCGGCCATCGACGGGTTCTGCAGCTTGGCCAGTTCCGGCTGGGTCATGATCCCCAAAGACAGCACGTTCACTAGCATCAGGAACAGCAGCACGGTGATAAAACCGATCACGGTGGCCTTGCCCACGTCGCTGCGTTTCTCGGCACGCGAGGAAAAGATGCTTGCGCCTTCGATGCCGATGAAGACCCACACGGTGACCAGCATCATGTTGCGCACCTGGTTCATCACGCTGCCCAGGTCAGGGTTTTTTACGCCCCAGATGTCTGCGGTGAAGATGTCCAGCTTGAACGCGAACAGGGCGATGAGCACGAACAGCAGCAGCGGCACGACCTTGGCGACCGTGGTCACCAGGTTGATGAACGCTGCTTCCTTGATGCCGCGCAGCACCAGAAAGTGCACCGCCCACAGCAGTACCGAGGCACCTATCACCGCCGCCGGCGTGTTGCCTTCGCCAAAGATCGGGAAGAAGTAACCCAGGGTGCTGAACAAGAGGACGAAGTACCCGACGTTGCCCAGCCAGGCACTGATCCAGTAGCCCCAGGCTGATGAAAACCCCATGTAATCGCCGAAACCGGCCTTAGCGTAGGCGTACACCCCGCCATCGAGATCGGGCTTGCGGTTGGCGAGGGTCTGGAACACGAATGCGAGGGTCAACATGCCGATGGCGGTGATCACCCAGCCAATCAACACGGCGCCTACGTCGGCACTGGCGGCCATGTTTTGCGGGAGTGAAAAGATCCCGCCGCCAATCATTGAGCCAACGACAAGTGCAACCAGCGCACCAAGCCTAAGTTTTCCGGGAGAATCAGACATTGCGTGACTCCAATGCAGGAGAAGAGAGATCACAGAATAATTCCGTGCGCTAATAAAACAGCTGACTCAGATCACTTCATTGGCACATTCCATTGTGAATTAACGACTTAGGGTGGCAGTTGCGGGGCGACACGGCCTGTGCAAAGGCGCTCGCTAGAGCGGTCTCCTACAATGTGGTTAATCATTTGGTCAGGGGCATGGATGTTGACGCTAGTTCGTATTTGCGGATGTGCAAACTTTTTGTACGTTGTCTGACGAGCGCTTCATAATTGCCGTATTTAAATTCTAAATAAGCCTAAACTTCCCGCGTTTACATGCCCTTATGTTATGAAGCGCTAGCGTCATTAAATTGAATTAGTTGAGTGCGCGGTGGTCGGCTCAAACATTTATTGCGAGGAACCTGCATGTCTCAACCAGCCCAGAAACTTCGGCTCAGTGCCCTGATCGCCCTGGTAGTAGGTTCGATGATCGGCGGAGGGATCTTCTCGCTCCCGCAAAACATGGCAGCCCGCGCCGAAGTAGGCGCGGTGCTGATCGGTTGGGCCATTACCGCGGTTGGCATGTTGACCCTGGCGTTTGTGTTCCAGACCCTGGCCAACCGCAAACCGGAACTGGACTCCGGGGTGTACGCCTACGCCAAGGCCGGCTTCGGCGATTACATGGGGTTCTCCTCGGCCTGGGGCTACTGGATCAGTGCGTGGATGGGCAACGTCGGTTATTTCGTCTTGCTGTTCAGCACCCTCGGCTACTTTTTTCCGGCGTTCGGCCAGGGCAATACACCGCTCGCCATCGGCTGCGCGTCGCTGCTGCTGTGGGCCGTGCATTTTCTGGTGATGCGCGGGATCAAAGAGGCAGCGTTCATCAACCAAGTGACGACGGTGGCGAAGATCGTGCCGCTGCTGATGTTTATCGTGATCGCCGCCGTTGCGTTCAAGGCGGATATCTTCACTCGCGATATCTGGGGCCTGGGCAACCCGCAGATGGGCAGCGTGGTCGAGCAGGTGCGCCATATGATGTTGGTCACGGTGTTCGTATTTATCGGGATCGAAGGCGCCAGTGTGTATTCGGCGCGGGCGCAGAAGCGCTCGGACGTGGGGCGCGCCACGGTGATTGGTTTCGTGGGCGTGCTGGCCTTGTTGGTGTTGGTGAATGTGCTGTCCCTGGGCATCATGAGCCAGCCGGAGCTGGCGCAATTGCAGAACCCGTCCCTGGCCGGTGTGTTGGAGCATATCGTCGGGCCTTGGGGCGCGGTATTGATCAGTATCGGCCTGGCGGTTTCGCTGCTCGGCGCGTTGCTCTCCTGGGCGCTGCTGTGCGCGGAAATCCTCTATGCCACCGCTCAGGACAAGACCATGCCGGCGTTCCTGAAGAAGGAAAACGCCAATCAGGTGCCGGTCAATGCCTTATGGCTGACCAACGTGATGATCCAGGCATTCCTGGTGATCACGCTGTTTTCAGCCAGCACCTACACCACCCTGATCTACCTGGCGTCCTCGATGATCCTGGTGCCTTACCTGTGGTCGGCGGCCTATGCGGTGCTGTTGAGCGCGCGCGGCGAAACCTATGCAGGCTGGCAGCACCGGCGTATGAAAGATCTGCTGGTGGGGCTGGTTGCCCTCGGCTACGCGATCTGGCTGCTGTATGCGGGGGGCTTGAAGTACTTGCTGCTGTCGGCGTTGCTGTACGCACCGGGTGTGATCCTGTTTGCCCTGGCCAAGCGCGAGCAGGGCCAACCCTTGTTTACCACCGTGGAAAAAGGCATTTTCAGCGGCGTGGTCGCGGGCGCCGGGTTAGCCGCGTATGGGTTGTACAGCGGGGTATTGTCACTGTGAGATTGGCGTATCAACCGCCCTACGACTGGGCGGCGATGCTGGGGTTCCTATCGGCGCGGGCGATTAGCGGGTTGGAAACCGTGGTCGCCGGGGTATATCGACGCAGTATCAGTGTGGCTGGGCGACATGGCTGGGTCAGCGTCGAACCGGGAGCGGGGGATTGGCTGGAGGTGACGGTCGACTTTCCTGAGCCTGCCGTTATGCCTGAGATCGAGCGGCGCTTGCGCAGGATGTTTGATCTGGATGCGGTGCCTGAGGTGATCAACGCGCAATTGTCGCAAGATCCCCTAATGGCGCAACTGGTTGCGGCCCGCCCTGGCCTGCGGTTGCCTGGCACCTGGGATGGGTTGGAATTGGCGATTCGTGCGGTGCTGGGCCAGCAGATCACCGTGGTGGCGGCGATTCGCCTGGCGGGCAAGCTGGTGGCGCAGTATGGCCAGACCCTGCAAACCCCGCACGCCGGTATTACCCACTTGTTCCCGACACCTGAAGTGCTGGCGGCCGCAGACCTGGCCACCCTGGGCATGCCCAGGGCGCGAGGCCGTACCTTGTCCGGTGTGGCCCAGGCGCTGTTGGATGATCCTCAGCTTTTCGAACCCAAGGCCAGCCTCAAGGACGGCGTTGCACAGTTGGTGGCGTTGCCGGGGATTGGAGAGTGGACCGCGCAGTACATCGCCATGCGCCAGTTGCGCGAGGCGGATGCGTTTGCGTCGGGGGATATCGGGCTGATCAATGCTTTGGCGGCCTTGGAGGGTGGGCCGCTGTCGGCGCGACAGTTATTGGCGCGGGCCGAGGCGTGGCGGCCGTTGAGGGCGTATGCGGCGCAGCATTTGTGGACGTCGTTGAACCGCAATGATTAGCGGCGCCTGTAGGGCCTCTTCGCGAGCAAGCCCGCTCCCACATTTTGATCGCATTTCAAAGCATTTACTCGGTCAAGTGTGGGAGCGGGCTTGCTCGCGAAAGCGGACGTGAAGTCACCACTGAGGCCGGTGCGAGCCCAGTTCCACTGCCGGCAAATCCCACTGCAACGGCGTGCCACTGATGCTCAGCGGCGCCAATAACCGATGGGCCTGGCCCCAGGCTGTCTGCTCCACGACCAGGCCTTGGTCATTGATGTCTTCTTCGCGCAATGCCGCTTGCTGTGGCACTTGCCCGGCCTCCACCAGCAACTTCGCCGTACGCGCCAACGACAAGCGCGCCGAACCGCCGCGTCCGGAGTCCAGGCGCTCGGCCAAAGCCCGGATCGCACTGGCGGCCATCAAATAGCCGGTGGCGTGGTCCAGCGCCTGCACCGGCAGCGGCAGCGGTTTATCCGTCTGTTTCCAGGCCATGCCGGCCTCGGCAATCCCGCTGCTCATCTGCACCAGGCTGTCAAAGCCACGACGATTACGCCATGGGCCGCTCCAGCCGTAGGCGTTGAGGCTGACGTCGATCAGGCCGGGGGCGAGGTGCTGCCGTTCGCCAAGGGTATAACCCAGTTGCTCAAGGGCATCGGCGCGGTAACCGTGAAACAGAATGTCGGCGTCCTTGAGCAACGCTTCAAACACCTGCCGGTCGTCGTGGCGCTTTAGATCAAGGCGAGCGCAGCGTTTACCCAGGGTCATTTCCGGGACGACGCCAGGTTCGTTCCAGGTGGGTGAGTCGATGCGCAGTACGTCGGCACCTAAGCCTGCGAGGAACCGACTGGCCACCGGGCCGGCCAGCACCCGGGTCAAATCCAGCACCTTGATGCCAGCCAGTGGGCGAGCGGCTGAGCCGAGCCAGGGTTTGTCGATGCCGGGTTCGAAGACCTGGCGCTGGATCAACGCCTCGGCGTTTACCGCCAAGCCTTGGGGGTGCTGCTGCCAGGCTTGCCAGCTACGCATCTGAGCCGCACAACCGCCTGCATCGACAATCGCCTGTTCCAGTTCGGCGGCTTTCCAGGTCGCAACTCTACTCGCCATGGCTGCGCGATCAGCGGCGGGCCCCAATACCCGCTCAGCCGCTGCACGATGATGAGGCGCGTTGGTGTGCAGGCGGATCCAGCCATCGACGCTGGCGTAATCACCCGCTACCGGGTCCCACAAAGGCGGCACTTGCCACCCCACGGGGCGAATCGACGAGGAGAACCACAACGAGGCCAACCGCCGATCCACGCTGACGCTGGGCAGGCGCCCGGTTTGTTGCTCAATCAACTGGGCGATAGCCTGGCCCGCGGCGCCGATGCTGGCGGCCGCCAGGTCAGTGACGGCGAAGGTCGAGGGCAGGGCACCGGCCTGGGCCTGGGCCTGGGGCAGTGGGGCGTGCGGTAAAGCGAGTGCGGCTTGGATGGGAGTCAGCAGGTCAGTCATCAAAGGCCCTCCGTAAGAGAAGGGCCACTATAGAAGATCATCCCACCGGTGTGGCAACCCCAGGGATCAAGGGCAGTTCGATGCTGGCGATAAAGCCGCCATCGGGATGGTTGGCCAGGATCAGGTTGCCGCCATGGCGCTCGGCGGCGCGACGGGCAATGGCCAGGCCCAGGCCATGGCCTTGCGCGGTCTGGCCCGGCGCCCGGTAGAACGGCTCGCCCAATTGGCTCAGGTGCTCGGCTTCAACGCCGGGGCCGTGGTCGCGTACGCTGATCAAAATGCGCCCGCCTTGATGCTGGGCCTGCAATTCAATCGCTTCGCCAACCGGGTTGAAGCGCTGGGCATTGCGCAGCAGGTTGTCCACGGCGCGTTCGATCATGGTCGGCCAGCCTTTAAGCTGCAAATCATTGGCAGCCGTCAGTTGCACCACTTGCTCGGGGGCACTGAGTTGGGCGTCCTTTTGCAGCGTTTTAAGCAACGGGGTGAGGTCGATGTCTTCGGCGCTGGCGTTGTCGGCGTCGACCCGTGCCAATACCAAAATTTCGCTGATCAAGGCTTCCAGGCGATCGCATTCGCGGGTCAGGCGCGGCCAGAGTTTTTCCCTTTCTTCGGGGCTGGCACGCTCGGCCAGGGCCAGGGCGATACGCAAACGCGCCAACGGCGAGCGCAGTTCGTGGGAGACGTCACGCAGCAACTGGCGCTGGCTGCCGATCAGGCTTTGCAGGCGCGCGCCCATGCGGTTGAAGTCGTTGGCCAGCACGCCGAATTCATCGCGCCTGTTGGCCAGTTGCGCCAGGCTGTTCTGCTGATAGGTGGTTTGCCCCAGGTCATGCACCGCGCCGCGCAGACGGCTGAGCGGGCGGGTGATGGACAAGGTCACCAGCAGGCTGAACAGGGTCAGCACCACCAGGGTAATCGCCAATGCACTGAGCGGCCACAGCAGGCTGCTGCGGTGCCAGGCGTCCAGCTCCGGGTGAGGAATACGGTAGATCAGCAGATAGGTATCGCCGGTTTTATCGCTGGTGTACTCGGCGGTCAGGCGGCGCCACGGCAGGTGGCCGTCCTGGCTGTCGTTCTGCCGGGCTTCGAACGCGGCGGCGCGGCGCGGGAAGGTGCCGCGCACCACTGGCTCGCCGCTTTCGTTAAGCACTTGCACGTCAATGTGGTACTGGCGTTTGCGTTGTTGCAGCAAGTCCTGGGCGGCGTCTTCGCCCTGGCTTTCGTAGAGCTGCGTCCACTCTTGGGCCAGGTTGTTGAGGCCAGGGTGGCGGCTGAGAATCCAGGCGTCCTGGTTGAGCATGTGCCCAAGCAGGATCGACAAACCGGCAACCAGGGCGATGGCCAGCCAGAAACTCGCCAGGATACGCCAGAACAATGAACGCACAGGAAACCCTCAAACAGGAAAAACCCAGCGGCGCGAACCACTGGGCTGGGGTGAAGCTAGGCCATTATTGCGCTTTTTGCGCTTGCTGGGCTTTCCAGGCCTGGAACTCTTTCCATTCGGCGCGGCGCTCGGCTTGCTTCTTGACGATCTCGTCGTACTTCTTCTGTTGGTCGGGCTTGAGCACGGCACGGATATCGGCCTGGGTTTTCTGCTTGCCGGCGGCGATTTCGTCCTGCATGGCTTTCTGGTCAGCGGCTGGCAGTTTGTCCAGGTACTTTTGGGTCAGGTCTTTGCGGGCGTGCCATTGGTCACCCATCAGCTTGCGGATCTGCTCGCGCTGCTCCTTGCTCAAGTCCAGTTGGCTGAACGGGCCGCCTTTGCCACGCGGGCCGTGTTCACCGTGGCCTGGGCCACCCATCATTCGGCTTTCAGGTCCACCCATCGGGCCTGGGCCTTCCGGCATTGCCATGGCAACGGTGGGCAGGGCGGTGGCGAACATCAAAGCGATAAGGGTCTTGCGCATGGTGATTCTCCTGTCTCTATTCCGGTGAGTCCGGATGTGAGTAGGTTACGCAGAGCAAGGTCAGCGGCGGTCAGGGGAGGGTAAAGCTTCGGTAAAGACGGGTTTGATAGGAACTGACAAAACTATCCGGCTTTGGATGTTCAACTGTGGGAGCGGGCTTGCTCGCGAAAGCGCTGGGTCAGTCTAAGCATGTGCTGGCTGATAAACCGCTTTCGCGAGCAAGCCCGCTCCCACACAAGCCCAACCGCGCAGGGCGTTAAGGGCTGTAGTAATAGCCACGACTACGCAACGCCACGATCCGTGGCCGGCCATCGGGGTGTGGGCCGATCTTTTTGCGCAGGTTGCTGACGTGCATGTCCAGGCTGCGGTCATACAGGGTCAACTTGCGGCCCAGGGCGATCTGCGCCAGTTCCTGTTTGTCCAGGGGCTCGCCGGGTTGACGCAGCAAGGCTTCGAGCAGGCGGCTTTCGGAGACGGTCAGGGCGAACTCCTGTTCATCGATGCTGACCACGCCGCGCACCGGGCTGAAGCACAGGTCGCCCAGTTCCAGCTGGGTCGATACCGCGGCCGGGTGGCTGCGGCGTAACACGGCGCGCAGGCGCGCCGTCAGTTCGCGCGGATCGCAAGGCTTGGCCAGGTAGTCATCGGCGCCCAGTTCCAGGCCAAGGATGCGGTCCAGGGGCTCGCCCCGGGCCGAGAGCATCAGCACCGGCAGCTCCGGGTGGTCGTTGCGCAATTGCTTGAGCAGTTCCAGGCCGCTGCCGTCGGGCAGCATCACATCCAGTACGACGGCCGCCGGCGCACTGTCGGCCAAGGCTTTCCGGGCGCTCAAGCCGTCGTGGCAGGCGCGCACCTGGAAACCTTCCTGGCTCAACCAACTGGTCAGCAGCTCACAGAGCTCCTGGTCATCATCTATCAGTAACAGCTCGCTCATGACTCACTCAATTTAGCCATTGTCGGCGGCGAAGGCCCCACCGGTGACCCGTGAGCCATTAGGAGTACGCCGAAACGATTAGGTTCGACGCAGCCGGGCTCAAGGCAAGACTTGCTTGAACGGCTTGATCACCACATCGGCATAGACGCCTGCTGCAACGTAAGGGTCTGCCTTGGCCCAGGCCTCGGCGTCGGCCAGGGAGGCGAACTCGGCCACGATCAGGCTTCCGGTAAAACCGGCGTCGCCCGGGTCATTGCTGTCGACGGCCGGGTGCGGGCCGGCCAGTGCGATGCGGCCTTCGGCTTGCAGCTGTTTGAGGCGCTCGACGTGGGCCGGGCGTACGCTCAGGCGTTTTTCCAGCGAGTTGGCAACGTCGGTGGCAATGATGGCGTAGAGCATGTCAGTCCTCGGTTTTCGGTGTGGTAGCTGCGGTGTCATGCAGGTGGCGCGACAGGTAGATACCCTGGCCGATCAAAAACAATACGGTCATGCCCAGGCTGCCGAACACTTTGAAGTCGACCCAGTAGTCCTGGAAGGTGAAGGCCACGAACAGGTTGGCGGCACCGCAGAACAGGAAAAACACGATCCAGGCCACGTTCAGGCGCACCCACACCGGCTCCGGCAAGGTCAGCGCATGGCCCATGATCCGCTTGATCAGCAGGCGGTCACCAATGAAGTGGCTGCCGATGAACACCAGGGCGAACAGCCAGTTCACCACCGGGGCTTTCCATTTAAGGAAGGTTTCGCTGTGGAAGGCCAGGGTCAGGCCACCGAATACCAGGCAGGCGATAAGGGTGAGCCACTGGCTTTTTTCCAGCTTGCGCTGGGAGATGAAGATGGCGCCGTAGACCACGATGGAGCTGACGATCAGTACGGCCGTGGCGCTGTAGATGCCCCCGAACGACAGCTGCTGGCCGGCGATTTCGATGACCCTGGGGTCGAGTTTGGTAACGATGAAAAACAGCAACAGCGGGATGAAGTCGATGAATTGTTTCACAGTAAGAGCCAGAAGCTGGATGTGGCGGCATAATAACAAACATCCTTGGTTGCGATAGCGCCAGCTGACTTGAGGTTACACACTCCCGTGAATGTTGATTTGCACTGCCACAGCACGGCCTCCGACGGCGCCCTGGCGCCCGCGGTACTGGTTGCGCGTGCGTTTGAAAAAGGCGTGCGAGTTTTGGCATTGACCGACCACGACACCCTCGAAGGCCTCGATGAAGCCCGCCAGGCCGCGCATTCTCTGGGTATGCACCTGGTCAACGGCGTGGAATTGTCCTGCACCTGGGGCGGCGCCACCATCCATGTGCTGGGCTACGGTTTTGATCAAAAGGCCCCGCCCTTGGTGGCGGCGATTGCCCAATTGCACGATGGCCGCTGGCTGCGGTCCGAAGAAATAAGCCGCAAGCTCAGCCTTAAAGGCATGCCAGGTGCCCTCGATGGCGCCCGTGCCATCCAGCAAGAGCTGGGCGACAGCGGCAACGCACCGGCCCGTCCGCACTTTGCCGACTGGATGGTACGTGAAGGGTATGTAAAGGATCGCGCCGAAGCCTTTCGCAAATGGCTGGGCGCCGGCAAGTTGGGCGATGTGAAGCTGCATTGGCCGACCCTGGAAGACACCGTCCAGACCCTGCGGGACTCCGGGGCCTGGGTCAGCCTGGCGCATCCCTGGCATTACGATTTCACCCGCAGCAAGCGCCGCAAGCTGATCAGCGACTATATTGGTGCGGGTGGCCACGCGATCGAGGTGGTCAACGGGCATCAACCGGCGGAACAGGTCGGCAGCCTGGCGATCCTTGCTCGCGAATTTGGTCTGCTGGTCAGTGCCGGCAGTGATTTTCATGGCCCAGGCGGCTGGTCCGAGATTGGTGAGTATCGCCAGGTCCCGGAAGATTTGCCGCTGTTGTGGGGGCGATTCAAGCATGACCCCATTATTGCCACCGTCTGAACAGGTAGAGCACGTGAGTCAATTCTTCCAGATTCATCCGGAAAACCCTCAGGCGCGCCTGATTAAACAGGCCGTGGAGATCATCCGCGCCGGTGGTGTAGTCATCTACCCGACGGATTCGTCTTACGCCATTGGCTGCCAGATCGGCGACAAGGGCGCGGTCGAGCGGGTAAGACGCCTTCGCCAGCTGGACGACAAGCATAACTTTGCGCTGATCTGCAGCGACTTGTCCCAGCTCGGGCTGTTCGCCAAGGTCGACACCGGCACGTTCCGCCTGCTCAAGGCCCACACGCCGGGGCCCTACACCTTTATCCTCAACGCCACCCGCGAAGTGCCGCGCCTGTTGCTGCACCCGAAAAAGCGCACCATCGGCCTGCGCGTGCCGGAACACCCGATCGCCCTGGCGTTGTTGGCCGAGCTGGGCGAACCGCTGATGAGCGTGTCGTTGATCCTGCCGGGTGAAACCGAACCGTTGTACGACCCTTACGAAATGCGTCGCTTGCTGGAGAAACACGTCGACCTGATCATCGATGGCGGCTACGGCGGCAATAAGGCCTCCACGGTGATCAACCTGGCCGACGGCGAGCCAGAAGTGGTGCGTGTGGGTTGTGGCGACCCGGCTCCGTTCATGGTCGAGGCCTGAATGTCGGCCGTGGAAACCGCTGATCCCCAGGCCGGCGCCCAGCAGGAACTGCCGTTTGCCATGGTGTACGGCCAGGCGGTCATGGAAATGCCTCTGGACCTGTACATCCCGCCGGACGCCCTGGAGGTGTTCCTTGAAGCCTTCGAAGGCCCGCTGGACTTGCTGCTGTACCTGATCCGCAAGCAGAACATCAACATCCTCGACATCCCGGTGGCAGAAATCACCCGCCAGTACATGGGCTATGTCGAGCTGATGCAGTCGGTGCGCCTGGAACTGGCCGCCGAGTACCTGGTGATGGCGGCCATGCTTGCCGAGATCAAGTCGCGCATGCTGTTGCCGCGTTCGGAGACGGTGGAGGCCGAAGAGGATGACCCGCGCGCCGAGCTGATCCGCCGCCTGCAGGAGTACGAGCGCTTCAAGGCTGCCGCCGAAGGCATCGACGGCCTGAGCCGTGTGGGCCGTGATGTGGTGGTGCCCAAGCTCGACGCCCCCGAGGCGCGCGCGCGCAAGTTGCTGCCAGACGTGAGCCTGGAAGAATTGCTGATGTCCATGGCCGAAGTACTGCGCCGTGGCGATATGTTTGAGAGCCACCAGGTCAGCCGTGAAGCGCTGTCCACCCGCGAGCGCATGAGCGATGTGCTGGAACGTCTCAAGGGCGGTGGGTTTGTGCCCTTTGTCGAGTTGTTCACCGCCGAAGAAGGGCGCCTGGGCGTGGTGGTGACCTTTATGGCGATCCTGGAGCTGGTCAAGGAGTCCTTGGTCGAGCTGGTGCAGAATGAGCCTTTTGCGGCTATCCACGTGCGGGCGCGAGCCGAATAACGAGCTGAATCGATGAATCTGACTGAACCCCGCGAACTGGCCCCTTTGCTGGAGGCCTTTCTCCTGGCCTCGGGCAAACCGCAATCTTTGGAGCGCCTGTTCGAGCTCTTTGAAGAAGCCGAACGCCCGGAGCCGCCGGTCTTCAAGAAGGCCTTGGAGATCCTGCGCAAGTCCTGCGAGGGCCGTGCCTTTGAACTGCGCGAAGTGGCGTCGGGTTACCGCCTGCAGATCCGTGAGAAGTTTTCGCCGTGGGTCGGGCGTTTGTGGGAGGAACGCCCGCAGCGCTACTCCCGTGCGATGCTGGAGACCATGGCGCTGATCGCCTATCGCCAGCCCATCACTCGGGGCGAGATCGAAGACGTGCGTGGTGTGGCGGTCAACAGCCATATCGTCAAGACCCTGCTGGAGCGTGAGTGGATTCGCATCGTCGGCTACCGTGATGTGCCCGGTAAGCCGGCGATGTTCGCCACCACCAAGGTGTTCCTCGACCATTTCAACCTGAAAAACCTCGACGATTTGCCGCCCCTGGCCGAGCTGCGCGAAATGGAGGCCGAGCCGGTGCTCGACTTTGACGATGCGCCGGTGCCGCAAAGCCTGCAGGAACTGGCCGATGCCAGCGCCGAGCCGGAGGAGCCCAAGGACGAGACCAGTTTCCATACGTTGTTGCTGGAACTGGACGACATGGAGCAGGGCATCAAGACTGATTTCGACGATTTGCTGCGTGATGGTGCGGCGGAGCCAGAAACTCAGGTGAACGTTGAATCCGAGCCTGAGGTCGAAGCCGAAGACGATGTGCTTGGCGTGGCCCAGGCCCGGGAAAAGCTCCTGGCCGCCGTCGCCGCCCTCGAACAGCCGCCCCTGAGTGACGAAGAAGACGAAGCCCGGGCGCTGGCTGAAGCCATTGAAAACGAACGCCGCCAACTCGAAGACTGACCCGTTCTGACTTTGACCGCGCAACCCATGTGGGAGCTGGCTTGCCTGCGATGCGGACCCCTCGGTCTCTCAGATGCAAGGAGGTGATGCCATCGCAGGCAAGCCAGCTCCCACAGAGGATCGACCATGAGTGCTATGAAAGACCCGTGTATCAGCATCTGCAAATTCAGCGACGACATCTGCGTCGGCTGTGGCCGCAGCAAGCGTGAAATCCGTGCCTGGAAGAAACTCGACAAAACCGACAAGCGCACGGTTCTGGCCGAAGCCCAGCTGCGATTGCTGGCCCTGGGGGCCACCGGTCGGCGGAAAAGCAAATGAGCTGGGCGTTATCGACTAGTCTGTGATGCGCAACACGCGCCATGCGCGTATGATTCGCGACCCCTTGCCGAGCTATTTGGCCAAGGCCCCGCTTTCAATACCCCTCAGGCCACGCCTGAATCGACCCACCGGGAGGTGCTTACGATGAATGACCAAGACCAGAAAGACCAGGAAATCGGCCCAGCAGGCGAAAAACTGCAAAAGGTGCTGGCGCGTATCGGCGTGGGCTCGCGCCGCGACGTCGAAGCCTGGGTCACCCAGAAGCGCATCAAGGTCAACGGTGTCGAGGCCACCCTTGGCCAGCGCGTTGACCTGCACGATGCAATCACCATTGATGGCAAGGTCATCAAGCGTGAAGAGGCCGCCGAATCGGTGCGCCGCGTGATCATGTACAACAAGCCCGACGGCGAGATCTGCACCCGTGACGACCCGGAAGGCCGTCCGACCGTGTTCGACAAGATGCCCAAGCCTAAAGAAGGCCGCTGGATCAACATCGGCCGCCTGGACATCAACACCACCGGCTTGCTGATGTTCACCACCGACGGTGAGTTGGCCAACCGCCTGATGCACCCGTCCTACGAGATGGATCGTGAATACGCCGTGCGTGTACGTGGTGAAGTCGATGACGAGATGATCGAACGTCTCAAGGCGGGCGTGGTGCTCGAAGACGGCCCGGCCAAGTTCACCGACATCAAGCAGGCGCCGGGTGGCGAAGGTTTCAACCACTGGTACCACTGCGTGGTGATGGAAGGCCGTAACCGTGAAGTGCGCCGCCTGTGGGAGTCCCAGGGCCTGGTGGTCAGCCGCCTTAAGCGCGTGCGTTTTGGTCCGGTGTTCCTGAACTCCGACCTGCCGATGGGCCGCTGGCGCGAAATGAGCCAGTACGAAGTCGATATCCTCAGCGCCGAAGTGGGCCTGACGCCCGTCGCTATGCCGCAGATGAACGCCAAGAGCAAAGACAAGCTTGAGCGTATGCAGCGTAAATCGTCGCGCCCGGTGCCACGTACCGAACGTGTTGCCCGCACCGTGCGCCCTGCGCTGGATGCACCGGCCACCGGCGGTCGTATCTCGCGTCAGCCGCACATTGAAGGCGAGCGCCGCCCCACCGCGCCATCGCGTCAAGAAGGCGAGCGTGCGCCACGTACGCCGCGTCCTGCCCCTGCAGGTGGTCGCAGCAACCGTGGTGAGGATCGCCCGGCCGACAACGCCAGCACCAAGCGTCCAGCCAAGCCAGCGGCGAACAAGCGCCCTGGCCCGAAACTGGTCGCGGATGAGCCGTCGGGCAAGCGCCGTGGCGCACCGGCCGGTTCCGGCCAGCGCCCTGGTTTTGGTCGCAAGAAGCCGCAGTGATGCGTTAAGCGCTGCACAAAAACGCCAACCCTAGGGTTGGCGTTTTTTTTGCGATCTACATTTGAAATGCAACCAACTGTGGGAGCTGTACACGTCTGACGGTCTTTCAAAAGGCAAAGGCGCCATCAAACACCGGCTTGTCATCCAGCGCCAACACCCCACTGGCAAAGATCAGGTCCAGGTGATGACTGCCTTTCTGCCCGCCACCCAAGCCCAGGTGCAGCCCGCAGTGACGCTCTTCAAACCCGGCATTGCGCGCATACAGGTCCTTGACCCCTTCATTGGTGCCAATCCCCAACTCCTCCACGCGACGGTTGGACGGGTTGGCATTCAGGTACTTGTTGAAGTCATCCGCCAGCCCTGGCACTTCGCTGGCCACGCTGCAAACGGTGGAGTTCTCGATCCATAGCTCCAGCGGCGATTGCAGCACGCCGTATTTGCGTGCAAAGGGGATAGTACTGAGGAAGGTGCCGACAAACCGCACCTGGCCGTTGATGGCTTCGCTGTGGGTGGCGATTTCGCCAGGCGCCAGGTCGTGGTTGCCGACGCCGTTGATATTGGTCCACTTCTTGATGCTGCTCATCGGCGCTTCCAGGCGCGAACCGTGTTTGTCGGTAAAGCTCAGCACATTGGCCTGGGCCATGCGCCGGATCAGTGTGGCGTTGAGGTCGGCGATGCGTTGGGGCTCGACGCTGAAGGTGTCGTAAAAATAGTCGCCGTAATCCTTGAACAGCAGGGATTTTTTCCAATGCTCGGCCATCACGCCTTGCAGGGCGCGGATAAAGTCAGGGCCTTCGGCGCGTGGGTTGGGCAGCGTGGAGGAATCGTAGAGAAACAGGTACAGGTCACAGCTTTGAATGGACTGTGCCAGGGTGTCGCTGGGCGCCAGGTCCAGGCGTTGCAGTTGGAAGTTGAAGCGGGCGGCGCTGCCATGGGTGATGGCCTGCGCGATGGCGTCGTAGCGCTCGGTATGGCCCAGCAACACGGTGGGGCGATTCAGGCCGCTGAGGGCGGGGTGGTGCGCAAGGTAGTAGAGAAAGTGTTCGACAGCGCGGGCCTTGTCCATGACGAGTGTCCTTCTGTGCCTTGGGTAAGGGGGCAGGCGCCGTGCACAGCGCCTGCCGGATGCCTGCCGGGTATTAGAAAGGCCACATCGCGGTGCCAAAAGGCACAACGGCATCGGCTTGCATCATTTCAACGGCGGCCTCATGGGTCGGCGCTTCAAACCAATCGTCGAGTTGCAGTTCGGTTTCCAGGTCGTTTTCCAGTGCTTGCATGGTGTATCTCCTAGAGGACGTTGATTGAGAACGGCTCACCCACGGGCTTCGCGGGCAAGTGGAAAGAACCTAGAAGAGAGTGTTTCGAAATGCAAAAAATTTATTGACACGGTTTCATTTGGATTTTTTCTTCTGTTTTTTGGTGGGTTTTTTTATTCAGGTAAAACAGTGAATTGGCTGAAGCGATTCTTCAGACATTGCCTACCGACAGAATTCCGTTGAGGGCTGCCAAAGTCTGGCTGTAACGCAGGTTTTCCGGCGTGTAACGATAAGTTTACGCAACTGCCCTGGCTTTGTTGGGGGGCGCGCCGATGTAAGCATTAGCTGACAGAATCGCCTGTGCGCTTTCCCGGTGCGTGCCGAAGCTGTCGAGCGGTGTACAATGCGCCGCGTTTTACTGTGACCCCCCCTTGCGTATCCACGCAAAAGGCCAAGACCTCAGGGTTCGATCCCCCTGATCACTCCGCCTGGCCACGAGCCGGACGGGTTCGATTTCGTCACAGATAAAAACAAACAGGTGACGCATGACCATTAGAAAGACGCTGTACTCCTGGTGCCTGCGCTGGGGTTTGAGCGGCGCTGCTTGAGTCGGTAATTCAAGGCAGCAACCTGCATTCAACTCTTCAAACCTTGCGTGAGACCCTTTTCATGAGTGGACCCCATTCTTCTTCAGGCGAGCTGAAACGCGGCCTGAAAAACCGGCATATCCAGTTGATCGCCCTTGGTGGCGCCATCGGCACCGGCCTGTTCCTGGGCTCGGCCGGGGTGCTCAAATCCGCCGGCCCTTCGATGATCCTGGGCTATGCCATCTGCGGCTTTATCGCCTTCATGATCATGCGCCAGCTTGGCGAAATGATTGTCGAGGAGCCGGTTGCCGGCTCTTTCAGCCACTTCGCCCACAAGTACTGGGGCGGTTTCGCCGGCTTCCTGTCGGGCTGGAACTGCTGGATTCTGTACATTCTGGTGGGTATGTCGGAGCTGACGGCCGTCGGCAAGTACGTGCACTACTGGTGGCCGGAAATCCCGACCTGGGTCTCGGCGGCAGCGTTTTTCGTGCTGATCAACGCGATCAACCTGGCCAACGTCAAAGTCTTCGGTGAAGCCGAGTTCTGGTTCGCCATCATCAAGGTGGTGGCGATCGTCGGCATGATTGCCCTGGGCAGCTACCTGCTGGTCAGCGGCAGCGGCGGCCCGCAAGCCTCGGTCAGCAACCTGTGGGAGCATGGTGGTTTCTTCCCCCATGGCGTCGGCGGCTTGGTGATGGCCATGGCGATCATCATGTTCTCCTTCGGCGGCCTGGAAATGCTCGGTTTTACCGCTGCTGAAGCCGATCAACCACGCACCGTGATCCCCAAGGCGATCAATCAGGTGATCTACCGCATCCTGATTTTCTATATCGGCGCCCTGGTGGTGCTGCTGTCGCTCACCCCGTGGGACAGCCTCTTGGCGACCCTCAACGCCTCCGGCGATGCCTACAGCGGCAGCCCGTTCGTGCAGGTGTTCTCGATGCTGGGCAGTAACACCGCCGCGCATATCCTCAACTTTGTGGTGCTGACGGCCGCGCTGTCGGTGTACAACAGCGGCACCTACTGCAACAGCCGCATGCTCTTGGGCATGGCCGAGCAGGGCGACGCGCCCAAGGCCCTGGCGAAAATCGACAAGCGCGGCGTGCCGGTGCGTTCGATCCTGGCCTCGGCGGCGATCACCCTGGTGGCGGTACTGATGAACTACCTGATGCCCCATGACGCGCTGGAACTGCTGATGTCGCTGGTGGTAGCCACATTGGTGATCAACTGGGCGATGATCAGCTTCTCCCACTTCAAGTTCCGCCAGCACATGAACCGCACCGGCCAGGTGCCGCTGTTCAAGGCGTTGTGGTACCCGTATGGCAACATTATCTGCGTAGCGTTCGTGGTGTTTATCCTGGGCACCATGTTGATGATTCCTGGCATTGACCGCTCGGTGTACGCGATCCCGGTTTGGGTGGCGTTCATGGGCGTTTGTTACTGGATCAAGAACAAGCGGGCGCAGCAGTCCATGGATATGGCGGTCCCCGCGGTGAAGTAAGCGTCAATGTTGTTAAGCAGACCCGGCCTTGTGCCGGGTTTGTTGTTTGAGGGGATGGCCAAGGTGCATTCGCGTATCCTAGGGCTTCTTCCGGAGGACCGTGTTACTCATGCTGGTGATTTCCAACAACGTACAGTTGCCCGATGCCGAGATCGAGCTGACCGCCATTCGCGCCCAGGGTGCCGGTGGGCAGAACGTCAATAAAGTGTCGAGTGCGGTGCACCTGCGGTTTGATATTCCGGCGTCGTCGTTGCCGGAGTTCTACAAGGAGCGCCTGCTGGCGCTGCGTGACAGCCGGATCACCAGCGAAGGCGTGCTGGTGCTCAAGGCCCAGCAATATCGCACCCAGGAGCAGAACCGCGCCGATGCGCTGGAGCGCTTGGTGGAGTTGATCCAGAGCGCCACCAAGATCGAAAAAAAGCGCCGTCCGACCAAGCCTACCCTAGGCTCGAAGAAACGCCGCCTGGAGTCCAAGACCAAGCGCGGCAGCATCAAGGCCGGGCGCGGCAAGGTCGACTTCTAGGCGTCGCGTGTTTCGCGGGCCTTAGGCGCCTGGCGGTACAGGTAGAAGCTCAGCAGTAAACCGGCGAAAGCCGCGAGGGCGGCGAACAGGAAGATCGAGGCAAAGCCAAAACCTGCCGCCACGGCGCCCGCCAGCGGCCCGGTGATGCCCAGGGACAAGTCGATAAACAGCGAATAGGCGCCCACCGCCGAGCCACGGCTGGAAGCCGGCACCAGGTTGACCGCCTCTACCCCCAACGCCGGGAACACCAGGGAGAAGCCGAAACCGCTTAACGCCGCACCCGCCAACGCCAGTTGTGCATCCGGCGCCAGCCACAGCAACAGCAAGCCGAGCACTTCCACCGACAGGCAGGCGATTGCGACGCGAAAACCGCCAATGCGGTTGATCAAGTTGCCAAACAGCAAGCGTGCGCCGATAAAACTGGCACCGAACAGGCTCAAGGCCCACACCGCGTTATCCCAGTGCTGGGTGCTGTAATACAACGTGATAAAGGTGGCGATGGTGCCAAAGCCGATGGAGCCCAGCGCAAGCGCGCAACCATGGGGCAGCACGCGGCCCAGCACATTCATGAACGGCAAACGTACGCCTGGCACAATCGGCGCCGCTTGTTTTTTCCAGGCCAGCAGCACACCCAACACGGCCAACAGAATGATGCTGACGCCCATGCTCCACAGTCCTAAATGGCTGACCAGCAGCACCCCTAACGGCGCGCCGACCGCCAGCGCGCCGTAGCTGGCGATGCCGTTCCAGGAAATAACCTTGGCCGTGTTCGCCGCGCCGACGCGGCCGATGCCCCAGCCAATCGCGCCCGAACCCACCAGGCTTTCAGCGCTGCCCAGCACCAGCCGACCGATCAGCAGGCAGCCGAGGCTGAAGGCCGGCAGGCTGGAAAACCATGCCGCAAACAACATGAACACGCCACTCAAACCGCAGCCCACCAGGCCAATCAGCACGGCGCGCTTGCTGCCCAGGTTATCGATGATCTTTCCGGCATAGGGGCGGCTCAGCAGCGTTGCCAGGTATTGCACGCTGATCACCAGCCCTGCAATGACGGCGCCATAGCCCAGCTGGCTATGCACATAACCCGGCAATACGGCCAGGGGGATGCCGATATTCAAGTAGCCGATGAAGGTAAACAGCACGATGGAAACGACTTGCAGCGTGACCGCCATGGGGCGCTGGGTATCTGGCATGGGAGAGATCCACTGTCGCAGCAGGTAAAGATAGGCTGCTAATGATACCGGCGCGCAGGCCGGGCAGGGCGGCAAAAATGTAAAACGTCAGATCTAAAGAAGATCAAGCTTGCGCGGGGGCCAGCAATTGGGTGGTCACCAGAGCCGCCAGTGCGTTTTCCTGGGTGCCGAAGCGCTTGAGCAGTGCCGCTTGCTTGTCGGCACTGAGGCGGTTCCAGACTTCGACCATCTGCAAGGCAGCGTCGAGTACAGCGGCGTCCGGCGTGTCGGAAGGGGAAGTGGTCATAGTGAAGGTCTCGGATGATTCAGGCAGTGTGGAAAGCGCTCAAAGGTGCGCTTTCCACACGGTCTGGTACGGCGTCAGTCCCGGCTTTCGCGTTCGACTGGTTTTGCTTCTTTGGCCTCAGGCTGCTTGTCGCTGGCCTGCTGCGGTGTTGGCTGCTCAGTTGGGTGCAGGCTTGGGAAGGGGAGATTAGGTATCTCGTGCATCGTGGTCGCTCCTCGCAAGGTCTGTTTTTTCAATCGCAGGTGATTCCGCGCTCTCAAAAAGCCTTGGCAGGATACAGCACCGTAAATGACAAAAAGACTTTTATCTCGACGTATGCACAATTTTTAATGGTTCAGGCGCAAGTGACATGAGGTCACACCCCTAGAACGGCACCTTGCCCAGGATCATGTCGCGGTACATCACAAAATCCCCCAGCAAGCTGTAGAACGGGTGTTGAAAGGTGGCTGGGCGGTTCTTTTCGAAGAAGAAGTGGCCAATCCAGGCAAAGCTGTAGCCCGCCAGGGGCAACGCCAGCAGCAGGACCAATGAGCCTCTGCCGATGGCGTACGCGAGAATGCCTATTACCAAGGTGGTGCCGATAAAGTGCAGGCGTCGGCAGGTGCTGTTGCCATGTTCGCTCAGGTAATACGGGTAGAACTCGGCAAAACTGTTGAATTTCTTGATGTTTTCCACGGTCACCGGCCCTCTGGTTGTTGTGCCGCCAACGGGTGCGAGGCGGGGAGCTTATTTGAGTCTAGAGTGATCAGTGCTAACAGCCAGTGACAATAGATGCCACTTTAGTATCCTTGGCTTCCTGGCTGCCGTTTGAGCCTGCTTTCAATAAGAAGACGCCATGAGCGAACGAACAACTTCTGCAAGCTGGGCGATGGGCATCGTCAAGGCGCTGGAAATGGATGGCCTGGATTGCCGTGCCTTGTTCAAGCAACTGGGCCTGGACTACGCCGCTCTCAGTGACCCCGATGCGCGCTTCCCGCAAGACGCCATGACCCGCCTGTGGCAACGCGCGGTGGAGTTGTCGGGCAACCCGGCGATTGGCCTGAACATGGGCAAGGTGGTACGCCCGGCCTCGTTTCACGTTGCCGGTTATGCGTTGATGTCCAGCAACACCCTGGCCGAAGGTTTTATGCGCTTGGTGCGCTACCAGCGCATCATCGCCGAAAGCGCTGACTTGAGTTTTCGGCTTTTACCCGAAGGCTATGCGCTGATTCTGACGGTGCATGGCGATCACTTGCCGCCCACCCGTCAAAGCGCCGAAGCCTCGCTGGCCAGCGCCCTGGCCCTGTGCGGCTGGCTCACCGGGCGCACACTGCAACCGCGCAAAGTGCTGCTGCAGGGCGACCAGCCAGCGGACCTGGCGCCCTACCAGCGCGCCTTCCATGCGCCTTTGCAATTTAATGCGCCCTATGACGCGCTGATTTTCGAACAGGTCGACATGGAGGCGCCGCTGCCCACGGCCAATGAAGCCATGGCGCTGTTGCATGATCGCTTTGCCGGTGAATACCTGGCGCGTTTTTCCGAAAGCCGCGTGACCCACAAGGCGCGTCAGGTGCTGTGCCGCCTGCTGCCCCAGGGCGAACCCAAGCGTGAAGCGGTGGCCAAGACGTTGCACCTGTCCCAGCGCACCTTGCAGCGGCGTTTGCAGGAGGAGGGCACCAGCTTCCAGGCCTTGCTCGATGACACCCGTCGCGAACTGGCCGAGCAGTACCTGGCACAACCCAGCATGACCTTGCTGGAAATCGCCTACCTGTTGGGGTTTGCCGACCCGAGCAACTTTTTCCGCGCGTTTCGCCGCTGGTTCGATGCCACGCCCGGCGAATACCGGGCGCGGTTGCAGCAAATGTCCAGCATCAGTGGCGCCAGAACGCCGGAATGCACAACACAAACACGGTAATAATCTCCAAGCGGCCCAGCAACATGCCCAGGGACAGGATCCACTTGGCGGCATCCGGCAGGGTGGCGAAGTTGCCGGCCGGGCCGATGGTTTCGCCCAGGCCGGGGCCCACGCCGGAAACGGTACTGGCGGCGCCGGTCAACGCGGTCATCCAGTCCACGCCCAGCAGTGACAGGGCCAGGGCGATCATGCAGATGGTGATGGCGAAGAAAAACGAAAAAGTCAGAATCGAGCGCACGATCTCTTCATCGAGGCGATGGCCGTTGTACTTCTGCTTGATCACCGCCCTCGGGTGGATCAACTGGTTCAAGTTGGCCTTGAGCAGGATATAGGCCACCTGGAAACGGAAGATCTTGATACCGCCTGCGGTGGAGCCCGAACAGCCGCCGATAAAGCCCAGGTAGAAGAACAGCATCAGTGAGAAGTTGCCCCACAGGCTGTAGTCCCCCAGTGCAAAGCCGGTGGTGGTCACCACCGACGTGACGTTCAGCGCCACATGGCGCAAGGCATCGAGCCAATGCAGGTTGGTGGTCCACCAGTACCAGGTGCCGAGTACCAGCCAGGTCACCAGCAACAAGCCGAGCAAACCTTGCACTTGCTGGTCCTTGATCAGCGCCCGACGGTTGCCGCGCAAGGTGGCCACGTACAGGGCGAACGGCAAGCTGCCAAGGATCATCACCACCACCGCGACCCAATGCACCGCCGGTTGTTTCCAATGGGCCAGGGACTCGTCCGAGGTGGAAAACCCACCGGTGGAGATCGCCGACATTGCATGGTTGATCGCATCGAACACGCCCATCCCGGCCCACCAGAAGGCCAGGCTGCCGAAGATGGTGATGCCCACATAGGCGGCCACGATCAAGCGCGCCACCATGTGTGAGCGAGGCATGACCTTTTCCGAGCGGTCCGAGGATTCGGTCTGGAACAGGCGCATGCCACCAATGCGCAGCAGCGGCAGGATCGCCACCGCCATGCCGATAAAGCCGATACCGCCGAGCCAGTGCAGCAGCGAACGCCACATCAAAATGCCCGGCGACATGCTGTCCAGGCCGCTCAACACGGTGGAGCCGGTGGCGGTGATGCCGGACATGCTTTCAAAGAACGAGTCGGTGTAGCTGATGTGCTGGGTCAGCAAAAAGGGCAGGGCGGCGAAGATGCACACCACCACCCAACTGCTGACCGTCAGCAGGTACATGTCCCTGGGGCGCAGGTGCACGTGCTCGGGGCGACCAGGGATGACCAGCGCCAACCCGGCGATAAAGGTGATCAGGCTGGCCCACAGGAACGAGGGCAGGTCGCTGGTGCGTTCGAAGATCACCAGGGTCGCCATCGGGATTACCATGGCGACCGCAAGGGTGATCAGGAAGATGCCGATGATGAAACCGATGATGCGCAGGGTCGGCAACGCCATGAAGTTCGCTCGGGTGATTGGGCAGAGGCGCCATTCTACCTGCGGTGCAGGTCTTGTAAACCAAGGGCTGCCGGTTGATGGAGAACCCCTGTGTGTGGCTTGGTGTTTACACAACTTCGCAGCGACGCTGAAGCTGTGGCGAGGGAGCTTGCTCCCGTGACAACCTATCAACCGACGCAGATTTCCCTGACACACCACGATCCAAATGTGGGAGCTGGCTTGCCTGCGAAGACGGCCTAACAGCCGCCCCATATCTACCTGACACCCCGTGGTCAAAACTGTGGGAGCGGGCTTGCTCGCGAAGGCGGCCTGGCAGTCAACACAGTTGGACCGTGTACATATCCATTGCTGCGGTAACGGCTACTTAGGGTTCCGCCTGACGGCGGCTCACTTTCGAAAAGCCGGAATGCCGGCCCAGGCGAAAGTAAGCAAAGCGCTCTTGCCCCACCACTCGGCACCTCGCCTGGGCTCGGTGTGCCCGTAATCCGCCAGTGATTTGGGGGGCCGCCGCCACGCGCCATTCATGGCGCGGGGCGGCTAAACCGGCATCCCTGCCGGCTTACCCCCCAAATCCCTGTCGAATTCCGGCCAGCGTGGTTTAACGGGGCGCCTAAGATCAAGATCACAAGCAGATCAAGATCAAGAGCGGCTCGCTTCGCATCGTGGTTACCGTTGGCGGGTACAGCCTACACATGCTGCGATGGCGGTGTATCAGTGGCAATTAGTCGACTGGCCCACCGCCATCGCAGGCAAGCCAGCCCACACGGAGAGAGGTGCCGCAATTATTGCGTGCATGAAAAAGGCGACCCGCAGGTCGCCTCTTTCAACTGCGCTTGATCAGAACTCGTGATCAGCGCTGTCCGGGTTCAGGTCGCTGATGCCCAGCTTGCCGGCAGCAGCCTCGATCGAGCCGGTCTGCTTGACCAGGGCGGCAATCGAGTCACGCACGATCTGGTTGCCCTTTTCATTGTCAGCGGCGATCAACTGGTCGTAGTGCTCGCCGTTGTTGGCGTGGTCAACCATCACCTGGATCTTCGCTTCGGTGGCTGCCAGGTCAGCCTTGAGGGCCGCGTCGGCTGCCGGGTCGGCCTTGGCCACCAGGGACGACAGGCTGGCGCCGGTCAGCTTGGTGCCGTCAACACGGGTGTATTCGCCCAGGTAGACGTTACGGATGCCCTTGGCGTCGTAGAAGTGCGAGTAATGGGTGTTGTCGCTGAAGCAGTCTTGCTCGTCTTCCGGCGAGTTGGCTTCCAGGGACACCTTCATGCGCTCCCCAGCGAGTTCGCCCAGGGACAGGCTGCCCATGCCAAACAGCATTTTACGCAGGCCATCGGTGCCTGGTTCCGATTCCAGGGTGGCGCGGTAGTTGTCTTCGACGTTGGGTTTCCAGTTGCCGACCATTTCCTGCAGGTCGCTGACCAGCAGTTGGGTGACGGCACGCAGGTAAGTGCGGCGACGCTCGTTGTGGCCGCCGGTTGCACCGTCACCGGTCATGTAGTCCGACGCCGGACGGTTACCCGCGCCTGGGCCGGTGCCGTTGAGGTCCTGGCCCCACAGCAGGAATTCGATGGCGTGGTAGCCGGTGGCGACGTTCGCTTCGGAACCGCCCAGCTCATTGAGGCTGGCGAGTTTTTCCGGGGTGATCTCCTTGACGTCGACCTTGTCTTCGCCCACCTGGATCTCGTTGTTGGCGATGATATTGGCGTTGGCACCTGGGTTGCCCAGCGCGTGCTCGTAGGACTTGTCGACGTAGTCGATCAGGCCTTCGTCCAGGGGCCAGGCGTTCACCTGGCCTTCCCAGTCGTCGATGATGGTGTTGCCGAAGCGGAATACTTCACTCTGCAGGTAGGGTACGCGCGCGGCGATCCAGGCGGTACGGGCCGCTTTCAGGGTTTCGTCGTTCGGGTTGGCGAGGAAGGTATCGATTGCGGTCTGCAGGGTTTTTGCGGTGGATTCGGCATCGCTGTACACCGCAAACACCATGTCTGCGTAGTGCGCGACCACGGCCTTGGCGGCCGCTTCGTCGACCTGGCCAGCCGGGGCAGCCGCCGGTGCGGTAGTGCTGGCGGCAGCGGGTGCCTGGGGCGCGGCGGCCTTGTCTTTACCTTCGCCGCAACCGGCGAGAGAAATGGCAATGGCCAGCAGACTGGCGGTGGCCAGGGGCATACGAATCATGGCGAACATCCTGCTTCGGTTGTTGAAAGGGCGCGCGGGGAGCGCAAACGCTGCGACATAATGCGAAAGATTTGCATTTTGTGTAAAGGCTTATACGCGGGAAATATTGAGTATCGAAGTGTAAATTCAAAGACTCACGGCGTTATTACGCACGGACTGCTTCAGATAAGCCGTCAACTCCCGGGCCTGCAGCGGTTTGCTGTAGTGATAACCCTGCCCTTCATGGCACCCCTCGGAGATGATGTAGGCCTCCTGTTCGGCGGTCTCCACCCCTTCGGCAATCACCTGCATGCCCAGGCTTTTGCCCAGTTGGATAATGGCGCGCACGATGGTTGCGTCATCGTCGTCGTCCTGCAGGTCCTGGACGAAGCTCTTGTCGATCTTGATCTTGTCCAGTGGCAGGCTTTTGAGGTAACTCAGGGATGAGTAGCCGGTGCCGAAGTCATCAATGGCGATGAGCGCCCCGGAGCGGCGCAGGCTCAACAGATGCTGGGCGGCGGTGCTGATGTCTTCCATCAGGCCGGTCTCGGTGACTTCCAGCTCGAGGCTGCGCGGCGGTAGGCGATAGATCTGCATCAGGTTGTTGACCACCCGCGGCAACTCGGTGTGGTGCAGTTGCACAGTGGACAGGTTGACGGCCATGCGCAGCGCCGTGAAACCCTGGTCATGCCATTCGCGCAATTGCCGGCACGCCTGGTCCAGCACCCATTCGCCAATGGGAATGATGGTGCCGTTCTGTTCCGCCAGCGGGATAAACAAGTCCGGCGGTACCAGCCCATGTTCCGGGTGTTGCCAGCGCAGCAGGGCCTCCACGCCGACCACCTTATGGTCGCGATAGCTGATTTGCGGTTGGTACACCAGGTGGAACTGCTCGCGGCTCAGGGCATCGCGCAGGTCTTTCTCCAGTTCACGGCGCCGGCGCATTTCGCTGTCGACGCTGGCGATATAAAACTGATAGCGGTTGCGCGAGCGGCTCTTGGCCAGGGTCATGGTCTGCTCGGCTTTTTGCAGCAACTTCTCGGTGCTGTCGCCATCTTCCGGAAACAGCGTGATGCCGATGGTGGCGCGTAGGCGGATCAGGTCATGATCGAGGGCGAATTCGGCCTCCAGGTCATCGAGGATGCTTTGTGCCAGTTCGGCGGCTTCGTAGGGCTGGTCGATATCGGCTTGCACCAGGGCGAACTGGTCGCCGCCCAGGCGGGCGAGCGTGCCCAGGCGGCCACTATGGGCGCGCAGGCGGTCGGCCAGGGCGAGCAAGAGTTTGTCGCCGGCCTGGTAGGTGAATTGCTCGTTGACACTCTTGAAGTCATCCAGCCCCACGCACAACACTGCGACACGACGTTGTCGGCGACCGGCATCCGTGAGGATTTTATCCAACTGCGCCTGCAACTTCTGGCGGTTCGGCAGGCCGGTCAGGAAGTCGTACTGGGCCATGCGCAACAGGCTCGATTCGGCCTCGTGGCGCAGGTGGGTATTGCGCTCAATGGATTCGAGCAATTGGTTGGCGGTGTTTATCCACTGCCCCAGTTCGTTGCGCTCGTGGCCTTTGAGCTGAGGGATCTTGTGCTGGCTGGGGCGGTCCGGGTTGATCGAGGTCAGGTGTTCGAGCATCCGCGACAGCGGTTTGGTCAGCATCCAGTGATACACCAGGTACAGCACCAGCCCCATGGCCAAGGCGCGCAATACGCCCGAGATAAAGATGATGACCGAGCTGACCAGGAAACTTCTGCCATAGGTGGCGGTGTCGAGGGTGATGCTCAGGTCGCCGTAATATTCGCTGTAGGGGCCCTTGCCCACCAACGCGGTGGTAAAGGAGCGTTCCTGGCCAAGAATCAGGTCGGTCAGCCAGCGGCTGGGGGACAGCTGTAAAGGGCGGCTTTTTTCCGCCAGCATGGTCTCGTTGGGATGGCCGATAGAGGCCATGCGCACAGCGTCGTCCTGGAACAGACCTTCGATCACCTGCATGCCCATCTCGCGATCCAGGCTGTACACGGCCTGGGTCGAGGGGTCGCGAAACATGTCGAGGATGCGCTGGGCATCGCCCGCTACGGCCTGGCGCGTCTTGTAGGCATCAAAAACGATCTGCGCCACGCTCAGCGCCACACCCACGATCAAGGCCGACAGCAGCACAACCCGTAGCAACTTCACCGACAAGCTGTTCTTGAGTTCCAGCTTCAAAGGGGCATTCCTTGTCTCATGCGGGTGGCCGTCAATATGCCATGAGTATTGGCAATCTGGGGAGGGCAGTCAAAGGGACATTACTGTGGGAAGGGGGGTGGCGCTTTGCAGCGACGGTGGGCAGGAAAACGGCGGATGGAATCCGCCGTGATTGTTGCCTTGCGGGGGGCAAGTGGATGCTTGATTAAAAATTAATCTGTGGTGGGGCAGATGACTGTGAATCCGCGCCCAGTTGGCCGCCTTGGGCTCCGTCCGTGACACTGTCCATCATGTCCTTGAGTATATCCATTCCCATCTCGGCCGCTTTTCCTGCAATGGGCAGTGCCACCGAGGCGGCGGCGCCGGCGGCGGCCATCATCGAAACTGGTTCCATAATTGACTCTCCTGCGTTGGACGAGAGGTGTATTCCTCTCTTCGACTACGTGGCCGGTTCGTCTCAATGAGTTCCATTATTTCGGCCGATCCACAATCGTCGCCCAAAAAAAAGCCCGGCAATCGCCGGGCTTTTCCTACTGCAAGCATCGCTTAGGCAGTGAAGGCCTTGCCTTCGAACTGCTCAGCCACGAACTTCCAGTTGACCAGGTTCCAGAACGCTTCCACATACTTTGGACGCACGTTGCGGTAGTCGATGTAGTAGGCGTGTTCCCACACGTCGCAGGTCAGCAGCGGGGTGTCGCCGTTGGTCAGTGGGTTGCCGGCGCCGATGGTGCTGGCCAGGGCCAGGGAACCGTCAGCCTTTTTCACCAGCCAGCCCCAACCGGAACCGAAGGTGCCAACCGAAGTCTTGGTGAACTCTTCTTTGAACTTGTCGAACGAACCGAACGCAGCGTTGATGGCTTCAGCCAGCGCGCCGGTTGGTTGACCACCGGCGTTTGGCGCCAGGCAGTTCCAGTAGAAGGTGTGGTTCCAGACCTGAGCGGCGTTGTTGAAGATGCCGCCCGAGGAAGACTTGACGATCTCTTCCAGGGTCTTGCCTTCGAACTCGGTGCCAGGCACCAGGTTGTTCAGGTTCACGACATAGGTGTTGTGGTGCTTGTCGTGGTGGTATTCCAAGGTTTCCTTGGAGATGTGCGGCTGCAGGGCATCGTGTGCGTAGGGCAGCGGCGGCAATTCGAAAGCCATGATGATTCTCCTAATCAGGTCAGTTGCGGTGAGCGCAAGGCCGATCACGGGCGGCCAAACATGCGCCGGGGAGTTTGTACTCTTTGCGGCGCAGGGGTCCGATCATAGCACCGGGGGTGCGGCATAACCACGCAACAACTGTGTGGGATAGAGGTTCCAGAGCGTTTTGGAATATTGCTCAGGCGCTGATCAGTTGATAGGCCACCGAGAACATCATCGCGGCCACTAGCAGGTCCAGCAGGCGCCAGGTGGCCGGGCGTGCCAACCAGGGTGCCAGCCATGCCGCACCCAGGGCCAGGGTGGCGAACCACAGGAACGAGGCACTGGCTGCTCCGGCGACATAAGCACCCGGTTCGGTTTGTTGCGCGCCCAGGGAGCCGATCAGCAGGACGGTGTCCAGGTAAACATGGGGGTTGAGCAAGGTGACCGCCAAGGCGCTCAGTAGCACGGCGCGCAATGAACGTGTCTTGAGGCTGTCGCTTTGGTCCAGGCTCTGTTTCGAGCAGGCCCTGCGTAGCGCGCATGCGCCGTACCAGAGCAAGAACGCTGCGCCGCCCCAGCGTGCCACCGCCAGCAGTATCGGGCTCTGCGCCAGCACGGTGGCTAACCCGAATACCCCGGCAGCCACTAGCAGTGCGTCGCAGATCACACATAACGCCGCCACGGGTAAGTGATGTTCGCGGCGCAGGCTTTGCGCGAGTACGAATGCATTTTGGCTGCCGATTGCCATGATCAGCCCGAGGGCCACCAGCAAGCCGTTCATATAGCTTTGCCACATAGAGGGAGATCCTTGTTGATACTCATACGATGCTGGCTATGGTGCGGCTCGAGGCTGTATAAGAAAAACCAATATTGCTGATCGCTCATTAGAGAAACTGATGTTCGACTATAAATTGCTTTCTGCCCTGGCGGCGGTGGTGGAACAAGCCGGCTTTGAGCGCGGTGCCCAGGTGCTGGGGCTGTCGCAGTCAGCCATCTCTCAACGCATCAAGCTATTGGAAGCGCGCATTGGCCAGCCGGTGTTGATACGCGCCTCGCCGCCGACGCCCACCGATATCGGCCGGCGCTTGCTCAACCATGTGCAACAGGTGCGCTTGCTGGAGCGTGACCTGCAAAGCCAGGTGCCGGCCCTGGACGAGGAGGGCATGCCCGAGCGCCTGCGCATTGCCCTGAATGCCGACAGCCTTGCCACTTGGTGGGCCGAGGCGATCAGCGACTTCTGCGCCGAACAGCATTTGCTGCTGGACCTGGTGGTCGAAGACCAGACCGTGGGCCTCAAGCGCATGCGCGCCGGTGAAGTGGCGGCCTGCATTTGCGCCAGCGAGCGTCCCGTGGCCGGTGCCCGCAGCCTGTTGCTGGGCGCCATGCGTTATCGGGCCCTGGCCAGCCCGGCCTTTCTGGCGCGGCATTTTCCTGGGGGCGTGCGGGCTGACCAATTGGCGCGCACGCCTGCGCTGGTGTTCGGCCCGGATGATTTCCTGCAGCACCGCTACCTGGCGTCCCTGGGGGTAGACGGTGGTTTCGAACACCATCTATGCCCGTCGTCCGAAGGTTTTATCCGCCTGACGGAAGCCGGTCTGGGCTGGGGCCTGGTACCTGAATTACAGGTGCGTGACCAGTTGGAAACCGGCGTGCTGGTCGAGTTATTGCCAGATAAGCCCATCGACGTGCCGCTGTACTGGCATCATTGGCGCAGTGGTGGGCAACTGTTGGGCTTGTTGACTGACCATCTGGCCGATGTGTGTGGCCATTGGTTGGTGCCGTTGGAGTGATGGCGCGCGTCAAGGCAAGAGCGATGAAAAACGAAAGAACACGGAGTACGACATGAAAATTCTGGTCACCGGCGCAAGCGGCTTCATTGGCGGGCGCTTTGCGCGCTTCGCCCTTGAACAAGGCCTGGACGTGCGGGTCAACGGGCGGCGCGCCGAGGGTGTGGAGCACCTGGTACGGCGCGGTGCCGAGTTTATCCAGGGTGACTTGAATGACGCCGACCTGGTGCGCGACCTGTGCCGCGATATCGAAGCCGTGGTGCATTGCGCCGGCGCCGTCGGGCTGTGGGGTAAGTACCAGGACTTCCATCAGAACAACGTGCTGGTCACCGAAAACGTCGTCGAAGCCTGCCTGAAACAGCGCGTCGGGCGCCTGGTGCACCTGTCGTCGCCGTCGATCTACTTTGACGGTCGCGACCATCTGGGGCTCACCGAAGAACAAGTGCCCAAGCGTTTCAAGCATCCCTATGCCGCTACCAAGTACCTGGCTGAGCAGAAGGTCTTTGGCGCTCAGGAGTTCGGCCTGGAAGTGATCGCCCTGCGCCCGCGCTTTGTCACCGGGGCCGGCGATATGAGCATCTTCCCGCGCCTGCTGAAAATGCAGCGCAAGAACCGCCTGGCGATCGTCGGCGACGGCTTGAACAAAGTCGACTTCACCAGCGTGCATAACCTTAACGAGGCGCTGCTCAGCAGTTTGCTCGCCACAGGCTCTGCGCTGGGCAAAGCCTACAACATCAGCAACGGCGCACCGGTGCCGATCTGGGATGTGGTGAACTACGTGATGCGGCAAATGGAGCTGCCCCAGGTGACCCGTTACCGCTCCTACGGTTTGTCTTACAGCGTGGCGGCCTTGAATGAAGCCTTCTGCGCGATGTGGCCGGGGCGGCCGGAACCGGCATTGTCGCGCCTGGGCATGCAGGTGATGAACAAAGATTTCACCCTCGACATCAGCCGCGCCAGGCATTATCTCGACTACGAGCCCAAGATCAGCCTGTGGGCCGCGCTCGACGAGTTCTGCAGCTGGTGGAAAGCCCAGGACCCGGGCCGCCAATAAGCTCATAAGCAGCAACACTTCGGGAACCCAATTCCAGGTTCCGAGTCGATCCATGCGCCGGGAGTGCGGTTTATACTCCTGCCGCTCGGCTTTGCAGCCAGCCATCTCATTGATTCAGGGTAGATTCATGCGTAACGATGCTAAAGACGACTTCGACAACGTTCCCAGCCTACGGGCCGATCTTGGGGATGACGATGATTTCGTGCCGACCCCCGCGACGTCGGTGCGTTCGCGAACGACGCCCGTGGTCAAGGTCAAGAGCGCCAGCACTGGCCCGTTGTGGGCACTGGTCGGCGCGCTGTTGATTGCCTTTGCGGGCCTGGCCTGGTGGAGCTTCCAGCAGATCTCCCTGATGGGCCAGCAGTTGGTTGCCACCCAGGAAAGCTTTGCCCGCATCAGCGAGGAAGCGGCGGGGCGCCTGCAGGCGATTTCCGGCAAGGTCGTGGCCAGCGAAGCCAATGTGAACAACGGCAGCGAAGCCTTGAAGCTGCAGATCAAGCAGCTGGAAGCCCAGTTGCAGGAGCAGGGCAAGCAACAGTTGGGCGTCGCGGGTCAAGCCACCGAACTGGACAACCGCCTGGCCCAGATGAGTGCCAGCACCACCGAACTGACAGCGGCCAATACCAAGCTGCAAGGCCAGGTGCAGGCCCTCACTGACGCGGTCGCCAGCCTCACGGCAGCACAGGCCGAGAGCAAGGGCCTGGCCACCGATGTGGCGGCCTTGAAGAAACAAGGCAACCCAAGCGCGGCCATCGCCCGTCTCGAGCAGGACGTGCTGGTGCTCAAGAGCGCCCAGGAAAACCAGCCGGCCAATATCGACGCGCCGACCAACAAGGAATTCGACGTGTTCCGCATCCAGACCACGCGCAATATCACCACCTTGCAGAGCCAGGTGCAGAACTTGAATCAGCGCCTCAATGCGCCTGCTGCGGCCACGCCACTGGGTCAATGAACGCAAAATCGCCCTCTGTAGGAGCGAGCTTGCTCGCGAAAAACGTTAACGATAACGGGTACTTGCTGAATGAACGCGGTGCCTGTGAGTTTTTCGCGAGCAAGCTCGCTCCTACATGGATTGTCACCGCTCGGTGACATTTCTTCTCCCCTTCGTTACTTGCCCATCCCACGCCCTTGTTTAGACTCCGGTCATCCCAAAAAAACAATAAGGGCCACCCATGACCACCCACCCACTGCCTGCCAGCAGTTGGCTGAATGCACCAGCCCATCACGCTTGGCTCGCCGCCGAAGGCCAGCGCCTGCTGGCGTTCGCCAAGGCGTCGCGCCTGCCGGACGGTTTCGGCAACCTTGACGATAAAGGCCAGTTGCCGGCCAATGCTCGAGCCGAAACCATGAACACCGCGCGCATGACCCACAGCTTTGCCATGGCCCATGCCATGGGGTTGCCGGGTTATGCCGAGCTGGTAGCGCACGGTGTGGCAGCGCTCAGCGGCCCGCTGCGCGACAGTGAGCACGGTGGCTGGTTCGCCGCGCCCCAGGCGGCTGATGGCAACACCGGCAAGGCCGCCTACCTGCACGCCTTCGTGGCCCTCGCCGCCAGCTCTGCCGTGGTGGCCGGCGCGCCGGGTGCGCGCACATTAATGAACGACGCCGTCCATATCATCGACCAGTTCTTCTGGAGCGAAGAGGAGGGCGTCATGCTCGAATCCTTTGCCCGGGACTGGAGCGGCGTCGAAGCCTATCGTGGCGCCAACAGCAACATGCACGCCACCGAAGCCTTCCTGGCGTTGGCCGATGTCAGCGGTGATACACGCTGGCTGGACCGCGCGCTGCGTATCGTCGAGCGGGTGATCCACACCCACGCCGCCGACAACCAGTTTATGGTGATCGAACATTTCGACGCGCAGTGGAAGCCGTTGCTCGGTTACAACCAAGACAATCCCGCCGATGGCTTTCGCCCTTACGGCATCACCCCAGGCCATGGTTTTGAATGGGCGCGGTTGCTGCTGCACCTGGAAGCTGCGCGCCTTGAGGCCAAGCTGGCCACGCCGGACTGGCTGGTGAGCGACGCCAAAGGCCTGTTCGCCAGTGCCTGCGAGTACGCCTGGGCGGTGGATGGTGCGCCGGGCCTTGTCTACACTTTGGATTGGAACCTGCGCCCGGTGGTACGCGAGCGCCTGCACTGGACCCATGCCGAAGCCAGCGCCGCTGCTCAGGCGCTGCTCAAACGTACTGGTGAGCTGCATTACGAAACCTGGTACCGACGTTTCTGGGAGTTTTGCGAAACCCACTTCATCGACCGGCTCCAGGGCAGTTGGCACCACGAACTCAGCCCGCACAACCAACCCAGCAGTAAAATCTGGGGCGGCAAACCTGACCTGTACCATGCCTGGCAAGCGGTAGTGCTGCCTGCACTGCCCTTGGCACCCAGCTTGGCCAGTGCATTGGGCAGTGGATGCTATGTCACCAAGTGGTGACATTTGTACGTCCCTTTGTTACCTGCGCCCTGAAAATCCATGTTTAAACTCCGTGCAGCGCAAGCTCTAGACTTGCATGCATAACAACAAGAAAAGGTACTCAGATGAACGCGATTAATCGCCTCGCCGTCGCTATTTCCATTGCCTCGTTGTTCCCCCTCAGTGCATTTGCCGCCGACTCCAAAGGTACGGTGGAAGTGGTGCATTGGTGGACCTCCGGCGGTGAAAAAGCGGCTGTGGATGTCCTGAAGGCCCAAGTTGAGAAAGACGGCTTCACCTGGAAAGACGGTGCTGTAGCAGGCGGCGGTGGCGCCACTGCCATGACCGTGCTGAAAAGCCGCGCGGTTGCTGGTAACCCGCCAGGCGTTGCCCAGATCAAAGGCCCCGACATCCAGGAATGGGCGTCTACTGGCCTGCTCGACACCGACGTGCTCAAAGACGTCGCCAAAGAAGAAAAATGGGATTCGCTGCTCGACAAGAAAGTCTCCGACACCGTGAAATACGACGGTGACTACGTGGCCGTGCCGGTGAATATCCACCGCGTGAACTGGCTGTGGATCAACCCGGAAGTCTTCAAGAAAGCCGGCATCACCAAGAACCCAACCACCCTCGAAGAATTCTACGCAGCGGGCGACAAGCTCAAGGCTGCAGGCTTCATTGCGCTCGCCCACGGCGGCCAGCCTTGGCAGGACAGCACCGTGTTCGAAGCGGTGGTGCTTTCGGTAATGGGCGCTGATGGCTACAAGAAAGCCCTGGTCGACCTGGATAACGGCGCATTGACCGGCCCGGAAATGGTCAAGGCCCTCACCGAGCTGAAGAAAGTCGCGACCTATATGGACGTCGACGGCAAGGGCCAGGACTGGAACCTGGAAGCTGGCAAGGTCATCAATGGCAAGGCCGGCATGCAGATCATGGGTGACTGGGCCAAGTCCGAATGGACCGCGGCCAAGAAAGTTGCCGGCAAGGATTATGAGTGCGTAGCGTTCCCGGGCACTGATAAGGCCTTCACCTACAACATCGACTCCCTGGCGGTGTTCAAGCAGAAAGACAAAGGCACTGCCGCGGGCCAGCAGGACATTGCCAAAGTCGTGCTGGGTGAAAACTTCCAGAAGGTGTTCAGCATCAACAAGGGCTCGATCCCTGTGCGTAACGACATGCTGACCAAGATGGAATCCTACGGCTTTGATTCCTGTGCCCAGACCGCCGCCAAGGACTTTTTGGCCGACGCCAAGACCGGGGGCCTGCAGCCGAGCATGGCCCACAACATGGCCACGACCCTGGCGGTACAGGGTGCGTTCTTCGATGTCGTGACCAACTACATCAACGACCCGAAAGCCGACCCGGCCGACACGGCCAAGAAGCTCGGCGCGGCGATCAAGTCGGCCAAGTAACAGCTGTGGAGCGGGCTTGTGTGGGAGCGGGCTTGCTCGCGAAAGCGGTGTATCAGACAGCATGTTTGGTGACTGACCTGCCGCTTTCGCGAGCAAGCCCGCTCCCACACGAACCGCGTACCAGACGGTTCACCTTGTAGTCCTTTTTCCCTGTACTGGATTTTCCCATGAGTTCTGTTGCTGTGTTCAGCAAGGCCTCGCCATTCGATGTGCTGCAGCGCTGGCTCCCTAAACTGGTGCTGGCGCCGAGCATGTTCATCGTGCTGGTGGGCTTTTATGGCTACATCCTGTGGACGTTCGTGCTGTCGTTCACCACCTCGACCTTCCTGCCCAGCTACAAATGGGCGGGCCTGGCACAGTATCAGCGGCTGTTCGACAACGACCGCTGGTGGGTAGCGAGCAAGAACCTGGCCGTGTTCGGCGGCATGTTCATCGGTATCACCCTGGTGATCGGCGTGCTGCTGGCGATTTTCCTCGACCAGAAAATCCGCCGCGAAGGCTTTATCCGCACCATTTACCTGTACCCGATGGCGCTCTCCATGATCGTCACCGGTACCGCCTGGAAATGGCTGCTCAACCCGGGCATGGGCCTGGACAAACTCCTGCGGGACTGGGGCTGGGAAGGCTTCCGTCTCGATTGGCTGATCGACCCCGACCGCGTGGTCTACTGCCTGGTGATCGCCGCTGTGTGGCAAGCCTCTGGCTTTATCATGGCGATGTTCCTCGCCGGCCTGCGCGGTGTTGATCAGTCGATTATCCGTGCTGCGCAGATCGACGGCGCGAGCCTGCCGCGTATCTACTGGAGCGTGGTGCTGCCCAGCCTGCGTCCGGTGTTCTTCAGTGCGGTGATGATCCTGGCGCACATTGCGATCAAGAGCTTCGACCTGGTGGCGGCAATGACCGCAGGCGGCCCGGGCTACTCCTCCGACCTGCCAGCGATGTTCATGTACTCGTTCACCTTCAGTCGCGGCCAGATGGGCATGGGCTCGGCCAGTGCAATCCTGATGCTCGGTGCGATCCTCGCGATCATCGTGCCGTACCTGTATTCCGAGCTGAGGACCAAGCGTAATGACTAGTCTCGCCGCCAAACCTGCCATCAGCCTGAGCCGCATCGCGATCTACGCGGTGCTGATCCTGGCGGTGCTGCTGTACCTGGTGCCGCTGGTGGTGATGCTGCTCACCAGCTTCAAGACCCCGGAAGACATCAGCACCGGTAACCTGCTCAGCTGGCCCACCGTGGTCAGCGGCATCGGCTGGGTGAAAGCCTGGGCCACCGTGGATGGCTACTTCTGGAACTCGATCAAGATCACTGTTCCTGCTGTGCTGATCTCTACCGCCATCGGCGCCTTGAACGGCTACGTGCTGTCGTTCTGGCGCTTCCGCGGTTCGCAGCTGTTCTTCGGCCTGTTGTTGTTCGGTTGCTTCCTGCCGTTCCAGACCGTGCTGCTGCCCGCGTCGTTCACCCTCGGCAAGATGGGCCTGGCCAGCACCACTACCGGCCTGGTGTTTATCCACGTGGTCTACGGCCTGGCGTTCACCACGCTGTTCTTCCGTAACTACTACGTGAGCATCCCGGATGCGCTGATCAAGGCAGCACGCTTGGACGGAGCGGGGTTCTTCACCATCTTCCGCCGGATCATCCTGCCGATGTCGACGCCGATCATCATGGTCTGCCTGATCTGGCAGTTCACCCAGATCTGGAACGACTTCCTGTTCGGTGTGGTGTTCTCCAGCGGCGACTCCCAGCCCATCACGGTGGCGCTGAACAACCTGGTCAACACCAGCACCGGGGCCAAGGAATATAACGTGGATATGGCGGCGGCGATGATCGCCGGGCTGCCGACCCTGCTGGTCTATGTGATCGCAGGCAAGTATTTCGTGCGCGGCCTCACGGCCGGCGCGGTCAAGGGGTAATCATGGCTACGCTTGAACTTCGCAATGTAAACAAGACCTATGGCGCCGGCCTGCCCGACACCTTGAAGAACATCGAACTGTCGATCAAGGAAGGCGAGTTCCTCATCCTGGTCGGCCCGTCGGGCTGTGGTAAATCCACGCTGATGAACTGCATCGCTGGCCTTGAGACCATCACCGGCGGCGCGATCATGATCGGTGATCAAGACGTGAGCGGCATGAGCCCCAAGGACCGCGACATCGCCATGGTGTTCCAGTCCTACGCGCTGTACCCGACCATGAGCGTGCGCGAGAACATCGAGTTCGGCCTCAAGATCCGCAAGATGCCGCAAGCCGACATCGACGCCGAAGTGGCGCGCGTAGCCAAGTTGCTGCAGATCGAACACCTGCTCAACCGCAAGCCGGGCCAGTTGTCCGGTGGCCAGCAACAGCGCGTGGCCATGGGCCGTGCCCTGGCGCGTCGGCCGAAGATCTACCTGTTCGACGAACCGCTGTCCAACCTCGACGCCAAGCTGCGCGTCGAGATGCGCACCGAAATGAAGCTGATGCACCAGCGTCTGAAAACCACCACCGTCTACGTGACCCACGACCAGATCGAAGCGATGACCCTGGGCGACAAAGTGGCGGTGATGAAGGACGGCATCATCCAGCAATTCGGCACCCCGAAGGAAATTTACAACGACCCGGCCAACCTGTTTGTGGCAAGCTTTATCGGTTCACCACCGATGAACTTCGTTCCCATGCGCCTAAAACGCCAGAACGGTGGTCTGGTCGCACTGCTCGACAGCGGCCAGGCCCGTTGCGAGTTGGCGCTGGGCATGAATGACGCAGGGCTTGAAGACCGCGATGTGATCCTGGGCCTGCGCCCGGAGCAGATCGTGCTGGCAGCGGGCGAGGGCAATGGCTCGTCGAGCATTCGCGCCGAAGTGCAGGTGACCGAGCCCACCGGCCCGGACACCCTGGTGTTTGTGCAGCTCAACGACACCAAGGTCTGCTGCCGTTTGGCGCCGGACGTCGCGCCGCAGGTGGGCGAGACCCTGACGCTGCAATTCGACCCGGCCAAGGTGTTGCTGTTTGACGCCAAGACCGGTGAGCGATTGGGGACTGCTGCTGCGGTGCCGGCACAGGGGCATGCCGACAACGTGACCCAATTCAAGGGTCGCTAAAGCATCGTGTAGGAGCGAGCTTGCTCGCGAAGGTCGTTAACGGTAACGCGGGCATCCTGGATGAACGCAGTGACCTTGAGTTTTTCGCGAGCAAGCTCGCTCCTACAGTAATGTGATAAATGGTTAACTTGTTGTTTTGGCTAAAAAAATGTAACCCGCGTTAGATAAAAACAGTTTAATAACAATAAAGACGAGGATGTAGGGATGAAAAAGCAACACAACAACACCCGGCTGATCTGCCAACTGTCAGCGGCAGCAGCCCTTGTATTGTCCGCCAATGCGATGGCGGCCGATGCATTCAGCGCCGATTCCAAGTGGATGACCGGTGATTGGGGCGGCGAGCGTACCAAGCTGATCGAGCAAGGTATCGACATCAAGGCCGACTACGTGGGCGAGATGGGCTACAACGCCCACGGCGGCTACAACGACGACAAGACCGGTCGCTACTCCGACCAGTTCGGTCTGGGCGTGGCGCTGGACCTGCAAAAACTGTGGGGCTGGGATAACACCCAGGCCAAGATCCAGTTGACCAACCGTAATGGCGAGAACATCTCCAATGACCGTATTGGCGACCCGCGTGCCGGCACCTTGAGTTCATCGCAGGAAGTGTATGGCCGTGGCCACATGGTGCGTCTGACCCAACTGTGGATCCAGCACCAGTTCCTCGACGGCAAGCTGGACGTAAAAGCCGGTTACTTCGGTGAAGGCGAAGACTTCAACACCTTCCCCTGCGAGTTCCAGAACCTGGCGTTCTGCGGTTCCCAAGTGGGTAACTGGGCCACCAACATCTGGTACAACTGGCCCGTCAGCCAGGCCGCTCTGCGTGTGAAATACCACATCACGCCTGAGCTGTATGCGCAAATTGGCGCGTACAACCAGAACCCATCGCAAACCGAAATGGGCAACGGCTTCAAGCTCAGCGGCAGCGGCACCAAGGGCACCGTGTTGCCAGTTGAATTGGTGTGGTCGCCGAAGGTCAATGGCCTGCCGGGTGAATACCGCGTGGGTTACTACAAGAGCACGGCGGACGCTGACGATGTGCGCGAAGACGTCAACGGCGGCGACGCTGGCGCCACTGGCGATGCCCTGCGCGTTCGCAACAGCAAAAGCGGCTACTGGGGCGTGGTGCAACAGCAACTCACCACTCACAATGGTGATGCCTCCCGTGGTCTGAACGTTGCGGCCAACGTCACCTTCCACGACAAGGACACCAACTTCATCGACAACTATCAGTCGCTGATGTTTGTGTACAAAGGCCCGTTCGATGCGCGTCCAAAGGATGACATCGGCATCGGTTTTGCCCGTATCCATGTCAACGATGACGTGAAGAAAACCGCAGAGCTGCGTAACGCGGCCGGTGGTTTCACTGACTACAGCCAGGCGGGTTACATGCCACTGCAAGGCACTGAGTACAACTACGAAATCAACTACGGCTTCCATGTCACCAATTGGCTGACCGTACGCCCTAACCTGCAATACATCACCCACCCAGGTGGTGTGGATCAAGTCGACAACGCCTTGGTCGCCGGCCTGAAAATTCAGTCTACGTTCTAACGCTGTTGCGATAAGCTCCTCTCTCTGTGCGCATTTGCGGGTAGCCATGGCTATCCGCTTTTTTTTGGCTTGCACTGTGATATTCGGAACCTGTGCACATGCATGAGCAACCGCTGCAACGCTTTTTCAAATCCCTGCGCGAGCGACCGGTGTTCGCCTGGGAGCGCTTTCAGATGCGCGATGTGTTGGTGATCGACCACCCCCTGTGCCAGGCGGTGTTCAGTCGCCAGGGTGCGCAATTGCTGCACTTTCAACCTACGGGCCAGAAGCCGTGGCTGTGGTGTGCTGCCAAATGGCCGCAAGTCGGGGCTATCCGTGGTGGCGTACCGGTGTGCTGGCCGTGGTATGGCCGCCACCCCAGCGAAAATGCCTGGCCTTCCCACGGTTGGGCGCGCTTGATCGACTGGAAACTGCTCGACAGCAGCACCGATGACGACGGCGTGCGTCTGCACTGGCAATTGCAACTGTGCGACTGGCAGGTGGATTTGCACGCGCACCTGGGCGACACCCTGGAACTGCGCCTGAGCACCGAGCATCACGACGAGCTGCCGTGCCAGTTGAGTCATGCATTGCACGCTTACTGGCGTATTGGTCACGTTGATGAGGTAGCGCTGTCTGGGCTTGAAGGGGCGCAAGGTTACGACCAGCTCAATCGCCAGGTTTGCCAGCAGGAAGGTGACTTGCGGGTCGATGGCGGATGCCAGCGGGTGTTCCAGCATGAGGGCGAATTGCAGCTCAAGGACCACGCCTGGCAGCGTGAACTGTGCATCGACACTGGCGACAGCGCCGACACGGTGGTGTGGCACCCGGGGAGCCGGCCGCTGTTGGGTGTGAGCTTTAACGAAGCGTCAGGGTTTGTGTGCGTAGAGGCGGCGATGGCGGCGGCGAGCCTGGCGCCGGGGGAGAGGGCCCATTTGAGTTTGCAGGCCAGGGCTGGCGTTTAGCGGTGTGGCTGATGGCGCTATCGCAGGCAAGCCAGCTTCCACATTTGGAATGCATCCCCCTGTGGGAGCTGGCTTGCCTGCGATAGGGCCGGTACTGCTGGTAGAGCTGCCTGCTAGTTGAACTCATCCCCCACCGGATACCGGCTGTCATTCAAGCTCTCTTTGATCTTGCGCAAATGCGGCTGGAAATCCACCCCGCGACGCAAGGTCATGCCGGTCGCCAGCACATCCAGCACCGTCAACTGGATAATCCGAGAAGTCATCGGCATGTAGATATCGGTGTCTTCCGGCAACGGGATGTTCAGGCTCACCGTACTGGCCTTGGCCAGCGGCGAGTTCTCGGCGGTTACGCCCAGCACTGACGCACCGTTTTCCCGAGCGATACGCGCCACTTCCACCAGTTCGCGGGTACGGCCGGTGTAGGAAATGATCACGAACAACTCACCGGTGTGCGCCACCGAGGCGATCATGCGTTGCATCAGCACGTCGGCATGGGCGGTCACCGCCAGGTTGAAGCGGAAGAACTTGTGCAACGCATCCATGGCCACGGGAGCCGAAGCACCCAGGCCAAAGAAGTGGATTTGCCGCGCCTGGATCAACAAGTCCACGGCCTTGCTGATCAGCGCCGGGTCCAGGGCCTGGCACGCACTGTCCAGGGATGCAATGGCGCTGCCAAAGATCTTCTGGGTGTAGGCCTCGGGGTTATCATCGGCCTCCACGGCGCGGCTGACATACGCGGCGCCACTGGCCAGGCTTTGCGCCAACTGCAATTTAAGTTCAGGGTAACCGCTGACACCGAACGAACGGCAGAAACGGTTGACCGTCGGTTCACTGACCGAAGCGGCCTGGGCGAGGGCGGCGATCGAGAAGCGTGTGGCCTGCTGCGGGTTGAGCAGGATCACTTCAGCGACTTTGCGCTCGGCCTTGTTCAATTCTTCGAGGCGGTTCCGGATCTGTTCCAGAAGATTTCGCACGCGGTCCATTCAGTCTTTCCTTCGGGCGACGATGCAAATAAAAAGGCGGTAACCAATCGATGAGTGGCTTTTCGCGGTGGCCTATCCTACTGAGGGTAGCTGAACACCACCACTCGCAATGCGTATTTCGGGAAAATGTTGTGGTTATTACTACATTTTTCCTTGAGTGATGCCTTGAAAAAAGGTATTTGTAGCTTAACTTGATAAAAGAACAAACATCATGCCTTCGATAACCGTGGAACCCTGCACCTTTGCCCTGTTTGGCGCCTTGGGTGATCTGGCGCTGCGCAAGTTATTTCATGCCCTTTATCAACTCGATGGCGCCGGGTTGCTGCACGACGACACACGCATCCTGGCCCTGGCCCGTGAGGCCGGCTCCGAGCAGCAACACCTGGCCCATATCGAAAAAGAATTGCGTAAATACGTCGGCAAGGAGCTCGACGAAGCCGTGGCCCAGCGTTTCCTCGCACGCCTGGCTTATGTGCATGTCGACTTCATGAAAGCCGACGACTACGTCGCCCTGGCCGAAAAAGCCGGCAGCGATCAGCGCCTGATTGCCTACTTCGCCACCCCGGCGGCGGTGTACGGCGCGATCTGCGAAAACCTGTCCAAGGTCGGCCTGGCGGAAAATACCCGCGTAGTGCTGGAAAAACCCATCGGTTCGGACTTGGAGTCGTCGCGCAAGGTCAACGACGCCGTGGCGCAGTTTTTCCCGGAAAACCGCACCTACCGCATCGACCACTACCTGGGCAAAGAGACGGTGCAGAACCTGATCGCCCTGCGTTTCGCCAACAGCCTGTTCGAAACCCAGTGGAATCAGAACTACATCTCCCACGTGGAAATCACCGTGGCCGAGCAGGTTGGCATCGAAGGCCGTTGGGGTTACTTCGACAAGGCTGGCCAGTTGCGCGACATGATCCAGAACCACCTGTTGCAACTGCTTTGCCTGATTGCCATGGACCCGCCCGCCGACCTGTCTGCCGACAGCATCCGCGACGAGAAGGTCAAGGTGCTCAAGGCCCTGGCGCCGATCAGTCCCGAGGGCCTGACCACCCAGGTAGTCCGTGGCCAGTACATCGCCGGCTACAGCGCCGGTAAAGCCGTGCCGGGTTACCTGGAAGAAGACAACTCCAACACCCAGAGCGACACCGAGACGTTCGTTGCCCTGCGTGCTGATATCCGTAACTGGCGTTGGGCCGGCGTGCCGTTCTACCTGCGTACCGGTAAGCGTATGCCGCAAAAGCTGTCGCAGATTGTTATCCACTTCAAGGAACCGTCCCACTACATCTTCGCTCCCGAGCAGCGCCTGCAGATCAGCAACAAGCTGATCATCCGCCTGCAGCCGGATGAAGGTATTTCCTTGCGTGTGATGACCAAGGAGCAGGGCCTGGACAAGGGCATGCAACTGCGTAGCGGGCCACTGCAACTGAATTTTTCCGACACCTATCGCAGCGCACGCATCCCCGATGCCTACGAGCGATTGTTGCTGGAAGTGATGCGCGGCAATCAGAACCTGTTTGTTCGCAAAGATGAAATCGAAGCCGCGTGGAAGTGGTGTGACCAACTGATCGCCGGGTGGAAAAAATCCGGTGATGCGCCCAAGCCGTATGCGGCGGGGTCCTGGGGGCCGATGAGCTCCATTGCACTGATCACGCGGGATGGGAGGTCGTGGTATGGCGATATCTGAATTGAAACTGCCTCAGGGCGTCACTGCCCATGAGTACCGTACGCCTGCGCTGCTGGCCGATGGCCTGGCCAATGACGTGGCTGAACAACTGCGCGCGGCCATCAGTGCCCGTGGCGAGGCGACGTTGGTGGTGTCCGGTGGCCGCAGCCCCGTGGCGTTTTTCCAGAACCTGGCCAAGCAGGGCCTGGACTGGTCCAAGGTCACCATCACTCTGGCCGATGAGCGCTGGGTGCCGGTCGAACACGCCGACAGCAATGCTGGCCTGTTGAAGCAACATTTGCTGCAAGGTCCGGCGGCCAAGGCGAAGTTCTTGAGCCTGTACAGCCCCGCTGCCAACCTTGAAGATGCTGCCGAGCAGGCCGATCGCCTGCTGGGCGAGTTGCCAGCCATTGATGTGCTGGTGTTGGGCATGGGCGATGACGGCCACACCGCATCGCTGTTCCCCAACAGCCCCAACCTGAGTGACGCGCTGAAGGCCGACGGTACCCGCCGTTGCTGGCCGATGCTTGCGCCCACGGTGCCGCACCAGCGCCTGACCATGAGTCGTGCGTTGCTGGCCACGGCCGACTACACCGTGCTGTCGATTTCCGGCAGTTCGAAATTGACCACCTTGAGCGCCGCCCTGGCCAGCGACGATGTTGCTGCCATGCCGATTCGCGCGTTTTTGCAACCTACTCTAGAGATTTACTGGTGCCCATGAGCCAAGGATCAGCCGCTATGAAAAGCCCTCAACCGACCGTGTCCATGGCGGATAAAGTTGCCTTGATCGACAGCCTCTGCGCCAAGGCGCGGATCCTGCCGGTGATCACCATCGCCCGCGAACAGGACATCCTGCCCCTGGCCGATGCCCTGGCAGCTGGCGGTTTGACCGCGTTGGAAGTGACCCTGCGTTCCGAGTTCGGCCTCAAGGCCATTCAGGTCTTGCGCGAGCAACGTCCTGAGCTGTGCACCGGTGCCGGTACCGTGCTCGACCGTCACATGCTCGAAGCGGCAGAAGTGGCAGGCTCGCAATTTATCGTCACCCCCGGCATCACCCGTGACTTGCTGGAAGCTTCGGTGCACAGCCCGATCCCGCTGCTGCCGGGCATCAGCAACGCCTCCGGTATCATGGAAGGCTACGGCCTGGGTTATCGCCGCTTCAAGCTGTTCCCGGCTGAAGTCAGCGGTGGTGTTGCTGCCATCAAGGCCCTTGGCGGCCCGTTCGGCGAAGTGAAATTTTGCCCGACTGGCGGTGTTGGCCCAGCCAACATCAAGAGCTACATGGCGTTGAAAAACGTGATGTGCGTGGGGGGCAGCTGGATGCTGGATCCGGAGTGGGTCAAGAACGGCGACTGGGCGCGTATCCAGGAAGTCACTGCCCAGGCGCTGGCGCTGCTGGACTGAACGGATTTATCGAATCGTTGTTGCTGTGCTTAACGGCATTTTTGCGGCGCACTTGGTCGGTGTGCCGCTTTTTTTTGCCTGTAAAAAGCCTCAAAACCACCCTGGATCCAAATGTGGGAGCGGGCTTGCTCGCGAATGCGGTGGGTCAGTCAACGCATCTAGTGACTGGTATCGCGCCTTCGCGAGCAAGCCCGCTCCCACAGTTTTAATCTTTGTTTAGTTGGGTGATTGCGTGGACCAGCGCTTTGATGTCCGCCGCCGATGTCACCAGCCCCGGCGTCACCCGGATACAGGTGCCAAACGCTGCCCCCGTGCGCGTAGTGGTGAACAGGCCGTGCTCTTTGAGCAACCGGTCCACCATCGCCTGCTGATCACGCTCGATGAACTTGAAGGCTGTGATCCCGCAATACAGACGCGGGTCATCCGAGGTCAGCACTTCAATTCCCGGCAACGGCCGTACCTGGTTTACCCACAGGTTGCGCAGGTAATTGACGCGTGCGCCCTTGGCCGCAGCGCCACCCAATTGTCGATGCTCTTCAAACACCAGAGGCAAGGTCATCAGCGCCGGAAAGTTCGACGTGCTGTAGGACGTACGCGCTCGCACATCGGTGGCTGGGTAATGGAACTCGCCCATGTCCGGGTCGATATCGGCCAGGCGCTCCGGTGCGATGTACAAAAAGCCCAGGGTTAGCGGCGCGCCGATCCACTTGTGCAGGTTGAAGCCCGCGAACTTAATGCCCAGTTCGGCCAGGTTGAATTCGATCTGGCCCAAGGCGTGGGCGCCGTCGAGGATCACGTCGATTTCCCGTTCGCGCGCGGCCTTGGCAATGGCCGCAACCGGCATGACCAGGCCCGTACGGTGGGTCACATGGGTCAAGGCCATTAATTTCAGGCGCGGGTACTGCACAAACGCATCGTGATAAGTCTGCACCAGGCTGTCGAAACTGGCCGGGTGGGTGTGGGACACCTCTATTACTTTCACACCGCGAGTCGCTGCCAACCAGCGCATGGCGCCTTTGACCGTGTCGTACTCTAGGTCGCTGATCAGCACTTGGTCGCCCGGTTGCAGGCGGTTGTAGTTGCGGATCAGCGACTGCAAGGCTTCGGTGGCGTTGCGGGTGAAAGCCACCGACTCGGGGTCGACATCAATCAACCCGGCCAACTGGCGGCGTATCTCGTTGTTTTCACCCTGCTCAAAACGCTGGCGCACATGCACCGAGTTACTGCGGTTGATAAAGCTGATGTACTCAAGGTACTGGGCCTGCACCGCCCGGCTCATGCGCCCGAAGTAGCCGTTTTCCAGGTTGATCGGGCCGGGCTCGCACTCATAGCGCTGGGCGATGGCGTGCCAGTGCGGTTCGTTATCAGCATTCCTTGGCATGGTGAGTCTCTTAGTGGCGGGGGGCAGGTTTACCGTGTTTGGCGCGCAGCGGTTCGAGCAATTCGGACAGACCGTTGTGGTCGATTTCCTGCATCAAGGCCAGCAAACCGCCCAGTTCGCCGTGGGGGAAACCTTCGCGGGCGAACCAATTCAGGTAGGGCCCAGGCAGGTCGGCAATGATCCGGCCCTTGTATTTGCCGAAGGGCATTTGGCGGGTGATGAGCAGTTCGAGTTTTTCGGGATTCATGAGCGTCGTAAGGTTGAGGCCAGGCTTTCGAAAATACAGGCATTCTGCATGAAGGCCAAATGACAGATCATGCAAATAACCAACATACAGATGGTTCAATAATTCGTAAACTATTGAAAATAAACATAAAAATTATTTTTGAAAACCTGGCACGGGCACTGCAATAACCAAGGCAACCTTCTAAACCGTACAAGGAATTGAAAAATGACTGATATCAACAAAGAATCGATCTCCGTACTAAACGACCTGATCGAGACCAGCATCGACGGCCAAAAGGGTTTCAAGGAATGCGCTGAAGACATCAAGCATCCAGAACTCAAGGCTCTGTTTGCCAAGCGCTCCGCTGATTGCGCGACAGCCGCCGCTGAACTGAAAACGGCTGTGCGTGCCTTGGGTGGCGATCCTGAAGATTCCGGCAGCATGGCCGGCGCCCTGCACCGTGGCTGGGTCGACGTGAAGTCGATGGTCACCGGCAAGGACGAAGAGGCCGTATTGAACGAAGCCGAGCGCGGTGAAGACCACGCACTGAAGGCTTACAAGGAAGCGATCGAGAAGATCAACAAGCACAACCTGCTGGGCATTCGTGACTTGGTTGAGCGTCAGTACCACGGTGTACAGCGCAACCACGACCAGGTAAAAGCCCTGCGTAACCAGGCTCGCGCTCAGTCGTAAGACCCGTGGGAGCGGGCTTGCTCGCGAAAGCGGTAGGTCAGTCACTGTTGTATTGACTGACACACCGCATTCGCGAGCAAGCCCGCTCCCACATTTGTTTTATGCAAAGGCTGGAGCCCAGATCAGCCGATGCTGATCGGCGGCAGCTCGGTCAAGGTCACGACTTGCTGCTTACGTGGCGCCAGAATCTCCGCTTCGCCATCGACTACCAGCTCATCACGCTGGTTGAACACTCGAGTGGCAATGCGCACGCGAAACTTCGGCAGTTTCTCGAGGATTTCCAAGCGCACGGTCAGGGTGTCGCCGATCTTCACCGGCTTCTGAAAGGTCATCTGCTGGCCGATGTAAATCGTACCCGGCCCAGGCAGCTCGCAGGCCACTGCCGCGCTGATCAGCGCACCGCTGAACATGCCGTGGGCAATCCGCTCCTTGAACATGGTCGCCTTGGCGTATTCAGCGTCCAGGTGCACCGGGTTGTGGTCACCCGACATGGCGGCGAACAGCTGGATATCGCGCTCTTCGACGGTTTTGCTGAAGCTGGCAGTCTGGCCCACTTCAAGCGCTTCGTACGGGGTGTTGGTTACCTGGGTCATCTCAAGGTGCATCCTGTGGCTTAACGGTAATTAATCGGCTGATTTTAAAGCAAAAACTATTCGCAGCGGGTGGGCCTGCGCAACGCCAGCGCCTGTTCGAGCCAGGCCAGCAGGTCGGCGGTGACTTCATCACGGTTGGTTTCGTTGAATACTTCATGGCGCGCCTGCGGGTAGAGCGTCAATTGCACGTCCTGGCAACCGGCCTCACGCAGGGCATGGGCCAGGTTTTTCAGACGCTTGCCTTCACTCACCGGATCACAATCGCCGCCCATCACCAGGATCGGCAGGCCAGGATCGATCTGCGCCAGGTTGGAGACTTTGCTGATCTGCTGCAAGCCGCCCAGCAGGTCGATCCACAGTTGATTGGTGCAACGGAAGCCACAAAGTGGGTCGTTGATGTAGTTGTCCACTTCAGCCGGGTCGCGGCTGAGCCAGTCGAACTTGGTGCGATTGGGTTTGAAGGCTTTGTTGAATGAACCGAACGACAAGAAGTCGATCAACGCACTGCGTCCTCGCAGGCCTTGGCGTGCTCGCTCGATGCGCGCAATGATTTGCGCTGCACGGTAGAGCGCCACCGGCTGGAAATTCGAGCCGCTGAGTATTGCGCCATGCAAGCTGGCGCTGTGATGCAGCAAGTATGCCTGGGAGATATAGCTGCCCATGCTGTGGCCCAGCAAGATGATCGGCAGCCCGGGATGCTGTTGGCCGATGTGCTGATTAAGGCTGGCCAGATCGCCCACTACTTTGTTCCAGCCATCCGTTTCGGCATACAGCCCAACGGTGCCGGCCTCTGCGGTACGGCCATGCCCGCGCTGGTCCAGCGCATACACACCCAGGCCTGCCTCACACAATGCCTGTGCCAGGCGCGCATAGCGGCCGCCATGCTCGGCCATGCCATGGGAGATCATCACCACGGCCTTGGGCGGGCCGTCGGGCATCCATTGGTTGACGTACAGACGGGTGTGGTCGTTCGCGGTCAGCCAGAAGGTGCTGTGGTTCATGGCGGCTTCCTTTGCTCAGGGTGGTTGCATTGTATAGCTCATCCGGCGAGGGGCGGGGTATCTGCCTACACCTTAGGTACAAGATTCATACAATCAATGACACAGTTGCGCATCTTGCCTGTTTGGCCATAGCTGCTAACTTCCCCAAAGCTCCGCTTCTTATTGCTGCACATTTTGCATGGCAGCGGCCGGACACACTCAGGTAAAGAGGACAAGAATAATGCAACCTGATTTCTGGAATGACAAACGCGCGGCGGGAGTCCCCAATGCCATCGACCTCAGCACCTACAAGTCGGTGATCGAGGTCTTCGAGCGTTCCTGCAAGACCTTTGCCGACCGTCCGGCATTCAGCAGCATGGGCATTACCCTTACCTACGCTGACCTTGAGCGCCAGAGTGCGGCGTTTGCCGGTTACCTGCAGCAGCACACCGACCTCAAGCCCGGTGAGCGCATCGCGGTGCAGCTGCCCAACGTGCTGCATTACCCGGTTGCGGTGTTCGGCGCACTGCGCGCCGGGCTGATCGTGGTCAACACCAACCCGCTTTATACCCCGCGCGAGATGCGCCACCAGTTCAAGGATGCCGGTGTGCGGGCGCTGGTCTATCTCAACCTGTTCGGTTCGCGGGTGCAGGAGGTGTGCACCGACACCGAAATCGACTACCTGATCGAAGCCAAGATGGGCGACTTCATGCCCGCCGCCAAAGGCTGGCTAGTCAACACCGTGGTCGACAAAGTCAAGAAGATGGTCCCGGCCTACCACCTGCCGCGGGCGGTGTCGTTCAAGCGCGCCCTGCGCATGGGCGCGGGCCTTGGAGTGACGCGCCATCCGGTGACCCTGGACGACGTCGCCGTGCTGCAATACACCGGCGGCACCACTGGGCTGGCCAAGGGCGCGATGCTCACCCACGGCAACCTCGTGGCGAACATGCAGCAGGTGCGGGCGTGCATGTCGCAACTGGGCGACGACGGCCATCCGCTGATCAAGGAAGGGCAGGAGGTGATGATTGCACCGCTGCCGCTGTACCACATCTATGCATTCACGGCCAATTGCATGTGCATGATGGTCTCCGGTAACCACAACGTGCTGATCACCAACCCACGGGACATCGGCGGGTTTATCAAGGAGCTCAAGCAGTGGCAGTTCTCCGGCCTGTTGGGGCTGAACACACTGTTTGTGGCGCTGATGGACCACCCGGATTTCAAGACCCTGGATTTCTCCCACCTGAAGATCACCAACTCCGGAGGCACTGCCCTGGTCAAGTCCACGGCGGAACGCTGGGAGGCGCTGACCGGCTGCGCCATCGGCGAAGGCTACGGCCTCACCGAAACCTCGCCAGTGGCCAGTACCAACCCGTACGGCGGCCTGTCGCGCCTGGGTACCGTGGGCATCCCGGTGCCGGGTACGGCGATGAAAGTCGTGGATGACCTGGGGCAAGAACTGCCGTTGGGCGAGCGCGGCGAGCTGTGCATCCAGGGCCCACAAGTGATGAAGGGCTACTGGCAGCAACCGGCCGCCACCGCCGAAACCCTGGACGCCGATGGCTGGTTGAAGACCGGTGACATCGCGGTGATCGACACCGATGGCTACATCAGTATTGTGGATCGCAAGAAGGATTTGATCATCGTCTCGGGTTTCAACGTGTACCCCAACGAAATTGAAGACGTGATCATGGCCCATCCGGCCGTGGCCAACTGCGCCGTGATCGGCGTGCCGGACGAGCGCACGGGGGAGGCGGTGAAGCTGTTCGTGGTGGCACGGGCCCAGGGGGTGAGCCTTGAGGAGCTGAAGGCATATTGCAAGGCCAACTTCACGGGGTACAAGGTGCCCAAGCATATTGTGTTGAGGGAGTCGTTGCCGATGACACCGGTGGGCAAGATCTTGCGCCGGGAGCTGCGCGAGATCGCTTGAATTGAAATAGGGTCCAAAAAATGTGGGAGCTGGTTTGCCTGCGATAGCAGTGTTTCAGGCGCCTGTTGAATTGACTGGTCCACCGCTGTTGCAGGCAAGCCAGCTCCCACACTGTATTTTTCGCCCTTGAAAGCCTGTTCTAGAGCCATTTTTGGTGTTATAGAATTTTTGCTCTAAAAGTGACCATTGGATATTCTTGAGTCATGTTTATGACTGTAGGGCCCTCTTTTGGCTCTAGGCGGCCCTTGGCAAAGCTGCTACTCTCGGCGCGCTTTGTGACTTCTAGGCCTGCTTGAAAGCGCCAGACTCACCTAAAAACATACACCAATAATAATCGCATCAAATGCGATGATGAATTCGCGTCGCTGAGGAGTGGGCTTCCATGAATGAAGACTTTTGGAAGGATAAGTACCCCGCCGGGATTGCTGCACAGATCAATCCAGACGAGTATCCGAATATTCAGGCGGTACTGAAGCAGTCCTGCCAGCGCTTCGCTAACAAACCGGCTTTCAGCAACCTGGGCAAGACAATCACCTACGGTGAACTGTACGAGTTGTCCGGCGCATTCGCCGCGTATCTGCAACAGCATACCGACTTGAAGCCTGGCGATCGAATCGCCGTGCAACTGCCCAACGTTCTGCAATACCCCGTCGCTGTATTCGGTGCCATCCGCGCCGGCCTGATCGTGGTCAACACCAACCCGCTGTACACCGCGCGGGAAATGGAACACCAATTCAATGATTCCGGGGCCAAGGCCCTGGTTTGCCTGGCCAACATGGCGCACCTGGCTGAAAAAGTCGTGCCCAAGACCGCCGTCAAGCATGTGATCGTCACCGAAGTTGCCGACCTGCTCTCGCCCTTCAAGCGCGTGCTGATCAACAGCGTGATCAAGTACGTGAAGAAAATGGTCCCGGCCTATCATCTGCCCCAGGCCATCAAGTTCAACGACATACTCGCCAAGGGCCATGGCCAGCCGGTCAACGATGCCAGCCCGGCCAGCGGCGATGTGGCTGTGTTGCAATACACCGGCGGTACCACCGGCGTGGCCAAGGGCGCCATGCTGACCCACCGCAACCTGGTCGCCAACATGCTGCAATGCAAGGCGCTGATGGGCTCCAACCTCAACGAAGGCTGCGAGATCCTGATCACGCCGCTGCCGCTGTACCACATCTATGCCTTCACCTTTCATTGCATGGCGATGATGCTGATCGGCAACCACAACATCCTGATCAGCAACCCGCGCGACCTGCCGGCGATGGTCAAGGAACTGTCGAAGTGGAAGTTCAGTGGCTTCGTCGGCCTCAACACCCTGTTCGTGGCGCTGTGCAACAACGAAGGTTTCCGCAAGCTGGACTTCTCTGCGCTGAAGGTCACCCTATCGGGAGGCATGGCGTTGCAACTGGCTGCGGCGGAGCGTTGGAAGGCCGTCACCGGCTGCGCGATCTGCGAAGGCTACGGCATGACCGAAACCAGCCCGGTGGCCACGGTCAACCCGATCCAGCACATCCAGATTGGCACCATTGGCATTCCGGTGCCTTCCACTGCGTGTAAAGTCATCGCCGACGACGGTACCGAGCTTGCACTGGGCGAAACCGGCGAGCTGTGTGTGAAAGGTCCGCAAGTGATGAAGGGCTACTGGCAGCGCCAGGACGCTACCGACGAGATGCTCGACAGCGAAGGTTGGCTGAAGACCGGCGACATCGCGATTATCCAGCCAGACGGCTACATGCGTATCGTCGACCGCAAGAAGGACATGATTCTGGTCTCCGGCTTCAACGTCTACCCCAACGAGCTGGAAGACGTGCTGGCGGGCCTGCCAGGCGTGCTGCAGTGTGCGGCCATCGGTGTACCGGATGAAAAATCCGGCGAGCACATCAAGTTGTTCATCGTGGTCAAGCCAGGGGCCACCCTGACCAAGGACCAGGTGATGGAACACATGCGCGCCAACGTCACCGGCTACAAGGTGCCCAAGGCCGTGGAGTTCCGTGATGCGTTGCCGACCACCAATGTGGGCAAGATCCTGCGGCGTGAATTGCGTGATGAAGAACTGAAGAAACTTGGTCTTAAAAAGTAACCCATAAAAAACCCCGCTGATGCGGGGTTTTTTATGTGGGCGCGTTCATCACCTTTTGTAGGAGCGAGCTTGCTCGCGAAGAACGTCAACGGTAACGCGTGCTTCCTGGATAAACGCTGTGCCTGTGAGTTTTTCGCGAGCAAGTTCGCTCCTACAAAAAGCCTGTCAGGGCAGCCCGCACGGTTTTTTAAAGGGCGAACTGCGCGAAGCTCACACCCGCACCGGCGGGGCGTACGTCCTTCAAGAACGAGTCCTTATCCGCGCTTAGCTCCAGGGTAATCTCCGGCTTGCGTTTGCCCGCATTGCGTACCACCAGCCCTTCGAGTTTTTCACGCAGGAACACCGTCGGCACCTTCAGGTGCAGCAACTGGTCGGTGTCGGCGTTGTGCATCAACAGGTGGATCCACTCGTATTGGCCCACGGCAATACGCCCCACCGGCAGGTCGAACCACCAGATGTTGCGTTTGCGGTCCAGGTCGGTGAAGTGGCAGTTGTTGACGCCGAGTACGGCACCGCCCAGTTCCTGGTTTCTGCGGGCAATGGCCTGTGCTTTATTGAGTTTCATAACCTTCCTACGGGATCTGTTATTCAGCGTTGCAGCCTGAATGTGCCGGGCATTCTCGTGGGTTGGCTGCAAAACATAAAGCCAAACCTGCCGCTTTCGATGAAATGTTCACGTAAAAATAATTGAAACTCCGCCGCTGCGCTTCAGGTCAACCGCTACGTAGTGACCAAAAACCATTTGATTGTTATCAGGAGTAATACCATGAGCAGCACTTCCGATAAGGTAAAGGGCTTGGCGAACGAAGCTGTCGGTAACATCAAGCAAGGCGTCGGTAAAGTCACAGACAACGACAAACTGCGTGCTGAAGGCGTGATCCAAGAGAAAGAAGGCGAAGCGCAGCAAGCAGTGGGCAAGACCAAGGACGCAGTGAAAAAAGCCACTGAGTAACACGTCCTGGCTGGCTGACCCCAGCAGCCCGACGGCCATCCACGGATGGCCGTTTTTGTATCTGAAGGTGCAACTAAACTTTCGAAATTGTTTCAAAGTCGCCAAATGGGCTACTTTGATGTAGAAAACGGCCCCTGAGTCGCCCACGAACTCAATCTCTTTGCGGCGAAAGGAGACGCTATGCTTTTTCCGGTACTCGATGGTCTCAAGCTGCACAAGGTGCTGGTACGCACCGTCAAGGAATTCGTCGATGACGAGATGCCTACCTACGCCTCGGCACTGGCCTACCAGATGCTGTTCTCGTTGTTTCCGTTCCTGCTGTTTCTCATTGCCCTGATCGGTTTCCTGCACCTGCCTGACTTCTTCACATGGCTGCGCCTGCAATCGGAGTTGGTGTTGCCTCCCCAGGCGCTGGAACAGGTCAACCCGGTGATCGATCAGTTGCAGCAGTCCAAGGGCGGCTTGCTCTCGGTGGGTATCGTCATCGCACTGTGGACAGCCTCTGCGGGCGTGCGCCTGATGATGAGCGCCATGAACGCCGCCTACGACGTGGTTGAAGGGCGGCCGATCTGGAAGCGTTTCCCGCTGTCGATTTTCTACACCGTGGGCATCGCTGGCATGCTGCTGGCCGCCGCCGCGCTGATGGTGCTGGGCCCGCAAGTCATGGAGTGGCTGGCCGGGCAGATCGGCATGCAGGAATTCGTGGTCACGCTGTGGACGATCCTGCGTTGGCCGCTGATTGTGATCTTGCTGATGTTCGCCGTGGCCCTCATGTATTACGTGATGCCGGACGTTGAGCAGGAGTTTCGCTTTATCACCCCCGGCTCCGTCTTGGCCGTGGTGGTATGGATCGTCGCCTCCCTGGGCTTTGGCTACTACGTCAAGACCTTCGCGGACTACAACGCCATGTATGGCAGCATCGGTGCGATCATTGTCTTGCTCCTGTATTTCTACATCTCTGCCGCCGTACTGCTGCTGGGCGCGGAGATGAACGCGGTGATCGAGCACATGTCCGCCGAGGGCAAGGACCCCGGTGAGAAGGAAATAGGCGAGCCGGGCCACACCGATGAAAAACAACATGTCTCAGGCCTAGGCCGGGACCACTCCAAGCCCATGACTGAGCCTGAACAATGATCCGTGAAATCCTGAAAATGGGCGACGAGCGCCTGCTGCGTATCGCCCCGCCGGTACCGCCGGAGATGTTCGACAGCCCCGAGTTGTGGCAACTGATCGACGATATGTTCCAGACCATGGAGCACGTGGGCGGCGTTGGCCTGGCCGCGCCGCAGATTGGGGTGGACCTGCAACTGGTGATCTTCGGTTTCGAGGCCAGCGAACGCTACCCGGACGCGCCGCCGGTGCCGCAGACCATCCTGATCAACCCGCTGATCACACCGCTCAGCCCGGTGCTGGAAGAGGGCTATGAAGGTTGCCTGTCAGTGCCCGGCCTGCGCGGCGCCGTGAACCGTTACCAGCACATCCGCTACGAAGGGTTCGACCCCAAGGGCGAGCCGATCGTACGTTTTGCCGACGGCTTCCATGCGCGGGTGGTGCAGCATGAGTGCGACCATTTGATTGGCCGGCTGTACCCGTCGCGGATTACCGATTTCAGCAAATTCGGGTTTATTGAAGTGATGTTCCCGGAGCTGGACCCAACGGCTGACGAATAGCCCTTCTGACACACCCACAGTTCAACTGTGGGAGCTGGCTTGCCTGCGATAGCGGTGTATCTGTCACAGATAGATTGGCTGGCCCACCGCCATCGCAGGCAAGCCAGCTCCCACATGGGTTCAGTGTTTATCCTGGGCATTGAGCCCCATCGCAATCATCGGCTTATTGCGCTTGTAACGCACCAGCCGTTCACTCAGCGATTGCGGCAAAACCGTGTCCTGGCTGAACCCCATGCGTTGATATAACCGTTCCAGGTCCGGATGGCACAGCAACCAAACCGTCCCCTCACAACTTGCCACGGCCTCGCCAATCAGTCGCGCTGCCAGCCTCTGGCCACGATAAGTCGGCGCCACAAACACCCCCGTGAGCCACTGCCCGCCCACCACCGGGCTCAGGCACAAGCCGGCCACGATCTCGCCATCTCGCACTACCCACAAACGGCCGCCCTTGAGCGCCTTCATCGATGAATTGTGGCTGCGGTAAAACTTGTTTAGCAGTGGCCACAGAGGCTCGGCCAGCGGTTCGATGTGCAATGGGGGCATGGGATTCAGACAAGCGTTATCCAGGGCAGGGGATTATAAGCGCCTTCTGCCGGGCAATAGGTGGTATACCCAGTGCTACATCCCCTGTTAGTGGAGCATGCATCATGGCCAAAGGTATGGATTCAAAGAAAGCCGCGAAGAAAAAACCGGCAAAGACCGCGGATGAAAAACGCGCGGACAAGAAGACCAAAAAATCCGAAGCAGGCCTGTTCGGTCACTGAGTTACAAGCTTAGAACCAAACGATCTGCAAGATTTTCCCGCCTCATTGCACAGAGCAGGAAACACCTGCTCTGAGCTGCCGATGGCCAATTACCTTGATCCGACCCAACGCCGGGAAATCGAAGCCCTGGCGACGACCTTTGTGGCAAGAACGGAGTGGCCGACCTGGCTGCTGTTGATCGGCGTATATGCCGGCTGGTTCGCGGTGATCCTTGGCAGCCGGTGGCTGGGCCTGTGGCTGAGCATGTTGCTGCTGATACCGCTGGTGACCCTGTGGCTATCGGTGCAGCACGAATTGCTTCACGGCCACCCGACCCGTTCGTTATGGCTGAATAAACTCCTCGGCTATGCCCCTTTCGCGGTGTGGTATCCCTACACGCTGTACCGCGACAGCCACCTGTTGCACCATAACGACCACGACCTGACCCTACCGGGCATCGACCCGGAAAGCCGCTACCTCAATCAACAGCAATGGAACAACAGCTCGCTGTTCGAACGTGGCGTGCATTGGCTGACCAAGACCGTGCTTGGCCGCTTCCTGCTGGCTGCGCCGTTGGCAATTGGCCGGTTGGCACGTCACGAGTTTCAACGCCTGCCCCAGGTATGGCCGATGTGGCTGGCCCACGGCGCCGTCACTGTGCTGATGCTGAGTTTCATCGCCTACTACAGCGCGCTTGCGGTGTGGCATTACCTGCTGCTGGTCAGCGTGCCAGCCTTGTCCCTGGCCTCGATCCGTTCCTACTATGAGCACCGCCCCCATCCCCGGCCGGAACAGCGCACAGTGCTCAACGAAGCGTCCTGGCCCTGGGCCTGGCTGTTTCTCAACAACAATCTGCACCTGGTACACCACGATCTGCCAAAGTTGCCGTGGTACCTGCTGCCCAGGGTGTACCGTGCCCGGCGCGAGCAGTGGCTGGCGCGCAGCGGTGGTTTCCTGGTGCAGGGCTACGGCCAGTTGATCAGCCGTCACGGCCTCAAGGCCATCGACAGTCCCCGGCACCCGTTTGCCTGAGAGACGACCATGAGTGAGCACTACGCCGACCTGCGCATGTACGTTGCGCCCGAGCCCATCCAGCAGGCCAATCAACACTGGCTGGCGCGCATCCTTGAGCGCTTGAAGCTGCATCGTGTTAACGCCGACCACCTCGACTTGCCCGGCCTGTGGCTAGCGCCGCAATTGCTTTTCACCCAAACCTGCGGCTACCCGCTGATGACCCAACTGCGCGGCCAGGTGCGCATCATTGGGCGCCCCCGTTACGAGTTGGCCCACAGCAGCCACGGCGAACATTGCAGCCTGCTGTTGACCCGCGCTGACAACCCGCGTACCCGCCTGGCGCAGTTCTACCGCAGTCGTGGCGTGATCAACGACCACAACTCCAACAGCGGCATGAATCTGCTGCGTCACTGTCTGGCGCCGTTGCAGCGCGACGGGCGGTTCTTCGCCAGCGTCGGCATCAGCGGCGCCCACCGCGAGAGCTTGCGCTGGCTGCGTGAAGACTGTGCCGACCTCGCCGCCATCGACAGCGTCACCTACGACTACCTCGCCCGATTCGCCCCCGAAGAGGTCGCGGGCCTGCGCGTCATCGCCCACAGCGCGCCGAGCCCGACTTTGCCCTACATAGGCGCGCTGGGCTTGAGCGACGCGCAGGTGGCGCAGATTCGTGAGGCGATGAACCTGGCGTTGCAGGACCTGCCGCAGGTGACGCAAACCTTGGGTGTGCAAGCCGTGCTCCCTGCCAGCGAAGACGACTATCAGGTGGTGTTGGATTACCAACGGCAGGCCGCCAGCGCCGGCTATCCAAAACTTCAATAAGGTTATATAAAAATGCATTTTAAATATTATTAAAGCATAAGAAGCCTTGCTAGGATCGCTCTACCGGAACACCGGACATACCGCGCAACCTACTCAGAAGGAGCCACTATGTCCGGCGCCGATAGTGCTCACAGCAACTACGTGGGCTCACTGTTTCGCATTCATTACCCTTGGCTGTGCAGCCGCTTGCACCGCTACCTCAACTCCCGTGCCCACGCCGAAGACATCGCCGTCGACGCCTTTGTCCAGCTCCTGAGTGCACCTCAGTTAACGCCGATACGACAGCCCCGCGCATTGCTTACCACCATTGCCCAGCGCCTGGTGTACGAGGTGTGGCGCCGGCGTGACCTGGAGCGTGCCTACCTCGCTGCGCTGGATGACGATGCAGCCTGCGCCGAGGATCGGGCCCAGGTACTCGAAGCCCTGCAAGCCATCGATCTATTACTCGACCGCTTGCCGGCCAAGATCAAGACGACGTTCCTGTTGTCCCGCGTCAACGGCCTGACGTACCCCCAGATCGCCGCCGAACTGGGGATTTCCCAGCGCTCGGTCAGTGACTACATGGCCCGCGCCGTTACCGGACTTGAATCCCACACTGACGGTGCTCACTTTGAATCTGAATCGAACCACCCAGAGGCGACTTATGAAAGCAATCAAACACCTGTTGGGCAGCGCGCTGCTGGCATTGGCGGTACTGGCGCAACCCGCCTCGGCGGCCGAACCTTCCACGCTGCGCATCGGCTACCAGAAAAGCTCGGTCAGCATGGTGCTCGCCCGTGAGCATAAGCTCTTCGAAGCGGCGCTGCCCGGTACACAGGTGCAGTGGACCGAATTCCTCGGTGGCCCGCCGCTGATCGAAGCGCTTAACGCAGGCAGCCTGGACATTGGCAATATTGGCGATATCCCGCCGATCTTCGCCCAGGCGGCCGGGATCGACTTGCAGTATTTTGCCGTCGAGCCCAACGAGGGCAAGGCCGAAGCAGTGCTGGTACCCAAGGCCAGTACCGTGCAGAACGTGGCCGAACTCAAGGGCAAGCGCGTGGCATTGCTCAAAGGCTCCAGTGCGCACAACCTGTTTCTCAAGAGCCTGCTGCGCGCGGGGTTGCAGTGGAAGGATGTGAACGTGGTGTACCTGTCGCCTTCCGACGGCCGTGCCGCGTTCGAACAAGGCAAGGTGGACGCCTGGGTCGTGTGGGACCCGTACTATTCGGCCGCCGTGATCGACGGCTCGGCACGCGTACTGCGGGACGGGCAAGGGTTGAACCCCGCGGGCAGTTTCTTCGTGGTCAACCACCCGTTTGCCAAGCAGCACCCAGAGGCCATCGCCACGATTATCCAGACGCTTGGCAAGGCGCAGCGCCTGTCGCTTGATCAGCCCGACGCGAGCATCACGCTGATGGCCGGCACCCTGGGCTTGCAACCGGCAGTGGTCAAAAGCTACTTCGAACATCGCTCGCCTGAGCCGATCCGCCCCTTGGAAGCCATCGACATCGCCAACCAGCAACGCACCGCCGACTTGTTTTTTGCCAACGGCCTGATCCCGAAAAAAGTCGATGTGCAGCAGGCTGTCTTCAAGCCCCTTGACCTTCCATGAGTCAGACCCCTGAACCGAACAGTGTGGGAGCTGGCTTGCCTGCGATACAGACACCTCGGTGTATCAGTTGGGCCGAGGTGAGGCTATCGCAGGCAAGCCAGCTCCCACCTGTTTAGATCGCGGCCAGGGTTTCTTTGAGTGTCTCGGCTGGCGAAGCAGTGGCCTTCGCCGCTACCTGCTGTTGTTGCTGCTCCTTCAAGCGCTCGGCCACTTGCTTGGCGATGGCGTCTTGTTTTTCCTGGGGTAGCGCCTGCACTTGTTCTTCGGTCAGCCCTTGTTCCTTGAGCAACTGTTCACGAATACGTTCGGCTGGGGTCTTGCTCATGTATTCGGTGAACTCGGTACGCGCCCCATTAGTTGTGGCCTGTAACTGCACGCGGGTCTTGGCGAAGGCTTCGTCGATGCGATCGCTGACCTTGTCCAATTCCCTCTGCGCGGCGGGCACTGTCACGCTGTGTTGCGCAGCCTGCAGGGCGCCGCTGTACAGCGCACTGGCGGCGGCGTTGGCGGGGTCCATGTCGGGTCGCGTGATCTGTTGCACGTTCGACGCCGCTTGAGTGTTGTTAACCAGCATGATCGGTCACCTATGAAAACAGACGGTGCAACAGCTGGAGCAAATACTGTGCCGGTTGCCAGCCCCAGTGTTTACTGGGGCTGGAGTCGTCGGCGCGGCAAGCCTTCTCCTTGTGCGGCCAACCGTTGCCGTCAGTGAGCGATGTTCTCCAGTGCCAGGTTGCGCGTGCGCGGCCCAAACCAACTGATAGTGATCATTACGATCAGCATGCTGCTGGCGATAAACGCCAATACGCCTGGCGTGCCCAGGTGTTCGAGGATAAAGCCGATCAACAGGCTGCTGAACACCGTGGACAAACGGCTGAACGAATAACAGAACCCGACCGCTCGCGCACGGATATTGGTGGGGAACAATTCGCTCTGGTAGGAGTGATAACTGAAGCTCAGCCAGGCATTGCAGAAGGTGATCATCACCCCGCAGAAAATCAGCCCTAACGCTGTGGTTTGCAGGGCAAACAGGCTGCCGAAGATCACTGCACCCAGGGCTGAGCCGACGATCTGCCATTTGTTTTCAAAGCGGTTGGCCACCTTGACGAACAACAGCGGGCCCAGCGGGTAGGCGAGGGTGATGATGAAGGCGTAGAGCAGGCTGTGGGTCACGCTGACACCCTGGCCCGAGAGCAAGGCCGGCAGCCAGTTGCCAAAGCCGAAGAAGCCGATGGCCTGGAACACATGGAACACGATCAGCATCAAGGCACGGCGACGGTAGGGCGGCTGCCAGATATCGGCGAAACGGCCACTGCCCTGCACGCTGATGGCTTCGGGCTCCGGCGTGTCCAGCGGCTTGCCGTGATCCTTTTGGCAGCGTGCCTCCAGGTTGTTCAGGATCGCGTCGGCCTCTTCGAAGCGTCCCTTTTGTGCAAGCCAGCGCGGTGACTCCGGCAGGCGCTTGCGCAGTTGCCAGATAAACAGCGCAAACACGGCACTTGAGAGCACCACCCAGCGCCAGCCCGCGATACCGAACGGCGCTTGTGGCACCAGCCACCACGACATCAACGCCACGGCGGGCACTGACAGAAACTGGATAAAAAACGCAAAGGCAAATGCCGAGCTGCGCATACGCTTGGGCACCAGCTCCGAAAGGTAGGCATCAATGGTCACCAGTTCGATGCCCAAGCCGATGCCTACCAGAAAGCGCATGCAGATAATGCCCAAGGCCGAGGTTTGAATGCCCATCAACACCGTGGCCACGGTGTACCAGACCAACGCAAAGGTAAAAATCGCGCGTCGCCCGAAGCGGTCGGCGATGGGGCTGAGCAGGCTGGCGCCGAGGAACAGGCCCAGGAATGTGGCCGAGGCGAAAGCGGCCTGGTCCGAGAAGCCGAACACGCCTTCGCTGCCGGTATGAAAAATCCCGTCGCTGATCAGGCCAGGGCTGATATAGGCGGTTTGGAACAGGTCATACAGCTCGAAAAAACCGCCAATGGAGAGCAACGCCACCAGGCGCCAAATAGTGGCGACGGCGGGCAGGCGGTCGATGCGGGCGCTGATGTGGGCGGCGCGGTGGGGGGCGAGGGTGTCCGTAGCTGAGGCGGGGAGTGTGGACATGAGTAAATTCCATAGTCGGTCACCTGGAATCTTAGCTGGCTAACGGAAAGCGGTGTTTGTTAAGTTGCGGACGGTAGCCCGTACATTCGCCGATTAATTGCGCGCGGCGCCTCTGTTTCAGAGGTTTATAAGGCTGTCCTGCCGAAGGTTGCTATCGGCAGGCAGCTTCTGGCGGGAGTGGGGCCCTCCCGCTGCGTGGATGTTCTAGACGTGCTTGAAGTCCTCAACCTTATAAGCGCCTTGGGTGAAGCTCATCTTCTTTTGAGGGTCTTGTGCGTTTTGCGCCTCAAAGTGGAGGGACGCTGACAGAATATTGCCTTGCAGTTGCAATACGGTGAATTTGCCACTGGTTGCCATATAGTTGCCGGACTCGCCTTGTCGCGTGTCGTCAAACTCAAGCCTTACTTTTTTATCACTCCCCGTTGCATCGATGTCGTAGGTCTCACCTGCCTTGATATTCTGGTCGATGCTCATTTTTATCAAGCCTGAGCCGGACATGATTCCTACTGTCGAATTGAAACCTGACTCTCCGTTCAAATGGGCGACAAAGGACGTGACAAAGGTGGCATCCCATCCAGCGATTACGCCGGAAATTTTATCGTTATCACCGATCTTCTTGCTCATGGCCGCTTCTCCATATCCAGGGATGAGCAAGGCATTGCCCTTGCTCTGGCTTATGAATAGGTGAAGATGAAAAACAGGTCTACTGTCAAATATGACAGGTGGCGGTAGTTTTCAGACCGATGGTGATGACCATCGGCCTGAGGCCCAATAGCCCGCTCAGTCATGGCCGTCGAGAGCGAAGGATTTGAAACCGGCGTGCTGGCTGAGGCGTTGGTAATAGGCCGCGATGGCGGGGTAGGGTGGCCGCTCCATGGGTGTCATCTGCCACCGATGTACCGAAAGGCCTATCAAGATGTCAGCGAGGCTGAACTCTTCGCCGGCGACGTAGGCGCCGGTCTTGGTCAACTGTTGTTCTAGCAAGGCCATCTTGTCATTCCAGGCCTGCACGCCCGCCTGGATGCGTTGCGGGTCCTGATAGTCCGGGTTCTTACGCACCAGTGCGTGGAACGCATAGCCCCACGAAGGGTTGAGTTCGGTGGCTTGCCAGTCCATCCACTGTTCGACCCGTGCACGCAAGGCAGGCTCAACGGGTAGCAAGTCATGGCGCTGATAGAGTCCGACAAGGTAGCGGCAGATGGTGTTGGATTCCCACAGTACGCCATGGTCGTCGATCAGCACCGGCACCTGAGCGTTGGGGTTCAAGGCAAGAAAATCGGGGGATTGGGTAGGCTTGAAACCGATGCCCCAATCTTCGCGCACGTAGTCGATGCCCAGTTCCTGGCAGGTCCAGAGTACTTTGCGCACGTTGATGGAGGAGGTGCGACCCAAGATTTTCAGTGAATGGCCCATGGTGCTTCCCTGGCATTTGGAGAATGACCAATCTAGCAGGGGCCGGGCACGACGGCGAGGGTATGAAGCGGGCACGGTCGAAAATGTGGGAGCTGGCTTGCCTCAGCAGCGTGGTGTGTGCTGGTCCATGGCCTTGCCCATCAGCAATACGCTCAACTCGCTCAATTGATGAATGGCCAGGGCCACATCACGGTGTTTGCCGGTGAGGTCATCGGACAGGTCGAGCAGGAGGGTGCTGACGGAGCAGACGGTTTCGTAGCTGTTGGTCAGTAAAGATTCGAGAGAGCTATCAGGGATGACGGTGAAAAGCGTGTGCGTGGGATGGATGCTTTGCATTGTTGAAATACCTGTTTTGGGCTGATACCTCATCGCTACTAAACGAGGGGTGGCAGCTGTACGCAGGTTAGTAGACCGGTATCCCACACAAACCCGGCGCACCCGAAGGCGCCCTGCGCACAGCCACCATCAAGCATCGGTAGGCTCATGCATCTTGTGTGAGGAAGCTCAGGCTACTAAACCCGATCACCGAGAAATTCAGCGACCGGCAAACCTTAAAGACCGCTACCGAGGCGCACAAGCCGGCGGATTCTGACGTAAGCGTAGGCAGCGGAGCAAGGCGCTTAGTGCAATGTCAGGCACTTCCTACAGGCATCCCACAGCGTTCTGACTGCTCTTACACGATTACGTAGGAATTCTGAGTTTCAGGTGGGTCAGTTAAAGATTGATTGACTGACCCACCGCCTTCGCGAGCAAGCCCGCTCCCACAGGGGATCTGTGCCAGGCGCTGATTCTGTTGACACTACATGGCCAATGTGGGAGCTGGCTTACCTGCGATGGCGGTGGGTCAGGCCACGATATGCCGACTGATCCAATGCCATCGCAGGTAAGCCAGCTCCCACATTGATTGCGTTCGGCTCGACGCTCAGGTGCTCTCGCGCACCTGCAATTCAAACCCCATATCCATTACTGGCTTGGCCACCTTGTTGCCCGCCATGATCGTCAGCAAATGCTCCGCCGCCCGGCGCCCGATGGCTTCCCGTGGCGTGCTGATGCTACTCAGGCGCGGCACCATGAATGACGAGGCGGGTAGGTCGTTGAAGCCCAGCACCGCCACACGTTCAGGCACCTTGATGCCATGGCGCAGGGCTTCGAGCAGGGCGCCCTGGGCCAGGTCGTCGTTGCCGAAGAAGATCGCGTCCACATCCGGATGCGCTGCCAGCAATTGCAGGAACAGTTCGCCGCCCAGGCCCACGGAGGAGGGACGTGGTGTCAAAAGCTCCAGCGCCGGGTCGTACATGCCCGCCTGCTGCAAGGCGCGGCGGAAACCTTCGCCGCGCAACAATGTGCGCTGATCCAACTGCGCGCCGATATAGGCCAGGCGCTTGCGCCCCCGGGACAGTAAATGTGCCGCTGCTGTTTCTCCGGCAGCCAGTTGCGAGAAACCCACGCAGTTCACGCCGGCATTGGGGTCCAGATCCATCATGTACACACAAGGCACATTGCTGGCCTCGACCATTCGTCGCGCGCTTTCGGTGCGATCAAACCCTGTCAGCAGCAACCCCCGCGGCTGATAGGCCATGTAGTTGCGCAACAGATCTTCTTCTTCATCGCGCGAATAATGGGAGTTGCCGATCAGTACTTCAAAGCCCTTGGGCCGCAGTACCTGATGGATAGCTTCCAGGGTTTCGATAAACAGCAGGTTGGACAGTGACGGCACCAGCACCACCACCGAATGGCTCTGCGCCGAGGCCAGGGCGCGGGCGGCGGGGTTGACCACGTAGCTCAGTTCGGCGGCGGCCTGTTGCACCTTTTCTACCAGCTCCGTGGCGACCGTGCTGATACCGCGCAAAGCACGGGAGGCGGTAATCGGGCTGACGCCAGCCAGGCGGGCGACTTCGTTCAAGGTGGGGCGACCCGTTGTGCGGGTATTTTTATCGTTCTTAGAGGTCATCAGGCAGCTTGCCAAACAAAAATCGAGGCACTAAGGTAGCGCTGTCTCCAAAGGGCTGCAAATTCTTGGATAAAGGGTTGCCTGATCCTGTCCAGCTCTTGAAGTCAATCTGTTGGAACGGATGCACGCGTCACTCCATAAAAATGACAAGTCGGCGCGGGAAAAGCCTGTTTTTGCACTAGCCTTACGCTATGCAAAGGTAGCGCTATCTGCGTCCTGAGGTGTTTCATGAGTCAACCTGTTACCGCCCTGGTCATCATGGGTGTTTCCGGCTGTGGCAAGTCCAGCGTCAGCCAAGCCCTGTGCGCCCTTAACGGCGCCACTGCCATTGAAGGCGACAGCTTTCACCCTGCCGCGAACATCGAAAAGATGAGCGCCGGCCACCCCCTCAACGACGACGACCGCGCCGGCTGGCTCGATATCCTGTGCGATGAACTGCGCCGCGCGTTGAAAGCGGGCGAGCATCCTGTACTGACCTGTTCGGCCCTGAAGAAAAAATACCGTGACCACCTGCGCGAAGCTGCGCCGGGCCTGGGCTTTGTCTTCCTGGAGCTGACCCGCGAAGTCGCTGCCGACCGCGTGTCTCACCGCCCCGGCCATTTCATGCCGGCAAGCCTGATCGACAGCCAGTTCGCCACCCTTGAATCGCCCAAGGGCGAGCCGCTGACCCTGGCCTTGAACGCCAGTGAAGACAGCGTCGAGGAGCTGGCCGCGCAAACCCATACCTGGTGGCGCAAGCACGGCTTTGAACCTACTCATTAATTTTTTGCCGGAAAAGATAGCGCTATCCCCGGCAGGAAGTTCAACACCCGCTTTAATAACAACAACAAACAGGAGAGACCCCCCATGTTTGGCATGTCCCACGAGTCTTACCTGCTGCTAGATGCAGTAGTCACTATCATCGGGTTGATCGTACTGATCACCAAGTTCAAGGTGCACCCGTTCATTGCACTGATCATCGCGGCCGGTTTCCTCGGCCTGACCTCGGGCATGCCCGTGGACAAGATCATCAAGGCGTTCCAGGACGGTTTCGGCGGGGTGCTCGGCTTTGTCGGCATCATTCTCGCGCTGGGCACAATGCTCGGCAAGATGATGGCCGAGTCCGGCGGTGCCGATCAGATCGCCCAGACCCTGATCCGCGCCTTCGGCAAAGAGAAGGTCCAGTGGGCCATGATGTTCGCCGCGTTCCTGGTGGGCATCCCGCTGTTCTTCGAGATCGGCTTTGTGTTGCTGATCCCGCTGGTGTTTATCGTCGCCCGGCGTACCGGCGTGTCGCTGATCAAGATCGGCATCCCGCTGCTGGCCGGTCTGTCGGCAGTGCACGGCCTGGTGCCACCGCATCCAGGCCCGCTGCTGGCCATCGGCGTGTTCGGCGCCGATATCGGCAAGACCATCCTGTACGGCCTGATCGTTGCACTGCCGACCGCCATCATCGCCGGCCCGATCTTCGGTACGTTCATCGCCAAGTACATCCCGGGCAACCCGTCCCAGGAATTGGTGGACCAACTGGCCCGCGAAACCGATAACAAATCGCTGCCAAGCTTCAGCATCACCCTGGTCACCGTGCTGCTGCCGGTGTTCCTGATGCTACTCAAAACCTTTGCCGACATCGCGTTTGCCGAAGGCAACGTGGTACGCAACTGGATGGACATGATTGGCCACCCGATCACCGCACTGTTGCTGGCTTTGCTGTTGTCGCTGTACACCTTTGGCCATCGCCAGGGCATCCACTCCAAGCAGATCCTCAAGTTGCTCGACGCAAGCCTCGCGCCGACCGCCGCGATCATCCTGATCATCGGCGCCGGTGGTGGTTTCAAGCAGATGCTGGTGACCAGCGGCGTGGGTGACGTGATCGGCCATATGGCGGTAAACGCGCAGATCAACCCGATCCTGCTGGCGTGGCTGGTGGCAGCGGTGATTCGGATTGCCACCGGTTCGGCGACGGTTGCGACCATTACCGGCGCAGGCATTGTGGTGCCGGTGGTGGGCATGATCCCAGGCGTCAACCGCGAGTTGCTGGTGCTGGCGACCGGCGCGGGTTCGTTGATCCTGTCTCACGTCAACGATGCGGGGTTCTGGCTGGTCAAGCAGTACTTCAACATGACCGTGGCCGAGACGTTCAAGACCTGGACGGCGATGGAGACCATTCTGTCGATCGTGGCGCTGATCTTCATCATGTTGCTGTCGTTGGTGGTGTAACAGGCACCGCAAAACAAATGTGGGAGCTGGCTTGCCTGCGATAGCATCACCTCGGTACATCTGAAACACCGAGGTGTCTGCATCGCAGGCAAGCCAGCTCCCACATTGATTGGGTTTCTTCAGGTGGATCAGGTCAGGCTTTGCTGACCAACCCATCCGCCCTGAACATCCCGCGAATCCCGCGCACGGCCTGGCGAATCCGGTCCTGGTTTTCGATCAGCGCAAAGCGCACATGGTCGTCGCCATACTCACCAAAGCCGATCCCCGGCGACACACACACCTTCGCTTCCAATAGCAGTTTCTTGGCAAACTCCAGCGAGCCCATGGCGGCATACTGCTCGGGAATCTTGGCCCAGACGTACATCGACGCCTTCGGATTCTCCACCATCCAGCCCAGCTCATGCAGGCCTTTGACCAGTACATTGCGACGCTGGCGGTACTGCTCGGCGATGTCTTTGACGCACTGTTGGTCGCCTTCCAGCGCCGCAATCGCCGCCACTTGCAGCGGGGTGAAGGTGCCGTAGTCGTGGTAGCTCTTGATGCGTGCCAGGGCGTTGACCAGTTCCGGGTTGCCCACCATGAAGCCGATGCGCCAGCCGGCCATGTTGTAGCTCTTGGACAGGGTGAAAAACTCCACCGCAATGTCCTTGGCGCCGGGCACTTGCATGATCGAGGGGGCTTTCCAGCCGTCGTAGACGATGTCGGCGTAGGCCAGGTCGTGAACCACCAGCACGTCGTACTGCTTGGCCAGGGCGATCACCCGTTCGAAGAAGTCCAGTTCCACGCACTGCGCGGTCGGGTTGGACGGGAAGCCGAGGATCATCATCTTCGGCTTGGGGATCGAGCCGCGAATCGCGCGCTCCAGCTCAGCGAAGAAATCCACGCCCGGTATCAGCGGCACCGAACGTACCTGGGCGCCTGCAATCACTGCGCCGTAGATATGAATCGGGTAGCTGGGGTTGGGCACCAGCACGGTATCGCCCTGGTCCAGGGTGGCCAGCATCAAGTGCGCCAGGCCTTCCTTGGAGCCGATGGTCACGATGGCTTCGGACTCAGGGTCGATATCCACCGCGTAACGGTCCTTGTACCAGCGCGAAATCGCCCGGCGCAGGCGCGGAATGCCTTTGGAGGTGGAGTAGCCGTGGGTGTCTTCACGCTGCGCGACGGTGACCATTTTCTCCACGATATGAGGAGGCGTGGCGCCGTCAGGGTTACCCATGCTCAAGTCGATGATGTCTTCGCCGCGCCGACGCGCAGCCATCTTCAGCTCGGCAGTGATATTGAATACATACGGGGGGAGTCGATCTATGCGCGCAAAGCGGCGCGGCGAACCTTGGTCTGCCATTGTTGCCTCGAGGTACGTAAGCGCCCGGAACCGTCCGAGCGACGTCGGCCACTGCGGTGGCCTGCGGGGCAGACAATACGGGCGATGATGGCCAGTTGTCCAGATGCGTAGGAAATTTTTCTACATGGAGTACAACGCGGATATGCCCCTATACTCGATGCGGGTTTGTTCCCTCATAAGAAGGAGACTGTTCGTATGGATCAGCAGACAAAAAAACCGTTGGAGCCACGCCTGGAAGCCGGCAAAGCCCTGGTGATCGCCGGTGTGCAAGGGCGATATTCGAAGGCCACCGTGGGCGATATCCCACGGCTGTGGGAGTTGTTCGATACCTGTATCAAGGACATCGAGAAGCGCGTCGGCGGTGTGACCTACGGGGTGTGCCATAACCCGCATCACGGCGAATTCGATTACCTGGCAGGTGTTGAAGTCCCGGCCAAGAAGGACGTGCCGAGCAATTTCGAGGTGATCGAAATTCCGCCACTCAACTATGCCGTGTTCCCCCACTACGGGCCGGTGCAGGCGCTTGAGCAAACCTACGAGCGCATCATGTTCGAATGGCTGCCGCACTCGGGCTACAAGGTCATGGGCGCGGATTTCGAGCGCTATAGCGCGGATTTCGATGCCGGGAAGGGCACGGGCACGGTGGAAATCTGGTTGCCGATCGGGGAGCGGGGCTGACACTGCACCTGATGTCACGTAAACAGGACATGCACGAATGGAAGTCATGTTTACGTGACATTGCCGCTATGGATTAAGCCTGAAGCTCAAACGGCGCTCATACCCCACCCGGCCCTTGTACGCCTCACCGCGATCCACCCATCCCGCCCCCAGATATAACCCCATCGCCGCCAGATTGTGGGTGTCCACCGATAGCTCCAACCCCTTGATCTGCGGCCACGCCTCACGCGCCAGGGCGGGCAGTGCCTGCAAACATGCCTTGCCGTAACCACGCCCCTGCTGATGCCGGTCTACCTGTAGCGCGTGGAGTGTGGCGCTGTGTTCATCGGCCCAATGAGGCAGACACGGTGGGCGCTTGAGCAGCAGGAACGCCACGGGAAGGTCATCGGCCAACAGCGCAAAGCCCTTGACGCCAGGGCTTGGCTTGGCGAGCAGGGTATTGAGGGCGCAATACATGTCACCGCAAAACGGCAGTTGTTCAGGATGAACTTCGATGGCGCCGACTTGCTGTTGTTGCACAGCGTTCAGCGCCTCGTAGGCAACGAGGCGGGTTTGCATGGGGCTATCCGAACGGCTGCAAGGGAAGTGGCAGTTTATCGGGTTTGGGCCACGGGAAATTATTTTTCAGGGGTATGTCGATTTCCCTCCGGGCCATTCGACTAAGGGTGTCTTCCGTGATTTTTCACCCCAAGGAGTCATCGCCATGAGCACTGCAATCAAGAGCCTGATCGAACAATGGAAGCATGCCGTCGTCAGTCGCGATATCGACAAGATTGTCAGCTTTTACGCCGACGATATCGTCTCGTTCGACGCCGTAACTGCCCTGCAATTCAAGGGCAAGGCGGCCTACCGCGCGCATTGGGAGGAGTGCATGAAGCACTGTCCCGGCCCGGGTATCTTCGAGTTTCATGAACTGCGCGTCGTCGAGGCGCAAGACAGCGCGTTCGCCCACTGGCTGGCCCACTGCGGCGGCGCCGGACCGGATGGCGAGGTGAAGGCCTGCTGGATGCGCGTGACCGCCGGCTACCAACGTATCGATGGCCAATGGAAGGTGGTGCACGAGCACTGGTCGGCACCGTTTGATATGCAAAGCGGCACGGCGTTGTTCGATCTGAAACCTTGAGCACCGCGAACTATAGTCAGTAGTCCGAAAACGGAGAACGCCATGAAATACCTGTGCCTGATCTACAGCAACGAACAGGCGTTGCACACCTCGCCCGACAGCCCCCATGACTCGGAATGTCTGGCCTACGCCGAGGCCATCCAGGCCAGCGGGCGCATGCTCGCCGCCGAGCCGCTGGAGTCGGTGACCACCGCCACCACCGTGCGCATGCGCAACGGCAAGCTGTCGATCACCGACGGGCCGTTTGCCGAAACCAAGGAGCAGCTCGCCGGGTTCTACCTGATCGACGCCAAGGACCTCAATGAAGCGCTCCAGGTGGCTGGCGGCATTCCGGCGGCTCGGGTCGGCAGTGTGGAAGTGCGCCCCGTACGCCAATTGAATCTCTCAACACAATAATCAAAAGACGTGAGGAGGTTTCCCCGTGAACACTCAACCCGCTGAATTTGAACTGTCCATCAGCCGCTTGATCGATGCGCCGCGCCGCCGGGTGTTTCGCGCCTGGACCGAGCCAACCCTGCTGCAACAATGGTGGGGCCCCCACGGCATGACCACCCCTGAATGCGAGATGAACCTGTGGGTCGGCGGCTTGTTCCGCACCTTGATGCGCGCGCCGGATGGCAGCGAATACCCGACCCAGGGCGTGTTCCTGGAGATCGACGCGCCCAACCGCCTGGTGTTTACCGACGCATTCATGCCGGGCTGGGTGCCTTCGGGCAAGCCGTTCATGAGCGCCGAAGTCACCTTTGAGGAGGTCGGCGGCAAGACCCTTTATACCGCGCGCGCCATGCACTGGAGTGCCGAGGACAAGCAGGCCCATGAAGCCATGGGCTTTCATGACGGCTGGGGCCAGAGCCTGGACCGCCTGGTGAAGTTGGTGACCGAGGACATGGTCGATTGACCGCGCAGATCGACGCTATTTACCGCAGCGAATCACGCCGCGTGCTCGCGACGTTGATTCGCGTGCTGGGGGATTTCGACCTGGCCGAGGAGGCGCTGCACGAAGCGTTTTTCGTCGCCGTGCAGCGTTGGCCCGAGGATGGCGTGCCGGATAATCCACGGGCGTGGCTGGTGTCCACCGGCCGCTTCAAAGCCATCGACCGCCTGCGGCGGCAGTCGCGGTTTACCCCGTTATTGGAGGAGCAGGCCGACACGTTGGAGGCCGCGCCGTGGAGTGATGAAGACGTGGAAGACGACCGCCTGCGCCTGATGTTCACTTGCTGTCACCCGGCGTTGGCAGCCGACGCCCAGGTTGCGCTGACCTTGCGCGAGATCTGCGACCTGAGCACCGAGGCCATCGCTCACGCTTTTCTTGCCACGCCGACCACCATTGCCCAACGCATCGTGCGCGCCAAGGGCAAAATCCGTGAGGCGAAAATTCCCTATCAAGTGCCGTCCCGCGCCGAATTACCTGAACGATTGGACAGTGTGCTGCGGGTGATTTACCTGGTGTTCAACGAGGGCTATTCGGCCTCCGCAGGTGCCGACCTCACCCGTGAAGACTTGACCTTGGAGGCCATTCGTCTGGGGCGTTTGTTGCTGCAACTGCTGCCCGAGCCGGAAGTCATGGGCTTGCTGGCGTTGATGTTACTGCACGAATCGCGTCGGCCTGCCCGCACTTCTGCCAGCGGCGAACTGGTGCTGTTGGAAGTTCAGGACCGTACCCGGTGGGACGCTGCCTTGATCGCTGAAGGCTGCGCACTGGTGGAGCAGGCACTGACTACTCGGCGCTTTGGGCCGTATTGCCTGCAGGCCGCGATTGCCGCCGTGCATGCCGAGGCGCCCAGCGCAGGGGAAACCGATTGGCGGCAGATTGTCGGGCTCTACGATGTATTGCTCAGGGCTGTGCCGTCGCCAGTGATCGAGTTGAACCGTGCGGTAGCGGTGGCGATGGAGCAGGGGCCGCTGGCGGGGTTGGCGCTGGTGGACAACCTTTTGCAGCGCGGTGAGTTGCAGGACTACCACTTGGCGCATTCGGCGCGTGGGGAGTTTTGCCGGCAGTTGGGACGGTTTGACGAAGCTCGCAGCGCGTACGAAAAAGCGCTGTCGCTGACGCAACAGGCGCCAGAAAAACGCTTCATCACGCGACGCCTCGCCGAGCTCAAATCCCCCAGACAGTGACGATCCAAATGTAGGAGGGCGTAAGCCTAATACCTGTAGGAGCGAGCTTGCTCGCGAAAAACTCACCGACGCCGCGTTTCTTCAGGAAGCACGCGTTATCGTTGACGTTCTTCGCGAGCAAGCTCGCTCCTACAGGCTCACTCAAGCATCTTGCTCAGCAACCAGCTCCCCGCAGGCCCCGGCGGCTGTTGCCGCGACCACAGCGCATCCACCGCCACCGAACGCGGCCAACTGCGCACCTTGAGTTCAACCAACTGGTTGCCGCCAAAACGCTCCACCAGCCAGCGCGGTATCGGTGCCCAGCCAAACCCCAGCTGTGCCATTTCCATCAGCATCAGATAACTCGGCGCCGACCATACTCGCTGCGTGCCGCGGTTTTCATTGGGGCTGATGATGCTCGCCAAACGCAACTCCCGGTGTTGTTGCAAGGTGTGCGGGTGAACCTTGTCCAGGTTCGCTAATGGGTGTCTAGGCGAGACGAACAGCGCGATCTCCGTGCGCTCCTCCACGGTGGAGAAGGAAAGGTCCGGCGGGTAGGCTTCTTGTTTCTCGATAAACGCGATCTGCGCCCGGCCACTTTGCACCAGCGCGATCAAGTCTTCGCATTCCGCGATCAGGCATTCCAGCTCAAGGTCCGGGTAGCGTTGCTCGAAGGCCGTGAGGGCGACCTCGAATCGATCGGATTGGTAAGTATCGGACATGGCGATACTCAACTTCGGCTCCAGGCCTTGCGATAACTGACTGGCCGCCAGCTCCAGGCGGCTACTGGCTTCCAGCACCTGTTCTGCCCGTTGCAGCAAAACCTGCCCCGCGGGCGTGAGGGTCGGCTTGCGGCTGCTGCGGTCAAACAGCACCACGTCCAGGTCTATCTCCAGGCTGGCCACTGCCGCGCTCACGGTGGACTGGCTTTTGCCCAGCTTGCGCGCCGCCGCGGAAAACGAGCCTTGGGTGGCAGCCTGGACAAACGCCTGAAGCACCTCATGGGAAGCCATGACTATCGCCTTGATCGATGGTTATCGGTTATGAAGTATCGATAAAAAGCCTGATCATGGCAACCATCGTCACTCACGGAGCCGGGTCATGACCCCTACCAAATCCCTTACTGAACGCGTTTTTCAAGCCCTTGGTTTCGAGGGGCTGGCCTTATTGATTTGCACGCCGCTGTTGGTGTGGATCACCGGCCGGCCAGCGCTGGAAATGGGCGCAGTGACCTTGGGCATCAGCCTGTTGGCACTGAGCTGGAACGTGGTATTCAACAGCCTGTTCGACCGCCTTAAAGCCCGCCTGCAACTGGCCAACGGTGGTTGGACCCGTGTGCTTCACGCGCTGTTGTTTGAAGGCGGTCTGATTCTCTTGGCAGTGCCGTTGATTGCCGCCTTGATGAAGATCAGCCTGCTGGAAGCCTTCATCCTCGACATTGGCGTGTTGTTGTTCTTCCTGCCGTACACCTACGTGTACCACTGGGGTTATGACGTCATTCGGGAAAAAATCAGCGAAAAAAACGCCGCCCACTGTAGGAGCGAGCTTGCTCGCGAAGATCGCTAACGATAACGCGCGGTCTCTGGAAACACGCGGCGCCCTTGAGTTTTTCGCGAGCAAGCTCGCTCCTACAGAGGGGAAGCCGTTTAGAGGAACATCCCGCCCGATGCCTCGATCCGCTGGCCGGTGATCCAGTGGCTGCCATCGGCCAGCAAGGTCGAAATCGCCCCGCCAATATCGTCCGGCAAGCCGGCGCGGCCCAGGGCGGTGTTATTGGCAACCATCGCATTCACATCCGTGTTATCGCGTACCGCGCCACCGCCGAAGTCAGTGGCAATCGCGCCCGGTGCCAGGGTGTTCACGGTGATACCCCGTGGGCCCAACTCTTTAGCCTGGTAGCGCGACAAGACTTCCACCGCGCCTTTCATGGACGCGTAGGCGGCATAACCCGGCAGGCTGAAGCGCGCCAGGCCGCTGGAGATATTGATGATGCGCCCGCCATCGCGGATCAGCGGCAGCAGTTTTTGCGTGAGGAAAAACGGTGCCTTCACATGGATCGCCACCAGTTGGTCGAACTGGGCTTCGGTGGTTTCGGCAAAGCTTGCGTAGGTGCCAACCCCGGCGTTGTTGATCAGGAAGTTGAAATGATCCTGGGCGAACACATCCTTGAGCAGGGTGCCGATCTGGCCAACGAATGCATCGAAGGTTTCACTCTGGCTGACGTCCAGTTGCAGCATGGCGGCGCGACCGCCCAAGGCCTCTACTTGGGCTATCACGGCTTGGGCTTCGGTCGCTGCGCTGTGGTAAGTGCCGATGATGTCGATGCCTTGCGCAGCCAGGTGCAGGGCGGCGCTTTTTCCAAGGCCACGGCTGGCGCCGGTGATGAGTGCGATTTTACGGGTCATGGTGCAGTCCTCAAATGGGGTTAGTGGGACTGAGTGTATTTGTCCGGCCATAACGTGATAAACAGGCTGATATCGGAATCACTGGCCGGATAGGGCGAACAATCACATGAACAAGCTTGAGCTGCTGCGCACCTTCGTACGCGTCACTGAGTTGTCGAGCTTTACCCAGGCCGGCCAAAGCCTGGGCTTGCCGCGCTCTACGGTATCCGAGCATGTGCAGGCGTTGGAGGAGTTACTCGGCGCACGGCTGTTGCAACGTACCACGCGCATGGTGCAGGCGACCCAGGATGGCCGTGTGTTGTATGAGCGCAGCAAAGACCTGCTGGCGCATATGGAAGAGCTGGAAGGTTTGTTTCGCCAAGACGAAACCCAATTGGCCGGGCGCATACGGGTGGACATGCCCAATGTCATGGCGCGGGGCTTGATCTTGCCGAACTTGCCCACGTTCATGGCGCGCCATCCTCTGATCGACATGGAGATCAGCGGTTCGGACCGCCAGGTAGACCTGATCGCCGAAGGTTTTGATTGCGTGGTGCGTGTCGGCGCCCAGCCCGATCAAACTGTGGTAGCGCGGCGGGTGTGCAGCATGCCGATGGTCAACTGCGCGAGCGCGGCGTACCTGCAACGGTATGGCGTGCCCAAAACCCTGGCAGACCTGGCGCATCATCAGTTGGTGCATTACGTGCGGCCGCTGGGTGCACGTTCGGCCGGGTTCGAATACCTGGTGGGCAACAAGGTGCAGCGGTTACCGATGGCAGGCCGGGTGACGGTCAACAGCACCGACGCCTATCAGTCGGCGTGCCTGGGCGGGTTTGGCATAACCCAGGTGCCGCAACTCGGGATACGCGACTTGTTGGCCAGCGGCGAGTTGGTGGCGGTGCTGCCCGATTACCAGGCGCCGCCCTTGGATGTGTCGTTGCTGTACGCCGGCCAGCGGCATCTGCCGTTGCGGGTGCGGGTGTTCATGGACTGGTTGACCGCCACCCTGCAAGCTCATCTTTAACGGCGTGCCGACAGCTGCTGGGGCGCCAGGAACGCGTCGTGGAAGTAATCCCGGAACGCTTGCATCGCTGGGGTAAACGCACGCTCGCGGTGCCAGGCCAGGCCGACGCTCATGGGTGTGACTGGGTCGGTCACGGTCAGGGTTTCGATGCGTTTGCCTTCCAGGGACCAGGGCCGGTGCACCAGGTCTGACAGGATCGCCACGCCGCTGCCGTTGGCAACCATGCTGCGCACCGCCTCCACTGAGCTGGTGCGCAGCCGCACCTTGGGCGTTTGCCCGGCCTGTTCCCAGTAGCGCATGGCGCTGTGTTCGGCTTCATCGACGGTGAGCAAAATGTAGGACTCTTGGGCCACGTCCGCCAGGCTCACGGCACCGCGTTCGCACAACGGGTGATGGCTGGGCAACCACAAGCGGCGCTCGGAGTTGAACAGAATTTCCGAGACGATATCCGCGTGGGTGAGGTTGGCGGTCAGCACCACGGCCATGTCGAACTGGCCGTCGAGCAGGCCCTGTTCGATGGCCTGGCGCTCCTGTTCGAACACCTCGATGGTCACGTCCGGATGCCAATGTTCCATGCGCTGTAAATGGTGCGGCAGGAAATAACCCAGCACGGTGTAACTGGCCGCCACCCGCAGCACGCCGCTGGCGCGGTAGTCCGGCAGCGGGCTGTTGAGGGCGTCCTCCACGCTGCGCACAATCACATAGGCACGGTTGAGAAAATGCCGCCCGGCATCAGTGAGGTTCATGCCCTGGGCCGAGCGCACGAACAACTGCACGCCGAGCATGGCTTCCAGCTCCTTGATCGCCGTGGTCACCGCCGATTGGGAAATATTCAAGTGAATCGCCGCCTGGGATATCTGGCCGATCTCGGCAGTGGCGACGAAGTAGCGAACCTGGCGCAAGGTGAGGGACATGAGCGATATCTGATTTTCAGAAGATGGGCCATCTGATAATAGATCTTCCCAAGGGGTCAAGCCCCGGCCTACTTTGCGGGCATCACCTTTGGCGGAGCGACCTCGATGCAGGCAGTGGATTTCAATTCAGACATGGGCGAAGGCTTCGGCCCCTGGACCATCGGCGACGGCGTCGACGCAGAGCTGATGGCCTCTATCAGCTCGGCCAATATCGCCACCGGCTTTCATGCCGGCGACCCCGGTACCATGCGCCGCACCGTCGAGCGCGCCAAGCAACTGGGCGTGGCCATCGGCGCTCACCCAGGCTTTCGTGATTTGGTGGGCTTCGGTCGCCGGCACATCAATGCACCGGCCCAGGAACTGGTGGACGACATGCTCTATCAGCTCGGTGCCCTGCGCGAAATGGCCCGCGCTCAAGGCGTGACCCTGCAACACATCAAGCCCCACGGCGCGCTCTACATGCACCTGGCCCGCGATGAAGAGGCCGCCCGGCTGTTGGTGCAAAACCTGCAAATCATCGAGCCCACGCTGATGCTGTACTGCATGCCCAACTCGGTGATCTGGCGCATTGCCAAGGAACTGGGGCAGCCGGTGGTGCGCGAGTTCTATGCCGACCGTGAGTACGACCTGAGCGGCTCCATCGTGTTTACCCGCCAGGTGCGGGCACTCGACCCAGCCACGGTCGCGGCGCGGGTCTTGCGTGCCTGTCAAGCCGGCCTGGTACGTACCGTCGAAGGCGAAGACCTAGCCATCGAATTCGATTCCATCTGCCTGCACAGCGACACCCCCGGCGCCCTGGAACTGGTGGAGGCCACCCGTGAGGCCCTGGACCAGGCGGGTATCGACGTCAGACCTCCCCAATAAGAGCCAACCCTTAATTTTTTGCCTGCCTTTCTACAATGATTCCAAGAGGAACAGACATGGCTGAAACGTCCCCCATCCGCTACAGCTTCGGCGGTGATGAACACCTGTTTGCCGAGGTCAGCGACAGCATGTCCCTGGAGGCTTTTTTCAAGGGCATGGCGGTGACCCGCGCCGTGGAGCGCCTGGCGCTGGAAGGCGTACTGGATGTCTGCCTGGCCAACGCATCGTTCCAGATTCGCTTCGACCCTGACCGCATCGCCCCTCACGCGTTGCTCGACGCTGTGCAAAGCGCCGAAGCCCAGGCCGTGGCCGAACGCATCTTGCGCACGCGCATCATCGAAATCCCGGTGCTCTATAACGATCCCTGGACCCACGAAACCCTGATGCGCTTTCGTGACCGCCACCAAGACCCCAGCGGCACAGACCTGGAATACGCCGCACGCATCAATGGCCTGGCCGACGTGGACGCGTTCATCGCCGCCCACAGTGGCGCGCCGTGGTTTGTGTCGATGGTCGGCTTTGTCGCGGGCTTGCCGTTCATGTTCCAGATGGTCGAACGCGAGCGGCAATTGCAGGTGCCCAAATACCTGCGGCCACGCACCGACACGCCGAAACTGACCCTGGGCCATGGCGGCTGCTTTGGCTGTATCTACTCAGTGCGAGGGGCGGGCGGTTACCAGATGTTCGGCGTTACCCCGGCACCGATCTACGACCCGGCGCAGCAGTTGGCGTACCTCAAGGAGCACATGGTGTTCTTCCGCCCTGGCGATATCGTGCAGTTCAAGCCGATGGACCGCGAGGCTTATGACCTGGCGGTCGCCGAGGTGGACGCCGGGCGTTTCGACTTGCGCATTCGCCCGGTGGAATTTTCCCTGGATGCCTTTCTCGCCGACCCCCTCGGCTATCCGAAAACCCTGCAGGAGGCGCTGGCATGATCAAGGTCCTCAAACCCGGCCTCGCCACCTCCGTGCAGGACCTGGGCCGCGAAGGTTATTACCATTTGGGCATCCCGCCGTCGGGGGCGCTGGACCAATACGCACTGAGTGCGGCCAACCACTTGGTGGGCAACCCCGTGGGCGCGGCGGGCCTGGAATGCACGTTGATCGGGCCGGAGCTGGAGTTCCGGCAAGACGCGCTGGTGGCCTTGAGCGGCGCCTTGATGTCGCCGCGCCTGGACGGTGAAGTGGTGCACCAGGACACCGCCTTTGCCGTGCGCGCCGGGCAGGTGCTGCGGTTCGAGTTTCCCAAGGCCGGCGCACGCACCTACCTCGCCGTCGCCGGCGGTATCGACGTGCCGTTGGTGCTCGGCAGCCGCTCCACCTACACCCTCGGCGCCCTCGGTGGGTTTAATGGCCGACGCTTGCAGGAGGGCGATCAATTGCCGATCGGCACCGCCAGCGGTACGGGGCGTGCGGGCAACAGTTTGCCGATGGCGTTGCGGCGTTCGGTCGGCGGCGATGTGACGTTGCGGGTGGTGCCGGGGCTGTATTACGAACGCTTGACCTTGGAGGCCAAAAGCAGCTTTTTCGCCGAGCCGTGGACGGTCGGGTCCGAGGCCGATCGCATTGGCTATCGCTTCAAGGGCGGCAGCGCGTTGAGCTTCCAGCCACGGGAACAGCCGTTCGGCGCCGGCTCCGATCCTTCCAACATCGTGGACAGTTGCTACCCGATTGGCTCGATTCAAGTACCGGCGGGGCTGGAGCCGATTGTGCTGCACCGCGATGCGGTGTCGGGCGGTGGCTACGCGATGATTGGCACCGTGATCAGCGCCGACCTGGACTTGATCGGACAGATGCAGCCCAACCAGCGGGCGGGGTTTGTGGCGGTGAGTCTCGAGGAGGCTTTGGAGGCGCGGCGGGTGTACAAGAAGCGGCTCAAAGCGATGGCTGGACTCTTCAATCACTGAATAAACACAAACTCCTGTGGGAGCTGGCTTGCCTGCGATTGCGGTGGGTCAGCTTGCATCACCTTGGCTGTTACACCGCTATCGCAGGCAAGCCAGCTCCCACCTGTGGGGCTTATTTCAATTGGAGAATTTGCGGAATGCCCACCGCCCGGCGATCAGGGTAAAGGTTGCGACCAAGGCCACCAGTATCCAGAAGCCTTCCGGGTCTTGGGACAGGGGCACCCCACCCACATTCATGCCAAAAAAACCGGCAATGATGTTGATCGGCAGCGCCAGCACCGTCACCACCGTGAGGGTAAACAGCGTGCGGTTGCTCTGTTCATTGAGGTTGGCGGCGATCTCTTCCTGCAACAGCTTGATGCGCTCGCCCAGGGCGGTCAGGTCGTTGATGATCAGCGCAAACTCCTCGGTGGATTTGCGTAACTCCTTCACGTCTTCCTTTTGCAGCCATTGCGGTGGGCGATTGAGCAGGCGCAGCAGTGAGCCCGGTTCCAGCGCCAGCAGGCGTTGCAGGCGCACCAGCACACGGCGGGCGGCACCCAGTTCGGCGCGGTTGGTGGACAGGCGCGAAGACAACAGCTGATCCTCGATATGGTCGACGCTGATACTGGTCTTGCGCACGATCTGCGTCAGCACTTCGCCCTGGTCGCGCAGCAGGTGCACCAACAGCTCCAAGGGGGAGCGAAAGTGTTCGCCGGCCTTCACCGACGAGCGCAATTTATCCACCGAATGCAAAGGCTGCAGGCGTGCGCTCACCAGCAGACGGCTGCGCGCGCACACCCATAGCGTGGAAATATCCGACGACACCATGCTGCTGAAGTTGAACACCACATCGTTGACCACCGCCAACAAGGCCGAGTCCACATGCTCGATGCGTGTGGAGCGTGAGCCCTCATGCAAGGCTTCAAAAAACTCCTCCGGCAGCGACAAATGCGCCTGCATCCAGCGCTCGCAGGCGGCGTGCGCCAGGTTCAGGTGCAGCCACAGGAATTCTTCCGGGTCTGGGGGTTGCTGCAAGGCGGCGAGGGCAGTGGCGGAATCAATTTGCTGGCCTTTCTCGCCGGGGCGAAAGCGGAAACCGTAAAGCAGGCCGAACAGGTCGGGGTCCTGATGGGCGTGGTCGATGCTGTGATTCATGGCGGCTCGCAGAGAAAGGGCCTGTAGGACGTTTCACAGGCACCCAGGCGCAAATCATTGCAAGGCGCGATGACGGTTATGTGACGGTTGGGTGTCGCGCATAAAAAAACGCGCCACCCGAAGGTGGCGCGTTTTTTGGGGATGCAACTCAGGTGTCTTGCTTGTTTTCCAGTACAGCACCGGTCTTGGCGTCGAGCTTCACTTCAAAGCGCTTGCCGGTGGTATCGGTCAGGTCCACTTCGTAGACGTACTGGTTGGCGACACCGTGTTTGGTGTCCAGCTCAGTGTCAGTGATCGAAGCACCAGGGTGAGTTGCCACGGCTGCTGCGTTGAGTTTGTCGAAAGGCATCACGGCGCCGGACTTGAGCAGGCCCTCGATATGATCCGGACGAACATCCGCCTGTGCCAGGCCGGCAGTCAGGGTCAGGGCGGTGGCAGCGAACAGGGCAGTCAAAGTTTTCATGGTGTGTGTCCTTCTTAGGTTGAGCTGTTTAAGTGGCGCCAGATTAACCGGCGCAACTTAACTCATCCTTAATGGCTCACTGACACCAACGCTTTTAGTACTTATGGTCGTTGAGCAGGTCTTGCACGCTGGACGAGGGCCAGCGTTTGTAGAACTTCAGCAGCTCGGCGGCGCGGTTGGTGAAAATGCCATCGACGCCGGCCTTCATCACTTTCTCGAAGTCCACCGGCTCATCCACCGTATACACATGCACGAGCAGGCCCTTGTCGTGGGTCAGCTTGTTCATTTCAGGCTTCACCAGGTCGGTGTAGCTCTGGTCGCCGTGGTCGGTCAGCTCAGCCGACGGGCCGGTGCCGATGGCGCCGAGGCTTTTGGCTTCATCAACCCACTTTTCGAATTCGGCAGCGTCTTTAGGCTCTTGCTTGGCGTAGTAGGCGGCCTTGGTGGGTTCGCCAGACTCGGCGAAGGTCACTTTGGATTTGGGCTCGATGCTGCCTTCACCCACCCACAACAGCAGGATTTTTGGAGTGTTGGGCATTTCCTTCTGCAGCTCTTTGAGGCTGGCGGTTTCGAAGGTTTGCAGCACCACGCGGCCCTTGCCCTGGCCGACACCCGTGTTGCTCTTGCCCAGCTTAGAGCCGGCGGAGCTCAGCCAGCCCTTGTCCAGCAGCTTGTTTTTCAGGTCGGCTTCGATACCGGGGAACTGCTTGGGCTCCTTGGTCTCGATGTACAGGCCGGGTTTGTGCGAGGGGTTGCCTTCGGCGATCTTGATAATGTCGTCCAGGCTCAGGATTTTCAGGCCAACGAAACCAGGGCGCGCGCGGTCCGGGTAGGCGGCGTTGAACCAGCTGCCGGCGTCGAGGGTTTGCAGCTCTTTCCAGGTGAACTCGTTGGCGGGTGCGTCTTTGCGCTCGGGAAACTTGGTGGCGACGTCGGTGGTGCGCTGCAGGTTGTTGTCGTGCAGGGCGAACAGCACGCCGTCCTTGCTACGTTGCAGGTCCAGTTCCAGGTAGTCGGCGCCCAGGTCGCGTGCAACCTTGTAGGCAGCGGCGGTGGATTCCGGCGCGTCGTAGGAAGCGCCACGGTGAGCGATCACGGCAGGGTAGGGAATGCCTTCGTTTGTCGCCAATTCGGCCGGGCTGACCGGCTCGGCAGCCTGTGCCTGGCCAAGGCCGAGCATCAACGCCAGCAGCAAGGCGCTTTTGGAAAACGTGACAGGCATATGCGAAGTCCTTTCGTGGAGGTAACTTTGAGAAGGTGTCCTTTTTAACAATTGATTGCGAACGGCGCTATCACCAAACCGACATTAACTTGCGCACCGGCCAATTTTGTCGACTTTTTTGCAGGGCGTTGCAGTATTCTTACAGGTAGCCGCCCCGCCAGAGGGTGGTATTTTCTGCCACGCGTGTAAACCATCTTTCCAGTCCCAGTGGGACTTTTCAGTGAGGTTTACCATGCGCATCACTTCCGAGCTTATCTGCCAGGCCGCCGACCAACTCCAGGGTTTTGTCGGCCTCAACCGCAAGACCGGCCAGTACATCGTGCGTTTCAGCGAAGACTCATTCGGCATGGACGTGGCCGACGACGGCATCATCCCTACGGCCGAGTTCGTCTGGCTGCCGGCCGCCGACCACACCATGACCCTATGCCGAGCGCGCCTGCAGTTGTTGCTCGACCAGAATATCGACGACCGCATCAACATCACCGAGCCGCTGCGGGTGTATATGCGCCGGGTAGAGATCCCGCAGATCAGCGCGTTGCGCAGTTTGGTGAGCTGAGCGTCCGCGATTTTGCTAACGATGACGAGCAAATGTGGGAGCTGGCTTGCCTGCGATGGCATCGATGCGGTGCAGCTGCATCACCGAGGTGTCCGCATCGCAGGCAAGCCAGCTCCCACAAGGGATCAGTGTCTCAAGTGGGGAAGGTGTAGGCCCGTTCTACCTTGCATACCCGCGTGTGAAACGCCGCATACCAGGTGGCCCGTCCTTGCTCGCGCACCTGCCGATGCTCGGCCTGCTGTTTCCAGGCCTGGATCGCCGCCTCGCTGGCCCAGTAGGACACGGTGATCCCCAGCCCATCCTCCCGCGCCGATTCCACCCCAAGAAACCCCGGTTGTTGCCTGGCCAGTTCCAGCATGCGTGTGGCGGCCTCGCCATAACCCAGGTCAGCGTCGGTGCGCAGTGAGCTGAAAATCACCGCGTAATAAGGTGGGGCGGGTGTCTTGGCGATCATGCCGATACCTCCTGGCAGGCCTTGAGCAGCGCAATCGCCAGCGGCGGCGTGATGCCCTTGAGCGCGGCGCGTTCGGGCTGGAACAGGGTGGCGACGAAGAACGGGTGGTCGAGCAATTCCACCGCGCGCAGGTCGCCCGCCGAATCGCGGCCGGTGGGAATCAGGTTGGCGTCCAGCAGGGCGTCGGCGAAGGTGGGGTTGATGCCGTAGCGGCAACGGTAACCCTCGTGGATGTCCAGGCTGCCGTAGGCCTGGGCAATGCGCGTGTACGGGGCCAGGCGCACGGTGTCGCTCACTTCCACCAGGGAGCAGTCCAGCGGCGTGATGACGGCGCGTTCAGCATCCGGCATTAATTCGCCGTGGTGGGCATCGGCCCAGCCGAGCACATGGCGGGCATATTCCAGCACGGCATGTTGAAAACCGCCGCAGGTACCGAGGAAAGGGCGACCTTGTTCGCGGGCAAAACGTATCGCCCGCAGGGCGCCGTCGACATCGCGATAGGGGCTGCCGGGCACGCACCAGAAGCCGTCAAAGTCGTGCAGGGCAGAGGTGCAGGTGGGGGTGTCGGTGTCGAACCATTGCGCCTGAACGCTCAGGCCCAGAGCGTCGGCGGCCTGTTGCAGGGCTACGGGAATCGCCTGGTGGGCTGTCACATCGGGGTTGTAGTCACCGATCAGGGCAAGGTGCAGCGCGGGGGTTGGCATCGTGTACGTCCCATGGCTTGTGGTGGGTTGATACCCACTATAGATTGGCGCTCACGCAATCAATATTGGCGTTTTCCCATATGTTCAATGCAGCTACGCACTATCAAATCGACTACGCCGACCTGTCATTGATCCTGGCCTTGGTGCGCGGCGGTACCCTGGCGCGGGCGGCGGCGCTTCTGCGGGTGGATGTATCCACGGTGTTCCGTGCGGTGCGGCGGCTGGAAGCGGCCCTGGGCCAGACCCTGTTTGAAAAAAGCCGTGCCGGGTATTTGCCCACCAGCCTGACGAGCAACCTGGCACAACAAGCCGAGCGTGCCGAACAGGCCTTGGAGGCGGCGCGCCTTGGCGTGGAGCAGGGCGGTGAAGTCATCAGCGGCACCGTGCGCCTGACCTGCACCGACTCGGTGTTGCAAGGTTTGCTGTTGTCGGCCCTCGCGCAGTTCATGCCGGCCTACCCGGCGCTGACCCTGGAACTGAGCACCTCCAATGACTTCGCTAACCTCAGCCGCCGCGATGCGGATATCGCCTTGCGCCTGACCAAGACGCCGCCAGCGCATCTTGTCGGACGTTGCCTGGGGGCGGTGGCGTATCAGGTGTGTGCCAGTGCCGACTATGCTCGTCAGCACGCAGGCCATGAGTGGGCCGACCTGGCCTGGATCGCGCCGGACGACTTTTTACCCGATCACCCCACCGTCGCCTGGCGCCGTGAGCATTTGCCGAGCGTGCGTCCCCGTTATCGGTGCAACAGCATGCAGTCGGTGACCGAACTGGTACGCGCCGGGTTGGGCGTGGCGGCGTTGCCGGATTTTCTGATGGGCGATGGTCTGCAACCGCTGGGCCCTGCGCTGGCAGGGCACGATACGGCGCTGTGGTTGTTGACGCGGCCTGATTGCCGGGCGTTGCGCTCGGTGGTGACGCTGTTTGATGAGTTGGGGCGGCATGTGCGCTGGCTGCGAAGTTAACCTCCAAACAGCCAGCGCCAATGGTCAGCGATTGCCCCGCTCATTGGCAAACGCGCTGACCGCTTGTACCGCCTCGCCGGTGCCTTCGCGAATCTGCAGGATCACCGTGCCGGCCTGGTTGGCCAGTTCCACACCCTGGGCAGCGCGGTCGCGGGTGGCGTCCATGCTGTCGATGGCTTGGCGGGTTTCGTCCTGGATCATGGCGATCATGCCGGAGATTTCCGCGGTGGAGCCGCTGGTGCGCGCCGCCAGTTGCCGCACTTCATCGGCCACCACGGCAAAGCCACGGCCCTGCTCGCCGGCGCGGGCGGCTTCGATGGCGGCGTTGAGGGCCAGCAAGTTGGTCTGGTCGGCAATGCCGCGAATGGTATTGACGATGGCGGTGATCTGTTGCGAACGTTCGCCCAGCTTGGCGATCAGTTGCGAAGAAGTGTCGATATCCACGGCAATTTCGCGCATGCCGGCGGCGGTTTTCTGAATCACCTCAGCGCCTTTTTCAGCCATCTCCTGGGTGTTCAACGACAGGTGATAAGCCTGGGCGGCGCTCTGTGCGTCAGCGGCATGCTGTAGCACGCGGGCGGTGACGTCCGAGGCGAACTTCACCACTTTGCACAGGCGCCCGCTGGCGTCGTACACCGGGTTGTAGTTGGCTTCCAGCCACACGACCTGGCCGTGTTTATCCACCCGCTCGAACTGGCCATTGAACAGCTCGCCCTGGTTCAAGCGCTTCCAGAACTCACTGTAGGCCGCACTGTTGGCCAGCTCTGGCGTGCAAAACAGGCGGTGATGCTTGCCCTGAATCTGCGCCAGGCTGTAGCCCATGCGCTGCAGGAAATTGCCGTTGGCGGTGATGATGGTGCCGTCGAGGTTGAACTCGATCATTGCCATGGCGCGGTCGATGGCGGCAAGCTTGGCGTTGGCTTCGCTTTCGGCTTGCAGGCGCGGGGTGACGTCCATGGCGTATTTCACCACTTTGATCACTGTCCCCGCTTCATCCCGTACCGGGTTATAGCTGGCTTCCAACCACACCGAGGCGCCGTTGGCGCCTACCCGCTCAAAGGTGCCCGACTGGAATTGGCCGTTGCGCAGGTGCGTCCACAACTGGTTGTAGTCCGCGCTGCGGGCGAACGCAGGGGTACAGAACATCCGGTGGGGCTGGCCCAGGATCTGTTCGGCGCGGTAACCCATGGTCTTGAAGAAGTTGTCATTGGCGCGCAGCACGGTGCCTTGCAGGTCGAATTCGATCACGGCCATGGAGCGCTCGATGGCGTCCAGCAGGCTGGTCTGTTGGGCAAGGCTGTGTTGCAGGGTACTGATGGTTTTCTTGTGAGCGTTGAATAGCATGGTGGAGGGCTCGGGCATGCAAGCGTATGCGGGGTCCATGTATTTGCGCCTGACCCCGTAGGGCCCCTGGCCTTACGGTTGACTTGCTCATTGCCAGCTTCCTGATGCTGACAGAGGGGGTAGAACAACGGTCTCAGAGTGATCAATCGGCCTGGAAGTTCGCCCATCAGGGAGGACTATTTTGGCCAGGCGACCAATGGCGGCATTATGCTATTGCAGCAGGTGGGCGGAGCAAAATTCGGACGAGGTGTCATCAGACAACTCAGGCTGAATGAACGACCGTGCACTCGCTGATCTTGACGCGGTTGCGGCCGCTGTTTTTGGCGGTGTACAACGCGCGATCCGCGGCATCGAGCCACATGACCGCGTCCTTGAAGGACGGGTGGAAATCCGCCAGGCCAATGCTCAGGCTGACGCGCAGGTCTGGGATCTGCGGATGCCGATAGTGACTGAAGGTTTCGCGTAGATGCTCCATTACCTGCGCAGCGGCTTGCAGGGGCATTTTCGGAAGAATCACACAGAACTCATCGCCGCCATAGCGGCCGGCCAGGTCTTCTTCGCGCAAGTGTTCGCGCAGCGCTTGGCTCAACTGGCGCAGCACCGCGTCACCCACGGTGTGGCCATGAACGTCATTGATGTGCTTGAAGTGGTCGATATCGATCAAGGCAATGGTCGCTTGGCCCTGTTGCTGCTGGCACTTGTGAAACTTGAGGTTCAGCAGGTCTTTCCAGGAACCATGGTTGAGCAGGCCAGTGAGGCTGTCGATGCGGCTCAGGGCGCTGAGGGCGCGTTTGTGTTGCGACAGTTTGATCGCCAACTGGTAACAGACCATGCCGATGGCCATCGGGTAGAGCGTCAGCATCGGCAGGCAGGTGTAGACCTCGGTGAGGCTGACGCTGGGGTCGAACTTGATGCCGAACAGGCCCCAGGCCACCGCGATACCGGCCGCCTGTGCCAGCAACCCGCGCAGGAACAGGCGTTTGCCACCGGCTGCGACGTTGTTCATGGCCATCATCGACAGAATAGTCACCGCTGTCAGTGGCGAAAACTGAGCCGCCGCGGCCCAGAATCCGCCCAGCACTGAGTCATATAGGAGGTTGCGTTGTTCGGCCTGGTAGGGAAACGGCGAGTGCGTGGAAATCAGGTACGCCACATGCGGCCAGGCAATGCCGTTGAACAGCAGCAACGCCCAGACCCAACCGGGCATCGACAAGGGATACAAAGCCCCGATCACGCTGATGCTACCGATACCCAGGCCGATAATCCTTGGCGTGTAGATACGCTTGGCAAATGAAAGCCCTTTGCCTGGTCTGTTTTCCATAGTGTCCTGGGTCAACTTTTTTGCGGGTGCAACAGCACGCGTCAGCGGGCAGAGCCGGTGGTCGGATAAGAAAGGTGAATTGTCGATTATTCCCGTGGGATTAATCAGTGTCCTTCCAGGCCATTTGCGCAAAACAGCGGGTAAAAACGCCAGAAACGACCTTAAATGTCGCTCCTGCAACAGGGCTTACTGGGGCGTGCGCTGCGTGCTGGTTTCGTAACCGGCGAGGAACAGGTCGATGGCCGAGTCGATGACGTGGGCCTGGGCGGCAGGGTCGAGGGTGGGCTGGCCGAGGGTGATTTGCGGCCAGAATGCAAAGGCCTTGAGCAGGCTTTGGATCTGGTGGGCGGCGAACGCCGGGTCGGTGCAGGTGAGGCGGCCGTCTTCCTGGGCGGCGCGTACCCATTGGGTAAAGCCTTCTTCCCGCGCACTGAGGCGGTTGACCATGTCTTGCGCGCGCTCCGGCGAATGGATGGTGGCAGCAATGGCCACGCGTGCCAGGTCAAGGAAGTTGGCGTCCGACATCATCTGCATTTTCGCTTCCAGCAATGTGCGCAGTTGGTCGCGCAGTGGGCGGTCGGTGGTGTAGATCACGTCCAGTTGGGCAACGCTGCTGGCCCACAGTTGGTGGAGGATCTCGGCAAACAGTTCTTCCTTGCTGGGGAAGTGGTTGTACACCGTGCGCTTGGAAACGCCAGCGCTGGCGGCGATTTTGTCCATGCTGGTGACCTCGAAGCCGTGCTCGCGAAATTCGGCAATCGCCGCCGCCACGATGGCTTCGCGTTTACGCTCGGTGAGGCGTTTGGGGGCAGTCATGGAAGGCATTCGACTCAACAATGAAATTACACCGGGCAGTTTACTTGCTCCGGATTTTGTTGCAATCTAGAAACTACACTGTGCAGTGTAATACTTGAGCGGACCGCAGGAGTCACTTTGTCATGGCTACGATTTCAACCCGTCTCGACCCTGCGCCCTCGGCGCCCAAGCCTGCCGAGCAGGGCCTGGGGCACTTCAGCAACGACACCCCGGTGCAGCACGGTGGCTTGGGCAAGACCCTGCGTATTTTCTGGAACATGCTGTTCAACAAACCGCGCACGACACGGCCGGTGGGGCAGATTCCGGTACAGCCACTGACCCGCGAGCAGTTATTGGCCGCCCCTGATCACAGCGTGTATCGCCTCGGCCATTCAACCGTGCTGCTGAAAATGCGCGGTAAATTCTGGGTCACCGACCCGGTGTTTGCCGAACGCGCCTCGCCATTCAGTTGGGCCGGCCCCAAGCGTTTTCATCAGCCGCCCATCAGTCTTGATGAGCTGCCAGCGCTGGAAGCGGTGATCCTTTCCCACAATCATTACGACCATCTTGACCGCAAAGCGGTGGTCCAATTGGCCGAAAAGACCCGCTACTTCCTGGCGCCCCTGGGCGTGGGCGACACACTGGTCAAATGGGGCGTAGATGCCAGCAAAGTCCGCCAGTTGCAATGGTGGCAGGGCACCGAGGTCGATGGCGTTCGTTTTGTCTGCACGCCGGCCCAGCACTTTTCCGGGCGCGGCCTGTTTGATGGCAACCAGACCCTGTGGTGCTCCTGGGTGATGATCGACGACACGCGGCGTATCTTTTTTAGTGGCGACACAGGCTATTTCGACGGTTTCAAACGCATCGGCGAGCAATACGGGCCCTTTGACCTCACCCTGATGGAAACCGGCGCTTACAATGTCGATTGGCCCCATGTGCACATGCAGCCGGAGCAGACACTGCAGGCGCATATTGACCTTAAAGGGCGCTGGCTGCTGCCGATTCATAACGGCACCTTCGATCTGGCCTTCCACGCCTGGCACGAACCCTTCGACCGCATCATGGCCCTGGCCTGGGAGCGCAATGTTTCGATCACCACTCCGGCGATGGGTCAGGCTTTTCGCTTGAACCAGCCTGAGCGCGGGCATGCCTGGTGGCTGGAAGTGGAACCTCAATCGGTCAACGAACACGCAGCAGGCTGAGCCAAAGGCCCGTTTGGAAAAGAGCTTTTCAGCGGGTTTCAGCCCTGCGACAAACGTCAAAGGAGAGTGCGATGATCCCCCGGGAATTTTATCTCCGGGAGGGTGTGTCGATGGACAGCCATTGTAAGAAACTTTGGAAGATGGGTTTGCCGTGTGCCTCAGCTCAACCGCTGCCATCGCTAATGAACGCCGTCGACGTTCCCGCTTCACCCCCCGGTGCCGCTCCCCCTTCTATTGTCTTTGGCACCGAGCAACGTGCCGGCGCCACGCCCATACCTGGGTATAACGCCCTGGCTCCCCATATACGGCCGGTGCGCGATCCCGCGCTATCGCTGATCGCCATCAGCGGCGTTGACCCTACCGAACCGGTGATGGTGGAGGTACCGCTGGTATTGAATAACACCACCTTCACCGCCTCGCTGGCGCTGACGGGATATCGTATCGGCTATGCCGAGCATTATGTGCAGGGCAAGCAGGTTGAACGGGTCGAACGCAGTGCGGCCTTGAACCGAGTCTTCGACATCCTGCGCCAGGCTGGTGCGCAATGCGTGGCAGTGGATATGCAGCGCAGCGGTGATTGTCAGCAGGCTTGTCATGAAATCGACGAGCTGGTGGCAGGTCTTCGCCTTGATGCCTTGGTGTCAGAGGATCCCGAAGCCGCCTTTCATCACGCCTGTAAAAGCGGCTACCCCAGTATGTGTGAAACCCTGGAAGACGGCTCCAAGGTCTGGTTTTACGGTGCGCGCTGGGCGGGTGATCGCTTGGGGGCGCTGGTACGAGCTTACCGCGTGCTGCGGCCGTAGGTATTGGTGCCTACACCTGGCTGGGAAGGGTAGGACGCGGCGGCAGGATTCGCCTGAAATAGTGGTGGGTTGTCGGCTCTTAGACTGGTGCGGTGCTATCGACCGATAGCTCACACTCAGTCAAACAGAGGGGCACTTCATGATCGGACCAGTTTCGGCAGGTGGATGGGCGACAGGCCTGCTTCAGGAGCTTTCAAACCCAGTGCAAGGTTTCAAGAGTGCCTGCCAGATGTCAGTGGAGATGGCCCAAGGAGGCGGCGTCACTTCAGAGTCACTGTTGAAGGACTCGCTCAAGCAAATTGCCAATATTGATCGTGGGCTCCAGGGCGGCAATGCTTTTTTGGAAACCAATCCGGATGCCCTCAGTGAGGCGAAGGCTCGCGATCAGGAACGTGCCAATGGCCGTGTGCGCGGGCATTTGCATGGCGTGCCGATAGCGTTGAAGGATGTCTTTGAAACCAATGACCGTATGCAGACCAGTGCAGGCTCCAAGGCGTTGGTGGGCGCGCCTGCCGCCCGGAATGCCAAGGTCGTCGACAATTTGCTGAAAGCCGGCGTGGTAATTGTAGGCAAAACCAATATGAGTGAGCTGTCCAACTTTCGCTCACTCAAATCGGCGGATGGCTGGAGCTCCCGAGGTGGCCAGACGTTGAACCCACATCGACTCGGAGGGCCGGTGGCAGGCTCCAGTTCAGGTTCGGCCGTGGCGGTCGCCCAGGGGCATGTGCCCGTGGCATTGGGGTTGGAAACCAACGGATCGATCATCAGCCCCGCAGCCTACAACGGTGTGTTTGGCCTGAAAACAACGACGGGCCTGGTCAGTACCGAAGGCGTCATGACCAGCACCCGCATGGATGCGGTGGGGACCTTCACCCGCAATATCTGTGACGCGGCAGAAGCGCTCAATGCAATGACCGAGACCAACGTCTACACCGAGGGCCTGCACGCTGATGCCTTGAAGGGTAAGCGAATTGGCTACACCCCTTTGCCTGAATTGTCCGCAGAGGAGGCCAAAGACCCGGCCAAGCGCGCAGACCGCAAGCACTATGAGGCGGCGCTCGAAGTGATGAAGGCCCAAGGGGCGATTCTGGTGCCTGTGGAGCGTTTGGACGCCGGTGTCCCCGATGAAGCCTATGAGGGTTATAACGAGGCGCTGTTCTCGGAGGTCAAGCAACAACTGGAAGACTATTTGGCTGGGCGGGAAGGTTTGCCTGTCAAGTCACTTTCTGAGCTGATTGCTTTTATCAAACGCACGCAGAAACCTGATGAGCCTGACCAGAAACTGCTGGAAATGATCAATGAGTTGGAGACCACCCCGCAAAAGCGCGAGGCACTGTGGGAAGCCATCCTTCCTGTATTTCAGAAGACCATTGATGACCCCCTGAAGGAGCGCAAGCTCGACGCCATGGTGTCGAACTTTCTGACCCACAATTATTTCTACAGTGCGGCCGCCGGGTATCCCGGTATATCCGTTCCGTCTGGCATGGATGATGAGGGCATGCCCACGGCAATTTACGTGTATGGCTCCGGAAACAGTGAAGCCACCTTGCTGTCAGTCGCCCATGGTTATGAACAAGCCTCGCAGGCCATTCAAAAACCGGCTTTTCTCCCAGGTGCACCCTTAACACCGACACCTGCCAGTACAGACGACGCGGTTGAGGCTATTGGCATTTGAGCTTGAATCAGCCTCTGCTGGCCACTACCGCGCAGAGGTTGTGCCCGGTGATACACCTGGACTCTACGCACCATTCGCTTGAGGCGTAGGTGAGTCAATGGTTGCGGTGGTGGAACCCATCAACCGAGAGATGAGGCCTTGCGCAGAGGGCTGCGCCGCTGCGGTATCAAACCGGCGCGCACTCATCCCCCACCCCGGTGCGAACCCCGGGAAAAACACCAGCCCTTCGGCCTCCAGGCGAAACGCCAGGATCAAACGGGTTTCATCGTCCACGTCGCCGTGGCCTTCCAATTTCTCGATTGCCTGCACTGCCACGCCAGCCTGGCGAGCCAGCTCTTCGCGGCTCCAGCCCAGCATGACGCGCGCCTGCGCGCAGTGTTTGGCGGTGAACTGATGCAGGACGATCTGTTGTTCTACGAAAGAACTCATTGCCAGAGAGGACATGGGGTTTCTCCAGGTTCGACAGGGGAGGTGCAACTATACTGTGTTTTTGTACAGTTGTTTCTACCGCTCATCCACTGGTGTTGCAACCCCTTATGATTCCAGCCCCGGCGCCTCGCGAATAATCAGGTGATCCAGGTTCTCGATCCTGGCGCTGAATACCCCGAACGTCTGCTCGGGGTTTTTCTGGCTGGGTACCTGCACAAGCTGCGGTGTGACCCCATAGAAAAAGCAATACAGGGGCCGTTCACTGCTGGCCGCCGCCTTGATCTGCTCCAGGAATGCCGTGCGCTTGCGGTAGTTTTCGATGAGCTTTTTGCTCAGGTAGACGTTCACCGAATAAGGCTTCTTGTCGAGCCACACCTTCTTTTCGAAATCGATGCGAAAGCTGCTGGTGTAGTCTTTGATGGTCTTGATCTTGCCCCAGTAAATCAAGCCCTGGTTGTCTTGCAGGTATTCGATCTTCTTGAAGAATGCCCAGTAGGTCGCGCTGTGTTCACCGATCTTCAAAGGCATGGCCTTGAGCTTGTCCTTGTCATCGATGTTGGACACGTAGCACTCCACCGGGTGTGCGAACACGCTGGTTTTGTCCGGGGTTGTGTCATTGCTGCCAGAGGATGTCGTAGCGCGGTTCGCAGGCGCTTTCGTCGGTTCTTGTAGGACGCTTCCATCGGTGCCGACTACCGGCGTTTTAGGCTCGTACAGTCGCCGTGTCAGCACAAATTCCGATGGGAAATTTTCCTCACGCTCGTCGTCACTTTCACCCGTCGCAGGTTTATGGCTGCCGGCATAGCGGCAGCCGTCGATATGCCGCGTGCCGGGTTTGTTCTTGAAGTGTGGCGTGCGCGGGTAGTTGACGTTCTTTGCGTTGAAAGTGCTCAACGCATTGGTGCTATCGAACGCCGCGCGGCAGGCGTCGTTGGGGCACAGGAAGCTGTCCTTGTCGGAATCGAAGACGGTGGTTTCGTCGAAATTCAGGTCTCGCACGTCATAGATCGACAGCTTGTCGTCGAGACTCAGGCTGTAGGCCGTGTCGAATTTCATAGGGCTCGGGTCCGTCAGAGGTTTGGCTATTAATAGCCGGATCTAGCGTAAATATCAGCAAGAACCTGCCACGCGTCGCCCGCTCAAGAAACACAGGGTGCCGCCCATGGCCGTGAGTGCGGCCAAGGCAAAGAACATGCTGGTGGGCGCAGCATTGATCAGCAGGTAGCCACAAATCACCGGGCTCATGGCCCCGCCAAACGCGGCCAGGTTCTGTGCCCCGTAATAACTGCCCCGTAGCGCATCCGGCGCGATGGTGTCGATAAACAGGAACTCAGAGGGGTAGATGATCATCTCGCCCAAGGTGAACACGAACATCGCCAGGCACCAGCTCAGCAGACTGTTTGCCTGGCTGAAGCCGATCAGCCCGGCAATAAACAGCAAGGTGCCCAGTACGATCCAATGGCGCAGTTGCTCGCGCTTGAGAAATCGGCCGATTTGGTACTGCATCACAATCACGGTGATGGCGTTGCAGGCGAGCACCGCCGACAGAATTTTCAGTGCTTGGTCGGGTTTGTAGGCCACTAGCAAAAACTGCGACAGATAAAGGGTGTAGCGCCCATGGACGATGGTGCTCAACAGGCTGCCGCTGGTGAACAGGATCAACGTTCGGTCGCTGCGCAAGGTGCGCAGGGTGCTGAGAAAACTCTGGGGTTTATGACTCTCGTCCCGTTGAGTCGGCGCAATACCGATCATCAGGAACAGGCTGCCAAAGGCAATGGCACTGGCAATCAGGAACGGCGCCCACGGCAGTTGGCCGGCAATCAATACACCCAACATCGGGCCCGTGGCATAACCGACATTGGTCAGGGTGTAGCGCAGGGAAAACACCTTGGCGCGCTCACCCACCGGCAGGTTCTCGCTGATGATCGCCTTGGAGCCGATCAGGAACAGCGCCGACGCGGCTTCAGTCACAACAAGGGTCAGCGTGGTGAGGTAGAGGTTGCTGGCAAAGGTCAGCAACAAAAAACCGATGGAGCTGGAGAGCATGGCCAGGATCAGCAGTTTGCGCTTTTCCAGGCGGTCGATGATGTAGCCGCCGTACAATCCCATGAGCGTGGCGATGAACACGGCGACCCCCATCAGCAGGCCGATGTCCTGCTGGTCGAGGCCCAGGCGTGTGCTCAGCCAGAGGGCTAGCAGCGGGCTGGTCATGGCGCGGCTGACCACGATGGTCACCGAGCAGATCATCAGGCGACGGATTACCAGGGAGTAGGTGGCCACGGTGGGGTGGGGTCCTTGTTATACCTTCACGACAAACAACTTGAATGTGAACACCGATCCAGTGTGGGAGCTGGCTTGCCTGCGATAGCGGTGGGCCAGCTTGCATCGTCATTGGCTGATCTACCGCTATCGCAGGCAAGCCAGCTCCCACAGGTTTTGCGGTGTTTACTGGCCTGCGTTTATGCTGATTTTCTCGACCGCCCCTTGCTCCAGATCCCACTTCTTCAGAATCTTGCCGTAGGTCCCGTCATCAATCATGCCCTGCAACGCTTCACTGATCGCCGTGACCAACTCGGTATTGCTCTTCTCAATCCCAAGCCCGGTGAATTGCTTGGAAATCGCCAGGCCCACCGGCTTGTACTTGCCCTTGTCCAGCGACATCAAATAAGGAATGGTTTCGCTGCCTTGCATCGCCGCATCCAGGCGGTTCTGCTGCAACTGTGCCCGCGCATCTGCCGAGCCTTCGGTGCCGATCACCACGATTGCCGGCTTACCGGCCGCTTCGCAGTTTGCCTTGCTCCAGGCGGTAATTTCCGACGGCCAGGTGGTGCGGCGGCTGGTGCCGACTTTTTTACCGCATAGGTCGGTCAATTCCTTGATCTCTTCGCGCTTGGCCAGGGTGTACAGCTGCGGGCCGCTGGTGAAGTAGTCGATAAAGGTCACGGCCTTCTGGCGCTCGGCGGTGTCGGTCATGCCCGACAGCACAATGTCGACGCGCTTGGTGGTCAGGCCGCTGAGCATCTGTTCGAAGCCGGTTTCCTGCCATTTGATCTTCACGCCCAGTCGCTCGGCCAGGGCGTTGCCCAGGTCGAAATCAAAACCGGTGAGTTTGTTGGTGGCCGGGTCCTTGAAGTCCATCGGCGGGTAGTTCGGCACGATGGCCGCGCTGATCTCACCCTTGTCCTTGATGGCTTGCGGCAAGGCTGCGAATACACATGAGGAGGCCATCAGGCCTGCAAGCAAGGTCGGGATAAACATCTTTTTCATGGGGGCGTTCTCGTTAGTTTTTTAGTTAAGTGCGAACGGCAGAAATAAAGCTTTGGGTACGCGGGTTTTGTGGGCTTATTAGAATGTCTTCCGGGCTGCCGGCTTCCACAATCTGGCCGGCATCCATAAACACCATGCGGTTGGACACTTCGCGAGCGAAGCCCAATTCATGGGTGACCACGATCATGGTCATGCCAGTGGTGGCCAAATCGCGCATCACTGACAGCACTTCGCCTACCAGCTCCGGGTCGAGGGCTGACGTGGGTTCGTCAAACAGCATCAACTTGGGGCGCATCGCCAGCGCACGGGCAATCGCCACACGTTGCTGCTGGCCACCGGACAATTCCACCGGGTAGGCATTGCGCTTGTCCGCCAGGCCAACGCGGGCCAGCAGTTCCAGCGCATCTTCGATGGCTTCCTTGGGCGAGCGCTTGAGCACCTGGCAGGGGCCTTCGATAATGTTCTGCAACACGGTCATGTGCGGGAACAAATTGAACCGCTGGAACACCATGCCGGTGGCCAGGCGCTGGCGGGCGATCTGCACTTCGTTCATCTCGTGCAGCTTGTTGCCGACCACCCGGTAGCCGACCAGTTCGCCATCGACCCACAGGCCGCCCTTGTCGATTTTTTCCAGCTGATTGACGCAACGCAGCAGGGTACTTTTGCCCGAGCCGGACGGGCCGATGATGCACATCACCTCGCCTTGCTCGACCTCGATATTGATGTCACGCAGGGCGTGATACTGGTCGTAATACTTGTTCAGGTTGACGGCCTTGACGATGCTTCTCATGGGGCAAATCTCCTCAACCCAGACTTACGAACGCTTGCCGGCGCCGCGGGCAAAACGACGCTCGAGGCGGCTTTGACCAAATGAAAGAACAGTCACCACCGCCAGGTACCAGATGCCCGCCACAATCAGCAGCTCCATCACCCGGGCGTTGGCGTAGTAGATGTTTTGCGCGTTGTGCAGCAGCTCCGAGTACTGGATCACACTGGCCAGGCTGGTCATTTTCACCATGCTGATGAACTCGTTGCCCACGGGCGGGATGATCACGCGCATGGCCTGCGGCAGAATGATCCTACGCAGCGCCTGCAGGCTCGGCATGCCGATAGACTTGGCCGCCTCGTATTGGCCGGTGTCCACCGACAGCAAGCCGGCACGCACCACCTCGGCGGTGTAGGCGCCCTGGTTGATGCTCAAGCCGAGCAGGGCGGCCACGAAGGGCGTCATCAGGTCGACGGTGTCGATGCTGAACAGGCCGGGAATTGCGATCACCGGAAAGATCAACGCCAGGTTGAACCACAGCAACAGCTGCAGAATCAGCGGTGTGCCGCGAAACAGCCAGGTGTAGGTGATGGCCACGTAACGCAGGATCGGGTTGGCCGACATGCGCATGATCGCCGTGATCACGCCGATCACCACGCCTAATGCCATCGCCAGGATCGACATGACAATGGTGTTCACCAGGCCCCAGAGGATGGCTTGCGACGTGAGGAACTGACCAATGTAGGACCATTCGATCTGGCCATTGGCAAACGCGCGCAATAGCGCCGCCAACACAATTACGATCAACGTGGCAAAAAACATCCGCCCGTAATAGCGCCGCGGCACATGCTCGTACTGCGTGATATCGAACTGGTTCTCAGACAACTTGCGCTCGGCTTCCAAGCGCTCGGCCGGGGTTTGATTCATGCTGCTACTCCAAAACTAATGACGCTCTAACCGATGTACACGGTGTTACGGTTGAAACCCGGTCAAATGTGGGAGCTGGCTTGCCT
>NZ_JAOTNW010000013.1:0-178979 GCF_036346515.1 Pseudomonas sp. AM4(2022)
CACCGGCAATTCCCCGGTGTCGGGATTTAGCGTGCCCAGCGTCGGCTTCATCAGCGGCAGGGTGAGTGCTACGGAAGGATCAGACTGAAGGCCATTCTCCGTCTGAGTCGTGGTAATAGTTTGATGACTGGCGCTTGAAGGTAGCTCGACCTGCACACGGCCATCATTACCCAGCGTGCCGGAGGCAAGTACCTGACCACCCTCCCCCTTGACCTCAAATGCAGCGCCAGGGCGGCCCTGGATAGCGAGCTTGTTGGCCTGGGTATCGAAACTGATCACGGGCGCAGACGGTTTGGTAGCGCTGACAGCAGCATCTGCGTTTGCGCCACCACCGCCACCACTGCCGCCACTGTGAGTCGCCAACGCCACCACGCCGCCGAGCCCAAGTGCACCAATGAGCCACATGAAGGTGTTGTCACCGTCCTCCACAAGCAGCTCATCTACATTGGAAATCTCTTTTAAAGAAAGTGATGCCTGGCTTGGCTCATAAGTCGCGTGCCAGAATTTCCCTTCGTTTTCCAACACCAACTCATTGTGCAGACCGTCAGCCGCCACAACAAAAAAGCCCTTGAGCACAACCTGCTCACCGGACTTCAACACGATGACCAAATCGTCGCCAGCCCGGGAAGCAGACTTCAGCGTTTCAGGATTCAACGAAATCTTTACGATACTGGGGCTGCCAACGGTGGTGGAATTACCCGTTGCCTGCTCTACCAGTTTTCCAGATTTGATATCTATCAAACTAACCTGCGCCATACGTGCTTTCGCTCCAAATATGAGAAATCCGACTGAGCGCCCTTCAAACAACGTCGAGGGCTAGTCAGCCAAACCAATAACGTCCGGTCACACATGCGGTGTTCGGACATTTACCGGCGCACATACTCGTGAGAAATTTCCCACCAATATGTAGGACATTTCCCAGCAGCATCACCACTGACTCGAGCAGGCGTTTCAGAAAAAAGGAGAGAAAACTCATGACGATCGTTGACGAGCCAGCCAACGCTGGCCCGTTTTTTTGACGTGACTATCGAGCGGAACTGATCAGTTGAGAGGGCTCCCAACCTCCGCCTAGCGCCTTGTATAGCTGGACTTGACTGTCCAGCTTAAGCAGTTGATCGCTCAACAGCCTTTGCTCGGCCGTGAATAACAGTCGCTGGGCATCAAGGAGGGTCAAATGACTGTCAACACCCGTTTCATAGCGCTGCTGCGCCAAATCGAAATAGGCGCGACTATCCATCACCAGATCACGCTGTGCCTGCAACTGCTTGCCAAAGGTGCCCTGCGCCGCCAAGCCATCGGCCACCTCGCGAAACGCGGTCTGGATGCTCTTTTCGTATTGGGCAACGCTGATGTCTTTCTGGATCTCGGCGTAATCCAGGCTAGCGCGCAACCGTCCTCCATTGAAAATCGGCACGTTGATCTGCGGGGCAAAACTCCAACTGCCCTGGCCACCATTGAGCAGGTCACCCAATTCACTGCTGGCCGCCCCAGCCGTCGCAGTTAAGCGGATCGAGGGAAAGAATGCCGCCCGAGCCGCGCCGATGTTGGCATTCGCAGCCAATAACTGGTGCTCGGCCTGCAGGATATCCGGACGGTGGCGCAGCAGATCGGACGGCAGGCCTACGGGAATATCCGCCAGGACGGCGCCGTCCAGCGGCACGCCATTGGGCAGGTCATTCGGCAGGTTGGCACCCAGCAGCAGCCGCAGGGCATTGACGTCCTGGGCAACTTGCCGGGTGTACTGCAGCATTTGCGCCTTGGCCGTGTCGACTTGAGTGCGCGCTTGACGCACATCGAGCTCGGAAGACGTACCTGCCTGATGTGCCTGGCTGGTCAGCGCCAGGCTCGCGCTGTAGCTGTCCAAGGTTTTGGTGGTCAGCTCAAGCAACGCCTGGTCGGTACGCCACGCCAGATACGCACTCGCCACATCGGCGATCAAGCCGATACGGATGCTGTTCTGCGCCTGTGCGGTGGCCAGGTAATTTTCCAGGGCCGCCGCGTTGAGGCTGCTGACGCGTCCAAATACATCCAGCTCATAAGAGGTGATGCCGACATTCAGCCCATATTGACTCTGAATACCGGCGCTCCCCGTACTCGACAGATCAGCCGGCAACCGCTGCCGATTGCCGCTGCCATTCACATCCACAGAGGGAAACAGTGCCGAGCGCTGGATCCGGTATTGCGCACGATAAGCCTGGACATTCAGGGCCGCGACCCGCAGGTCACGATTGTTCTCCAGGGCCACGGCAATCATCCGTCGCAGCCCGTCATCGCGGAAAAAGTCATTCCACAGTACCCGGGGTGCATTGGCCTCGATCAAACCAGGCTGGGCATAGGCAGCGCCTTGCGGCCAGGTGTTCTCGGCAGGCACCTGCAGCCAGGATTTTTTCGGAATCAGGCTGCACCCCGGCACGCCAATTCCGAGGCACACACAGAGCGTCAACGTTTTAAGTCTCATGCTTGCTCTCCCGACGGGGCGTTATCCGGTTGTTTCTTTTTGCTCAACAGGCCGGTGACGAACGTGTAGAACAGGGGCACGAAAAAGATCGCCAGGAAGGTCGCCGCGAGCGTACCGCCCACCACGCCGGTGCCGATGGAGTGCTGGCTGCCGCTGCTCGCGCCGACAGCCCGGGCTAAGGGCAACACGCCCATAATGAATGCAATCGAGGTCATGATGATCGGCCGCAAACGCAGGCGGGCAGCCTCCACGGCGGCTTCGACCAGCGTGCGTCCCTGGTGCTCATAAAGGTCTTTGGCAAACTCCACGATCAAGATCGCGTTCTTCGCTGCCAACCCCATGGTGGTGAGCATCCCGACCTGAAAGAACACGTCGTTGGACAGCCCGCGCAGCAAGGTGGCGCACACAGCGCCAAGAATACCCAGCGGCACCACCAACAGCACCGACACCGGAATCGTCCAGCTCTCATACAGCGCGGCCAGGCACAGGAACACAATCAGCAATGAGAGGACATACAGCATTGGCCCCTGCGCACCCGCGTGTCGCTCCTCATAGGACAAACCGGTGTAGGACATCCCGATGCCCGCAGGCATTTGTGCGGCAATACGTTCAACTGCCAGCATGGCATCACCGGTGCTGTAGCCAGGTGCCGGCGTCCCCAGGAGTTCGATGGCAGAGATACCCCCGTAGCGCTCCAGCTTCGGCGAACCATACACCCACTTGCCCGTGGCGAACGCCGAAAACGGCACCATTTCGCCCTGTGCGTTGCGTACATACCACTTGTCGAAGTCTTCAGGCGCGATGCGTGAGTCCTGGTCGCCCTGCACATACACCCGCTTGACGCGGCCGCCGTCGATGAAGTCATTGACATAGGCCGAGCCCCAGGCGACCGACATCGTCTGGTTGATGTCGGCGATGGACACCTGCAGCGCCCGCGCCTGCTCATCATTGATGATGACCTGGTACTGCGCTTCATCATCCAGGCCGTTAGGCCGGGTCAGCATCAACGTCGGATCTTGTGCCGCCAACCCCAGGAACTGATTACGGGCAGCCATCAGGCCGGCATGCCCGACATTGCCGTTGTCCTGCAGGAACACGTTGAACCCGGTCGAGTTACCCATCTCCAGAATCGCAGGTGGCACCAGTGCAATCACGTTGGCGTCTTTGATTGCGCCGAACTTCGCGTTCAAACGCTTGGCGATAGCAAATACCGATAGCTCAGGCGATGTACGCTCGGCAAACGGCCGCAAGGCCACGAACACGATCCCGCTGCTCTGGCCGCGACCGGCAAAGTTGAAACCGTTCACGGTGAAGGCCGATGAAATACCAACGCCTTCGTCTTCCAACAGGAATTTACGCACCTGCCCCAGGACGTCTTCGGTCCGTTCTGCGCTGGCGTTCTGTGGCAGTTGCACCTGAACCGCCATGATGCCCTGGTCTTCGTCAGGCAAAAATGCCATTGGGATCTTGGTAAACAGCAACCCAGCGCCCACGGTCAATAACAGGTAAATACCCATGAAGCGCCAGCGCCGCGTGAGGATGCCTTTGACGCTGCGCTCATAGCGCAGCGTGTTTTTTTCGAACGTACGGTTGAACCAGCCAAAGAAGCCTTTTTTCTCTTGCGCGCCGGCTTTGTGCGGCTTGAGCAAGGTGGCACACAGCGCAGGGGTAAATATCAGGGCAACCAGCACCGAAAAGCTCATCGCGGCGATGATGGTGATCGAGAATTGCCGATAGATCACGCCCGCCGAACCGCTGAAGAACGCCATCGGCATGAACACCGCCGAGATCACCAGGCCGATACCCACCAGGGCTCCGGAAATCTGGTCCATGGATTTGCGTGTCGCCTCTTTAGGCGACAGCCCCTCCTCGGCCATGATCCGCTCGACGTTCTCCACCACCACGATGGCATCGTCCACCAGCAAACCAATGGCCAGCACCATAGCAAACATGGTCATCACGTTGACGGTGAAACCAAAGGCGAACAACACGCCGAATGTGGCCAGCAGCACCACGGGTACCGCCAACGAAGGAATCAGCGTGGCCCGAACGTTCTGCAAGAACAGGAACATCACCAGAAACACCAGCACGATCGCTTCAAACAGGGTGTAGATCACCGACTTGATCGAGGCTGCCACCACGGGCGAGGTGTCGTAGGGGAATACAATCTCGACCCCTTCCGGCAGGTAAGGCTTGAGCTCATCCGCGGTTTTCTTGACCGCCGCGACCGCATCCAACAGGTTGGCACCGGTGGCAAGGCGCAACGCAAGCCCCGAGGCAGGCTTACCGTTGAACTGGCTGGAAATGGAAAAGTTTTCCGCTTGAAGCCCCACTTCGGCCACATCTTTGATACGCACCTGCGAGCCGTCGGGATTGACCTTGAGCAGGATCTCGCGGAACTCGTCCACGGTGGTCATGCGCGTCTTGCCAATGATCGTGGCCGACAGCTCAATACCTTTACGTGCCGGCAAACCACCGAGCATCCCGGATGACACCTGGACGTTCTGCGCCGAAATCGCGCTCATGACGTCCTGGGGCACCAACTGATAGCTGTTCAACTTGCCGGGGTCGAGCCAGATACGCATGGCGTTCTGTGAACCCAAGACTAAAAAGTCACCGACCCCCTTGGTCCGTGAAATAGGGTCCTGCAGATTGGCGACAATCAGGTTGCCCATGTCGAAGTCCGACATTCGGCCATCGGTCGAGACCAGCCCCAGAATCAACATGAAGTTGACCTGATACTTCACCACCCGAATGCCTTGGCGCTGGACTTCTTCGGGCAACATGGGGGTAGCCAGTTGCAGCTTGTTCTGCACCTGCACCTGTGCGATGTCCGGGTCGGTACCCTGATCGAAGGTGACGATGATCTGCATGCTGCCATCGGTGTTGCTGGATGAGGAGATGTAGCGCAGGCCATCCAAACCATTGAGCTGCTGCTCGATCACCTGCACCACCGTGTCCTGCACGGTCTGTGCCGACGCCCCCGGGTAGGTCACGGTGATCTGCACGGCGGGTGGCGCAATATTCGGGTATTGGTTGACCGGCAGCGAAATTACCGCCAACGCGCCCCCCAACATGAGCATCAAGGCGATAACCCAGGCAAAAATCGGCCTGTCGATAAAGAAACGGGACATGGGTATCAGCTCCCTTCGCCGGTCGTGGCGCTGAAGTCGCTGATCAACTCAACGTTAGTGGCCGGACTGGCCTTGACCTTTGCTCCCGCGCGCAAGCGTTGCACCCCTTCGGTGACCACTTGCTCTCCAGGTTCGATCCCCTTGCCGACCAACCAGGCATTGCCCACGGTGCGCAAGGTTTGCAGCTCACGCAGCTCGACGGTCTCATCCGGCTTGATCACCCAAGCCGTGGCGACGCCCCGGCTGTCGCGAATAATGCCTTGCTGCGGCACCAGTTTGGCCGCCTCGCGCACGCCTTCCTTAAGTTGTGCATGGACGAACATGCCGGGCAGTAATTTACCGTTGGGGTTAGGAAACACCGCGCGCATAGTCACAGAGCCTGTGCCGGGATCAACGCTGACTTCGGAGAACTTCAACGCACCCGGCAATGGGTATGCACTGCCATCATCCAGGGTCAGGGTGACATGTGCCTGCCCCGCGCCCGTGCTCTGCAAGCTGCCGGACTCCAGCGCACGCTCCAGCGCCAACATGCGGGTAATGGGTTGGGTCACATCGACATAGATGGGGTCCAGCTGGTTGACCGTCGCCAGTTCCGTGCCCTGGCCGTTCGTCACCAGTGCACCTTCAGTGATGTTGGAGCGCCCGATCCGCCCGCTGATCGGCGACAGCACCTTGGTGTACTGGACGTTGATGCTGGCGACCTGAACATCGGCCTTGGCCTGCTTCCACGCCGCTTGCGCGTCGTCATGCTGCTGGCGGCTGATGGCTTTGGTTTCCAGCAGGCTCGCGTAGCGTTTGGCCAGGTTTTGCGCGGTGTCCAGGTTGGCCTGCGCGCGGGCCAGGGTGGCCTGATAGGTCGCCGGATCAATCTGGTAGAGCTGCTGCCCTTCCTTGACCTGAGCACCTTCTTCAAACAGACGCTTTTGCAGAATGCCACTGACTTGCGGGCGTACCTGCGCAACGCGATAAGCCGAGGTTCGCCCAGGCAGATCAGTGGTCATGACCAAGGACTCGGCCTTGACCGTATAGACCCCAACCTCCACCGGAGCACTGGCGGTCGAAACCTGTTCGGATTGATTACAGCCCACCAGTAACGCGGTGGTGAGCGGAAGAATATGTACAGCACGCGACGGCCATCTGAGCTTCACCAGAAGTACTCCCCAGGAAGATGAAAAAAAAGATACGTGAACCACGATAAGGTTCAGTGTATCACTATACGATTCACCAAAATCAATCTGTACTTTTCAAAAACCCTTGGCGAACGCTCAAACATCACGCAATCACGTGCGCCAAATGTGGTGATCACCAGGACCAGAGGGCGCTATCGGGTAAGATGGGCGTTCGGCAAAAAGGCGAGCGAATACGACATGAGCGACGAGACACTCAAGCAGGAAAAAAATGGTGGCATTCAGGTCATTGCGCGGGCGGCCGCCATCATGCGTGCACTGGGAAACAACCCGAAGGGCTTGAGCCATGCGGCGATTGCGCAAGCCGTCGACCTGCCGCGCTCAACGGTGCAACGGATCATCACCGCCCTGGAAGAAGAACGCCTGGTTGAGTCGATCGGCCCGCAGGGCGGCTTTCGGCTGGGGACCGCACTGGGCTTGCTAATCAACCAGACCCAGACCGACATCATTTCGTCGGTTCAACCCTATCTGATCGAGCTTGGCCAGTTGTTGAACGAGTCGGTTACGTTGTCGTCCTTGATCGGCGACAAGGTGTATGTGATCGATCGAGTGGTGGCTGAACGGGAATTGCGCATTGTCTTTCCAATCGGTATCAACCCCCCCTCATTTGCAACGTCCAGCGGCAAGATACTCCTGGCCGAACTGTCACCTCAGGACCTCGAAGCGATCCTGCCAAAACAGCTGCCGGCGCTGACAAGCACCACGCTGAACAAAAAGGCCCTGCTGGCAGAATTGGAACAGATCCGTGTCAGCGGCATCGCCCAGGAAACGGAAGAGTACATCGAAGGTATTTGCTCCTACGCGACCATCATCCGCACCTACCTGGGCAATTTCTCAATCACTGTCGTGGCACCCGCCTCGCGGGCAAAGGTTCATGCCGAACGTTTTCAGGCCGCGTTGCTCGAGACCAAAGACGCCATAGAACGTGTGATTGGCCGCCAACACGATTGAGCTACAACACCCGACTTGCCAGCCCGGGCTATCACGGCCGAGCGCTGGAAAAGGCGTTCCGATAAGCAACCGGGCTTGTGCCCAGCAGCCGTCGGAAATGCTCTCGCAACGACGTCGAGGAGCCAAACCCGGTGCGCAGTGCCACCTGCTCCACGGACAAATGGGTGATGCAGGCATAAATCCAGGCCGACGGATGCGCCGGCAGAAGTCAGCACCTAGCCGTTATCGATGAACAGAACGTTGGGGTCGACGGTGACGCGTGGATATCGGCTGGCCAACACCAGCGCTGCGAACCTATGCGTGAATACCCGACGGCAGTGCAAGTCGTCGGGCCATTGCATGGCTTGGCATTCTTGGCTTATTGCTGGCTGGCGATCAGCGTCGCCGCCAGCGAAAAATGGAAACCCACCAAACTGCTGGGCGCCCTTGCATTGGCCTTTATTCCGCTCGGTGGCTTTTTTGCAGCCCGCTTTCTATGGCGGCGCATTGACCAACTCCAACTTGAGCAAAGCCCTAGGAAATTTCCTACATAAGTTGGCTCATCCCCCCATGTATTTTCGCGGTTCCTCCTTTGAGTTATCTCATGGCCGCTCGCATCGATGTGCTCCACTTCGCGAAGCGGCTTTTTTACGCCTCTAACCTGCCTGCAGGAGATCATAGAAAGCCTTGTCAGTTACACCGACGCAATAACCGCATCCCGGTATCGCCGAGAGTCGAATCAATAGCCGGCGATGAGCAGGGGAATTCCCTATTCAACCTGGCCCATTTCTCTCTTAGCGTTACAGCGTTCGCCCCGCCAGCGTTTTCCAAGCAGCCTTACCGGGGGACTTGCTGCTGGTATGGGTGAACTCCATCCATGGTGAAGCACCGTCCCTCAACGCGCAGCAGCAAGATGCCGCTGGCTTGGAGTGATGCGACCCGCCCGAGGACAGGAGACCGCAATGAGCACGCCAATTCCTTGCTACCACTGCACCCTGCCCGTGCCTGCCGGCAGCCCCTATACCGCTGTCGTTCTGGGCACAACCCGCGCGTTCTGTTGCGCGAGTTGTCAGGCCGTGGCCCAAGCCATTGCTGCCAATAATCTGGAGGGTTACTACGGCCACCGTAGTGAAGCCTCGACCAACCCCGAAACGTTGCCAAAGCAGTTGCCGGATGAGCAAGGGCTATACGACCGGGTAGATGTACAGCAACACTTCGTCCAGCATGAGGGCGAGCTGGCCACAACCCTCCTGATGATCGAAGGCATCAACTGCGCCGCTTGCGGCTGGCTGATCGAAAAACACCTGCGCGCTCTGCCGGCGGTGGCTGAAGCACGACTGAACTTGTCCAACCATCGCTTGAATGTGCGTTGGGATGACCAGCAGCTACCCCTGAGCCAGGTGCTTAACGAGATCAGACAGATCGGCTACGCCGCGTACCCCTATCAGGCCGATCATGCGTCCGAACAACTGGCCAGCGAAAATCGCCTGGCCCTGCGTCAGTTGGGGGTTGCCGGGCTGCTATGGTTCCAGGCAATGATGGCGACCATGGCGACCTGGCCGGAATTCAATTTGGATTTGAGCCCCGAGTTGCACACCATCTTGCGCTGGGTAGCGTTGTTTCTCACCACACCCATCGTCTTCTACAGCTGCGCGCCATTCTTCAAAGGCGCCCTGCGTGACCTGCGCACCCGCCACCTGACCATGGACGTCTCGGTGTCCCTGGCGATAGGCATCGCCTATATCGCCGGGATCTGGACCGCGATTACCGGAGTCGGCGAATTGTACTTCGATGCCGTGGGCATGTTCGCCTTGTTCTTGCTCGCCGGACGCTACCTGGAACGCCGAGCCCGCGAGCGTACGGCGGCCGCCACCGCGCGACTGGTGAATCTGCTGCCGGCCTCGTGCCTGCGCCTGGACGCCGACGGCCAGAGCCAACGCATCCTGCTCAGCGAATTGCGCCTGGGCGATAAGGTACTGGTGCATCCCGGCGCCATCCTCCCGGCGGACGGCAAGATCCTCGAAGGCCAGTCGAGCATCGACGAATCCCTGCTCACCGGCGAATACCTGCCGCAACCGCGCAGCCCGGGCGACGTGGTTACCGCCGGCACCCTCAACGTCGATGGCACGCTGACCTTGCAAGTCCTGGCCCTGGGCCAGGACACTCGCCTGTCCGCGATCGTCCACCTGCTGGAGCGAGCCCAGACAGAAAAACCACGCCTGGCCGAAATCGCCGATCGCGCCGCCCAATGGTTCCTGCTGTTCTCGCTGATCGCTGCGGCTGCCATTGGCTTGCTCTGGTGGCAACTGGACGCCTCACGGGCCTTCTGGATCGTCCTGGCAATGCTCGTCGCCACCTGCCCCTGTGCGCTGTCCCTGGCCACACCGACCGCATTGACTGCCGCCACCGGCACCCTGCACAAACTCGGCCTGCTGCTGACTCGCGGCCATGTACTCGAAGGCTTGAATCAGATCGACACGGTGATTTTCGACAAGACCGGCACACTCACCGAGGGCCGCTTGACCTTGCGTGCGATTCACCCCTTGGGCGATCTCGACAGTCAGCAATGCCTGAGCCTGGCCGCAGCCCTGGAGAACCGCTCCGAACACCCCATCGCCCGAGCCTTCGGCCGTGCGGCGCTGGCTGCCGAACACGTGCTGAACATACCTGGGTTGGGTCTGGAGGGCCGGGTGGGCGAGCAACACCTGCGCATCGGCCAGCCAGCGTTCGTGTGTGACCTGAGCGCCTGTGCAGTCCCGCCAATGCCGGATGAAGCCGGCCAATGGCTGCTGCTGGGCGATAGCCAAGGGCCGCTGGCCTGGTTGGTCCTTGACGACCACCTGCGCAGCGACGCCCCCGCGCTGCTTGCCGCCTGCAAGGCGCGTGGCTGGACCACGCTGCTGCTGTCGGGCGACAGCTCGCCAATGGTTGCCAGCGTCGCCACCGAACTGGGTATTGACGAGGCCCGCGGCGGCCTGAGCCCGAATGACAAACTGCAAGTGCTGCAACAATTGCATCGCCAAGGCCGCAAAGTGCTGATGCTCGGCGACGGGGTCAACGATGTTCCGGTGCTGGCCGCTGCGGATATCAGCGTGGCCATGGGCTCGGCCACCGACCTGGCCAAGACCAGCGCCGACGCGGTGCTGCTGTCCAACCGCCTGGATGCGTTGGTGCAAGCCTTCAGCCTGGCACGGCGCACACGTCGGATAATCATTGAGAACCTGCTGTGGGGGGCGCTGTATAACGGCCTCATGCTACCGTTCGCCGCCCTGGGTTGGATCACGCCCATTTGGGCCGCAATCGGCATGTCCATCAGCTCGTTGACGGTAGTACTCAACGCCTTGCGCCTGACCCGGATGCCGCGCCAACGCTCCGCCTCAAACCCATGAAAAGGGCATGGAGCGAGCCTCCCTGCCCTACAGATAATGTGACCTTGATCTGGCTATATTTTTCATGCGTTGAAACGTCGATAGCGCCAGAACTTTTCGATGTGACATTTATAAGAAGACGCAACATCTTCTCTTGCTGCCGTGAGCGTCATTGATGAACAGCTACTTCCAGACACTCGATTTATCCCCCATGTACCGCAACCTGGTCTTTCAGTCGCGCAGTGCGGCGGACTTTCAGGCGTACCTGCGTCAGGCACTCAGCAATCACGTAATGCGCTGGGGGCCTGGTGAAGTGGACTCCGCGCTGTACAGCATCGATACCCGGCACCTGAGGCTGATGATTCTTCGCTATGGGCCGGCCGTTGAGATCCGGCCCGATCCGTGCGATGGTTTCATTCTGGTCCAGGTACCCTTGCGGGGACGCTCGGTCATCAAAAGTGACGGGGCAACCACCTCCATAGGCCCTGGTCAGGTCGCCGTTCTTGCACCGCGACGGGAAATCAGCTTTCGCTGGAGCGAAAACTGCGAGCAACTCATTCTGCGGGTGCCGTCCGCTTTTGCCAGAGATGCTGCTTCGCGGCTTCATACACCGCTTACGGAACTGAACGAGGGGGTAGATCTGGAGCCCGTGGTACTGCTGGACAGTCACGTGGCTGCGCAATGGTGCAGCCTTGTTCAGTCGCTCGTCGACCAGATAAACCCAGGGCACGGCGACGGTTTCGGCCATTGCCACCCCGCCTGGCTGGAGTATCTGGAGATTGGGTTGGCCCTGCTCCTTTTAACCCATACACACAAACAGCCTGACACGCCGGCGAGCCATGCGTCACAGCCTCCGTCAACGAAGCGCTCGGCACTCGACGCGGCGCGCCAGTACAGCCTTGCTCATTTGTGGGCGCCAATCTCACTGCAAGACCTGGCTCGCGCAGCCGGAATCAGTTCACGCACACTGCACACCTTCTGCAAAAAGGAGTTCGGCGTAGGCCCCATGGCCTGGCTACGCAATATCCGCCTGGACGAAGCCCGCCGCAAAATTATCGCCCACTCGCCCAACAGCATTACCGACATCGCGCTGGCGGTTGGTTTCGGGCATCTGGGTCGGTTTTCGGCGTACTACAAGGATAGGTTCGGCGAGCTGCCAAGCACCACGTCGGCATTGCACAAGTGTGCAACGCCTTAGCTTCCACACAAACCACGCCGGAACTTATCAGGCAACGACTGCGACGGCCTCGATCTCGAACAACATGCCATCGAGTGCCAGACGCGGCCCCCCCTCCTCACTATTTATTAATAGGGGATCTGAGCCAAATAAAGCACTTGATGCTGGCTCGCACTCGTATTCAGATGGCGTGGAGCAGTCGCTTGTTTCTACGGCATACTTCATTCGTCGCAGCCGCAATCCCATCCGTGATTGGCGCGAGATGAGGCAGCAGCATGGAGAGTATCTCGTCGTCGGCCTGCTCCGGTGTACCCGATGTAAAAGGTGGGGCTGGATCGTACTCAAGAAACAGCGTCATGCCCTTGGCAACATCTTCGCCAATCAATGTCGCCACGACCTTCAGGCCGAAATCGATACCCGAAGTAATCCCGCCGCCCGTGATCCGATTACCGTCAAAGACGACACGTTCCTTGACCACTATTGCACCCAGCCTGCCAAGCTCATCACGCGCTGACCAATGAGTCGTCGCCTTGACGCCCGTCAGAAGTCCGGCTGCGGCCAGGATCAGTGACCCGGTACACACCGATGTGATGTAGCGGCTGGAACGGCCTTTTTCCCGGATGAAAGACAGTATCTCGGCGTCCCGCATCATGCGACCGGTACCCGCGCCACCCGGTACAAACACGATATCGAGATCGCTGGGGCAGTCGGCCAGTGTGCAATTGGGGTTGATCGACAGGTTTGTGTCGGTTTGTACGGGCTCTAGTGTCTTCCAGACGAGATAGATGTCGGCAAACTTGCTAAATACCGTTTCCGGTCCCAGCAAGTCCAGCAATGTCATATCTGGATAGCACAGCATTGCGATCTTTAGCTTGGTATTCATGAGCCAGCTTTCCTTTAGGTTGGATGTCTTTCGTCATCGATCCAATAGGTAACATCGCCGGTCCTTTGGCACATGGATGATCTGTAAGGGACTTACTTGGTCGTCGATTTGCTTATTTTACGAAGGAGCATGAACACGCCCATGAAGGCACTGATCAAACCGCTTATAAGTCCGGTAATGGCATGCCCTATCGAGTTCTCCAGGGAAGAGAGAGGCAGCGGTGAATTCTGATTCACCAAAAAAGATATGACGGCCGAAATGATTCCGCCGATCAAACCTGCAATAAGCGATTCTTTCAGAATGACGTTCATGAAGGCGTTCCCTTTTACGATTTTCAAGAAGGTAATCATTCACGGGGGCGAGAGGTTCTAAACGTTCGGAACTACTCCTGGCGTGAACAGGCGAACCGTCGCAAAGGGTGACGATCGAACTCGCCGCGCCTCCCAACCATCACCCTCGGCAACCAGGTTCGCTCCGCGATGCGGGCAGCGGTTATAGAGCCCGCTGATCTTCTGGTCATTGACCCGCACCATGATGACTTTGTGGTCGCCAAGCTGGGTGGCGTGATAGTCGCCGGCCTTCGGCACCTGGCTTTCACGGCCCACATGGACCCGGGCCTGTCCGTAGGCTCTCTGCATTTCCAGGGACAAGATCTCGGGGTCGGTATAGACACGCTTGTGAACGTCATCTGGACGTACAAGCTGCCTCAATTCATCCGTGCTGATCATGGAGGGAACCTCTAGTGACTGGCTGATCGAAAGACCGCTTGAAGCACATTGCGGGCTACGATTTTGCCGCCTCCCATAACGATCAAATAGCCAGGAATCGCAAAGCACTATCCGTATTTCGCTGCTGAACAGTAAGGGGCCGGCGAACACACCTTCCGAACTCCAGCATTAAGGACTTTTTTGCCAGCAATCTTAAATCTTCAATGCAAGTGATCGGTGTCGTCATTACGTGTTTTCTCACTTAAGGAGCCTTCGCCGTTGACGCTGACAAATCAAGCGTCACATTCGCACCGTCAGAGCGCTCCGAATCTGCCGAGGGCACTGGCGCTGGCAGATGCACCTGAATGACCAACCAGGCGGCAATGACTGCAGGAATCGCGCAGTAGAAGAAAATCTGCGGCACTGGAATATGCATCGCCAACAACATGGCGCCGAACAGCGGACCCAAGATTGAACCAAAGCGACCAATACCCAGCGCCCAGCCTGCTCCGGTGGCACGTACGTGGGACGGATAGAAGTTGTTGGTAAAAGCGTTGAGCGCCAGTTGACCGCCAATGATGAAAAAACCAGCGACGAAAGCCAAGCCCCACAGGTAACGCGGGTTTTCATGGTGCAGGCCGAGCATAATGGTGCATACCGCACCACTGACAAACACGGCCGAGAACAGACGCACCTTGTGTTGCAAGCGGTCGGCGAGCCAAGCCAGACAGACCGCCCCGAAGGTACCGGCGAACAGGAATACCGAAGTCACCAGGTTTGCCTCACTCAACTTCATGCCACTCTCAAGCAACAGTGAAGGTAACCAACTGATCATGAAATACACCAGAATCAGGCTAACGAAAAACGTCGACCAGATCAGCAGAGTCGGACGCGCATAACCATGCCGAAACAACTCAATCACCGTGAGCCTACTGCCTTGTTCTGGCTCATTTTGCGCAACTGATGCGACAGGAGGCTGCCAGTCCGGCACTAAACGCGCAGTGATTTTGCGTAGACGTATATAAGGTGGCTGGTCACGCAACAGACGTGGCAGCGACTCGGGGAGGTATTTGAGCAGAAAAGGTAACAGCAACACAGGCGCTAACGCTCCGGCAATAAACACCGAATGCCAACCAAAGCTGCTAATGAAGCCAGCGGCGACAAAACCACCCGCCGCACCACCAAAGGAGAACCCACAGGCTGCCATCGTCACCATCATGGTGCGCAGGCGAGGCGGAGAATAATCAGACATCAACGCCATCGCGCAGGGCATCGCCCCGCCCATGCCGATACCACAGATAAAACGTGCGACCATCAGGCTGCTCAGCGAATTGACGAATACCGTCAACGCCGTGAGGGTCGCGTAGATCACCACGCTGGCCAGCAGAATTCGCCGCACGCCAAACCGATCTGCCAGTGGCGTTATCGCTAGCGCCCCCACGGTCAGTCCCAACAAGTTGGCACTGAACACTGGCCCGAACGCCGCTTTCTCCACCCCCCACTCCTGAGCCAACGCCGGTACCACATAAGCCAGCACGTGGGCGTCGTAGCCGTCAGTCACCATCAACAATGTGAGAAGTAAAAGAATCCACCACTGGTAAGACGACACGGGACGGGCGTCGAGCGCCACGCGAAAACTGTCAATCTGATTATGCATTGCCGGTACTCATTTGTTTTTATGGTTATGAGGACAAATCACCAGTCTTGTGCACGTTTTTATCGGGCGTTTTAAACCCAGGCTCTTAGAATGGTCCTCTGATGAACGGTAAGGGGCGACCAAGCGGAATCATGTAGGAAATTTCCGAGCCGACTTCTAGGTGACCCGCATTTACAAGCAGTCCTGGCGCATGGACTGGCGCGATCAAGAAGACGTGGAATACCGAGGTAGCTTGCTGCCAGAGGATATGCCGCGAAAGCCCAGCCCGCAGCGCAGCCCGGGCAACGCCCAGGTTCTGGGAGCTCTGAGCTGTTTGTGGCATCCCGCGTGCTGGTTACTTCCAGTCACCCGGGATGAGCAGTACAGCGCCGTTGAACGCGAGAAAATTTCCTACATGATCTCGCCATTACATTTCATGTTTTTTAAATCTGCGTCACATACCCGCTGAAAGAGTTGAAAAATACGATTCTTCAGCGATGGAAGGTAACGCTGTCGGTGATTGGCGCACGATCAGTAGGTGCCTGATTGCCGGGTGCACTCTCATCCGGGTAACCAAACGACATTCCAAACAGCATTTTCATTTCGTCAGAAATACCGAGCACCTCCCTGATCGCCTTTGCGAAAAAACCGAGGGAGGTTTGCGGGATACCACTTAAGCCCCGAGCAGTAAGCGATAAGAGAAAGGTTTGACCATACATACCAATATCTCCAGCCGTCCGGACACTGTCACCAAAAACCGGCATAAATAAAAAGACCGCCTGGGGTGCGTTGAAAAAGGAAAAATTCAAGGCTGTTGCTTGACGGCGCCCCGCCTCATCCTCGCGCATGATGTTCATCGCCTCGTAATAGGCTTTGCCCTGCGCGTTCTTACGATCCGCATAAATGCTGTAGAAAGCGTCCATATCGAATGAAAAGTCAGGAGTGAATTCGCCAGCTGCATTTTTCGCGTGAAGAACCTGCGACAGCTCTACTAATTTCTGGCCACTGACTATATGCACGTTCCACGGCTGGGTATTGCAGTTGGAAGGCGCACACTGGGCGTCTTTCAGAACTTCTTGAAGGATGTGATCAGGTACAGGGGTGTTTAAAAAACCACGGAAAGACCGTCGGCTACGTGCTGTTTTTTGAAATGCTAAAGTGTCATCCATCAGCGTTGCATCATCCAAACCAGCCATTGCAAGCGTCATAACTTCCTCTTGATCAAATATAAGAATTTCAGGTACCCAGTGGTAAATTGAGCAATGAGCCATTGCGACCACATCCTATCAACGCATAAAGCTCCAACGGACGCAGAGGTGTTTGCAGAACCCCTCGAAGGGGAATGTCATGAGCTTTCGCCCAGAGAATCAGGTTTTGACGCTGTTGAGAATTTACGTCGGCAATCGCAACAACCGATAAGATCGCGCGGTATCGGGTAAACAATTTCAAATTCTCTGCGTCGTTAGGCAGGTCAAATGCGTCATACACCAAGTATTCAAAGTGCTTGCCCGCTTCCAGAGCATCGACCACCTCACTGACGTTGTTGCACAAGCAGAGCAAGAAATACCCCAGATGATTGAGCGTGCGGGCATAGGCAAAAAGCGTGCTGGGATTCTTGCTGACGATAAGAATTCTCCCCGATCCGGTGTGCACTGCTCGCTCCTCGAAAAACGCCAAAGTATCCCGTTGTCGTCGATGGGCCTACAGGATAAATCTCGGCATTTCCTTGGTTTTTCTTGGATTTCAAAAAAGCGTACTACTCACAACAGAAGCAAGATCTTTCTCGATTTCCAGCAAGAAATTTCGCCCCTCTGTTGAGCGCAAAACCTGGAGCTGAGCGCGTACCGGGTCTGCAATAATGGCTCACTACGATAAACAGACTGTTGACGTGAAAAATTCAACCATACTCAACCAGGTCAGTACCGAGTCGCATGGAAATAGCGCGGTGTACTCCTGAATCCCCCTTCTGCATTCCATAAGGCTAAGCAACTGAAAAATGAGAAAAAAAGTACTGATCGTCGATGATCACCCAATGGTCCGTCACGGTATTCGCGTAGCCCTTGAGTCCATCGGATTCGAAATAATAGGCGAGACCTCCGACGGAGCCGACGCCGTCCAACTGATCGAGTCGTTGAAGCCAAACGTGGTAATTCTCGACATTGGCCTCGAAAAAGTGGACGGCCTGACGGTCTTGAAACGTATCGTGCGGGAAAAACTTGAAACCCGCGTGCTCGTCTACACATCACAGACCAAAGACACCTTTGCCAGTCGCTGCTTTCAAGCCGGCGCCAGTGGGTTTGTCAGCAAAAGCGAACCCACAGCCCAATTGCTCAAGGCGATCGAAACAGTCGCCGACGGCTACGTGCTCTTCCCAAGGGATGTCATGCCGTTTTTCTCGGGAACCTCTGCAACAGGGGAAGCTGGGGCCCTGGAAAATCTAACAGATCGAGAAATGCATGTGATGCGGTTGCTGGCTGAAGGGTTTTCCAACCGCGATATTGCGCAGAAACTCAACCTCAGTACCAAAACGATCAGCGGCCATAAAATCAACATTCTCATGAAGTTAAACGTCACCTCGGTAGTGGAGTTGGCTAACATCGCCAAACAACATAACCTCATCTGAGCCTGAGTTCGTGAAGACGATATTTCCCCAAATTAGTGCCCTCCTCTTTGTGCTGATATTCGGGATTTGCAGTCAGGTTCTTGCCGAAACCGGTGACCTTCAGCCTAAGGCGCGACAAGCGCTTAACGCCGTGAAAATCCAGCTCAACGAGCAAGAGCGGGCCTGGCTCAAGCGCAAGCATGCATTGATCGTCGGCGTGAGCATTGAATCCTTGCCGCCCTACCGGATCATCAACGACCACTCGAGTTTTGAAGGACTTACAGCGGATTATCTCGTGGCACTGCAGCGTGAGTTGGGAGTGTCTATCGAGGTCAGGCCGTTCGACTCGAGTGAGGAACTCTTTTGCGCGCTGCGCGAGGGGAAAATCGACCTGGTTGCGTACGCGACAATCCTGAATACCAAGCGTACCGATGCACTTTTGACGCCGCCCTATGCAGTGACACGCCTGACCCTTTTTACCGAAAGTGGCGACCGTAGCGAAAACAACACCCTTGGTTCCGACCTGAAGATCGCTGTGGCCAATGATATTGCTCTTGCACTGTACAAAAGCAGCGGAGGTCAAGGCACATTCACTTCCTACCCTTCATCGTTGGCGGCAATGACGTCAGTGTTGACGGGCACTAATGACGCCTACCTTGGAGATCCTGCCTCCACCTACTCTCTATCCAGCCAGTTGTTCAGCACGAGAGTAGGCGTCAGCCAGCGCACACCGCAGCCAGAGATCAATGTCGGCTTTGCGATTGCCCCAGATAACCAGATGCTGGCTGACCTGTTCGAACGCGCACTAGGCGGGTTAACGCGCTGCCAACTGGCTGACGCCCAATATTTCTGGGGTGATAACCTGCGATGTGATGGGTACGATTTTCGCGCCCGTCTTACCGATTCCGAGCGCACTTGGCTGGACACCTCCCAGACTGTGAAATTGGTAGTAAGCGAGGATTTGGCCCCCTACGCCTTTTTCGACAGCGATGGTCGCTTGAACGGAATTGCCTCTGACTTGCTGGAAATTATTCGCCGCAAGTCAGGCATTCAGTTCCAGATCATCCGTGTGAGCTCATTGGGTGAGGTTGATACCCTGCTGGCGAATGGCAAGGCAGACCTCGGCATTCTCACAGAGGCCAGTCACGCACCTTTGCGGTACCTGCGCAGCCGCCCGGCGGGGGCTAATGCTTACCTTTTTGCCACGCGCAAGGACCACCAGACAGTCCTGAATGACCAAAGCACGGCAACAGTGGCTGTGGCGAAAGGCTATCTTTTGTCCCCGATCCTCGCCCGACAATACCCCCATGTACGTATCCAGGAAACCGACACATTGGGTGAAGCCTTCAAGCTTGCTCGGGATGGCGACGTGGATATCGTCCTCGCTCCCGCGAGCGTCATACGCTACTACCTTTCGTACAAATTCGAGAGCAGCCTGAAAGTTGGAGGCATCGTTAATATCCCCAACGCTAGCGTTGTGTTTGCTACTTCCGAGCATCATCCACAGCTGATCTCTATAGTCGATAGAGTGATGGCTGAAATCCCCCCGCGGGAGTTCGTGCAGATTCACGGTCGCTGGCGTGCCAACTCGGCAACTGATGAAAAATACTGGGAGGGGATAGCTGCCTACATCTGGCGATCGTTTGAAATTCTGGGCGCACTGCTACTGATCGCCGGGTTGTGGATCGTGACGCAGCGCCGCCGCATTCTGCACAAACGCCAGGACTTGAAGCAACGGCAGATATTGCTGGATGAACTGCAGGTAGCCAAGGAAGCGGCTGAGACGGCCAGCCGAAGTAAATCAGTGTTCCTGGCCACCATGAGCCATGAAATTCGCACGCCTCTCAATGCGATCATTGGCATGCTGGAACTGGTGCTTACTCGCAAAAACAAAGCCGAGTTAAACACACAGTCCGTACACATCGCGTACGAGTCAGCTACCGGTTTGCTGGCCCTCATTGGTGACATTCTCGACATATCGCGGATTGAATCTGGAAAAATCAGCTTAGTTCCAGAGCCTAACCGGATCAAAACGCTTCTGGAGTCGACAAGCCATGTGTTCTCAGGCTTGGCGCGGCAGAAGCAGTTACATCTGCGGCTGGATATCGCCCCGCTGTCGGCGGAATTGGTTTGGGTCGACGGGCTAAAAATCAAACAAATCCTGTCCAATCTTTTAAGCAACGCAATCAAATTCACGGAGCGTGGAAGTGTCGAGGTTCGCTGCCAGGTAAAACCGACGAGCGATACACGCCTGCACTTTCAGATCAGCGTTACCGATACCGGCGCAGGCATTCCTGCCGAGCAAATCGATCAAATTTTCAAACCATTCTTTGTGACGAACGCGGCCGTCAGCGACCCTAATGCCGGCGCAGGCCTGGGCCTGGCAATTTGCAAGGAAATCAGCGAATTAATGGGTGCAAGCCTGGAAGCCCAAAGCACCCCGGGGGCCGGGACCCGCATAACGTTCAGTGTCGAACTCGAGCGCGTCAGCTCAGAGCGCGCAGTCTGTGAAGACAATGCCTGCAAGCCCGTGAAAGCCGACAGTGATGAGCCACTGACCGTGTTGATCATCGAAGATCATCTACCTAGCCAGTATTTGCTCTACCAGCAGATCTCCTATCTGGGGCACCACGCGCTGACCGCCAGTAACGGCCTGGAAGGCTTGGCAATGTGGCAAGAGCACGCTGTCGATGTTGTGATCACCGACAGTAACATGCCAGAGCTGAGCGGCCACGAGATGACCAGAAACATCCGCGCAATGGAGCAAGCTCAAGGTATCCGCCCATGTTTGATCATTGGGCTGACGGCCGACGCCCAGCCCGAAGCGCATGAGCGCGCTCTGGCCTCGGGTATGGATCACTCACTGGCCAAGCCGATCACGCTGGCTGTGCTGAACCGCTGGATTCCCATGCTCGACATCGACGCCGAGAACCTCAACCAAGCCTCCTCAGCGATGAACAACATCCGCCAAGACTTGTCCGAGCAGGTGGCCGCGAGTAATACCGATGAATCCCTGGCCTTGAAGCAGGCCCTTGATACAGGGGACCTGGCTCAAATCAAACGCATCTCACACAAGCTCAAGGGCACGGCATACATGCTCAATCACGCAAGGCTGCTCGACCACTGCAATGAGGTCGAAGACATCTGCGCTGAAGGCGTGATATCCGATGAAACCGTCGAGGCTGTGACGGAGCTGATCCAGCTACTGGAAACAATCAGTCAGTCGCTGCGACCGGAATGACCACCCGTCAACCACCAAGAAACATCTCGGTAAAACTCAAGAAAAAGCGCGCCCACACCACAGATGCTTCCTTAGCAATGCCAAAGAGAATTCCCATAAGCTTTGAGGGTATTAACACCAGGCTTGGCCCTCATGCACTACAGCGCTTCAAGCTCGTTTCTATCGAGCTTGCTTCCCCGAACAAAGGAGATTTTACCCAGGCAATCGGACTGCCCTGACGAATTAGCACCACCCGCTCAACTGTCCAGCGCGAAAGATGTGCAACTGGGCCTTTGGCTGCGAGAGTTTCGTGCATATCTACAACCCAAATTCGACCTTTGCACCGGAGAGGTCAATGCCGCGGAAGTGCTGGCGCGCTGGCACCATCCACTGCACGGCGTGCTTGGGCCTGCCCACTTCCTCCCGCTTATCAAGCAGGAGCGCTGGCTCGACGATTTGTTATTTGTACTCCTGGAGCAAGGGCTGGCTTACCAGCTCCAGCTTCACCGCATGGGGCGGTCTCTCAAACTTGCGTTTAACCTGTCACTCAGCCAATTAAATAGCAGCACGTTTGTCGACCGATTGGAAACATGGTTACTCGATCATCCCGTAAGACGTTCGTCACTGACCTTTGAGATTACCGAAGACGGCCCGGTCGACCTTTCCGATGCGCACATCAAGCAGCTCAATCGCCTGAGTCGCCTGGGCGTTCGCCTGTCAATCGATGACTTCGGGACGGGTTATTCATCACTGCTGAGACTGTGCAAGGTGGTGTTCCATGAAATCAAACTGGCCAGAGAATTCATTGGGGCGGTTGATAGTTCAGAGCGCTATCGGGTGGTTGTTCGCAATGCGCTGGCATTAGCTAATGCGTTAGGTATGGAGGCAGTGGTGGAAGGTATTGAGACACCCTCACAACGCAATTGCCTGGTCGAAATGGGCGCTCGGGTGGGCCAGGGTTACTTGTGTGCCAAGCCTATGTCGCTTGAAGAATTTGATAGCTGGAAGATAAAACCGTATCAGCGCTTCCAGAGGCTGATCTGCGACTTGAAGTGATAAATACGAGGGGCGCAGGCAAGTAATCTCCTTCAAACGCCCCTTCCTTCCCATCATGATCCAGCGCCTCCTCAGCTGCGCGAACACACGCAAACTTCCTATTGATCTCACCAATGACTTGGCTGGACTCATCAGCGCAAGAGTAGACCCGGCTGATCTTAATACAAGGATTCTCTATCGAGCGCCCAACCCAAGAACCCCCCCAGTCAAAAGACAAGAAATTTCCGGGCGAAACGCAAGAATAGAGCTCTGACCTCCGCTTTTTAATAAGAAGTATAGTTTGTCCGTGAACTCAACTCATGCGTCACTGCAGATGAGTCACTAACAGTTATTTTTTAAAATATAGAAGAGCCAAAGATGAAATTCAGTAAACTCGTCCTCGCCATTGGCATTGCAACCTCACTCATCAGCGCCGCTCATGCTGCCGCCCCTAAGGATTCAGTATCCAAGAAGATCACGCTGACTGCGCAGATCAATGATGCGATTTTCGTGTCCAAGCCTGATGGTTCGACATGGTATAGCACAGAAGAACTGGATGCAGATGACTACCAGCAGAAAAAATTCAGCAAAACTCTACCAGTACGTGTATGGAGCAAGAACTCCGAATTCAATGTTTCTTTGGCTCAACCACTAAAAATGAGCAACGGAAACTATGAGATGACTAATCCAGAAGTCACCATCGGTAGTGGTCAAGGCGAAGTCCCCGTTTCCTTCGGGAACTCGCAAAAAATCACTCAAATCACCGCTGGCAACGGCGGGTTTGATGAAGTTCACGACCTTAACATTAAAGTCGACGCCCCCGTCCAAAATGGCCAGTTGAGCACCAACGGTAGTTACAGTGGTGATCTGGTAATGGTATTCGAACCCGTTGCAGCCACAGGCCCATAATCCTCTAATTATAACTTACCGCTAGAAAGCCTTGAGATACTCGAGGCTTTCCTTTCCTTGGTGTTCTATTAAGAAATGAAAGGCCTATCTGCTTGTAGGCGCCAGCATTTGGTCACAACATTATTGCTAAGTGCGCTACTTTTAAAATCCGGCTCATCGAGTGCCGAAGTTAAATTCTCCTATGGCATACCTGAAGGCTTCAGCGAAGTCGAAATGGACACTAGCGCAAGCTATGTTGCGACTTACAATGGTCGAACGCTTCCTGGGGTGATGGCCTTTGAACCTTCAGAAAAGACATTAATATTTGACGCGGAAAAATATCATGAGAACGGCATTTCACTACAAGACATCGCTACTATACGACACGTATTGAGCAAACTTGACTACCGCCAGTGCAAAAGTGGCTGTGACCTAAAACTCATGGGCCATTACATCACCGTAGACAAAATCAAGCGTACCGTTGCCATCCGAGATACCCAAGAGGACGTTATTGTTCCACATACTGCGTGGGGATTAGTAAACAACCAATCCGTCGACTTGCGAGCCTCTACCGAAGGCTACCGTGCCATGAATATAAATGGCAATACCTTTTTGGGCATGCCCGGCCAGAGTTTCGGTTATATGAGTTGGTATGCTGGCCGCCAAAGCACCCGAAACTACAGTCGTAGCAGCCAGGACATTTCATCCTTTTATTTTCAGAAAAACTTATCAAATACTTATTTGCGTGCTGGCAAACAGAACAGCCTCGACTACACGTCGGGGTCAGTCAACACTTTATTATCTCCAAGTTTCGATAAATTCATAACCCTGGGTAGCCAAAACCATCTACAAACGAATCGAAATATTAATACGCTGTTGCTTTACTCGACGACAGAGGGCAACTATGAATTCTATCGAAACGGGCGTCTGATCCTCAAACGACCCGCGACTTTAGGACGAAATCAGATAAACCTGGCTGACTTGCCGGGTGGGTACTATTCAGTACAGCTAAAACTGGTGGACCGGAACGGAAATCAGATCAGTGAGGTTACTCAAGAGATAAACAACCTTGATTTTATCGGTAGTGGTGGAAATGCCTGGCATCTGACGGTCGGAGAAGACATGACTGAAGGTGGCAGCTTACTCGAAGGTGGAGTGAGCCGAAACTTGCGTCAGTTTTTTTTGAATGCCTCTGTGATAAGCGGAAACCGACACCGCAATGCCGGCGAAATTAATATCACTCGGCCAAGCCAAGTCGGGGAAACTCAGTTCACGCCAACGGTGGGCCTGCTCAGCGGTGAGCGCGCAACAGGCGGCTACGCCAGTGTTTTCGTCAGTCATGAGAAACTAGGTAATCTTATGGTAAGCCGATACCAGAACAACAATATTTCTCAATTCTATCAAGGGTCCCCAAGCTCGAGTATTAGTTACAGCAATATCCTGGGAGGCATCACGCTGGCTTATAATTACCAGAAATATCTGAGCGGCGAGTCACAACAACTTGAAGCACGGTGGAACTACCGTCCCAATGGCTTATGGTCTACCTTTTCAGTGGGCCTACAAAAAGGTGGTTACCAGCAAAGTAGCAATGACTTCGGCATATACATTAATACGACTTGGGCCCTGGACAACTCCCAAGCCTCCATCAGTTCGACATATTCTGGAGGAAAAACTCAATTAAGTGGAGACTATCGCAAGGACTTTCAAGACACCTATGGCATTACAACTGCCGGCGTGACAGCCAATCACATCAACGATCGCAACAGTATGAATATCTATGGCAGCCGTTCTGGTACCCGTGGCGAAGCCTCTGTCAATATTGGGCACGACAACGACAACAGCAACATTGATGCTAACTACAGGGGTATGTTTGCTGCCAATTCTCAAGGACTCGCTTTTGGCCGTTATAGCGACAGCGGGGCTGCCATGCTGCTTAAAACCCCGGAAGTAAACAATACCGACTATGGCTTTCAAGTTGAGGGCTACCCCGTGGCCGGAAACAGCCTGTATGCGATCCCTCTCGGCAGCTACAGCGACCTTCCGTTTGCCCGAGTCATCAGCGAAAGCCTCGAGATGGACATGAACATCGAAGTGCCGGCGAATATTACTCGCTCACACCCCGGCCAAGTCTACAGTTCAGAGGCGAATGTAAAAATCAGCATGATCTATAGTGGTTTTTTGATTGATGCTGGAGGGAAGCCAATTAGCGGCACAATATTAGAGACCGGCGATACCGTCTACCAGAATGGTTTATTTTCCATTTTCAGCAAGTCGTTGCTGACCAAAATCAGTGTGACGCAGATGGGTCGCCGCTATACCTGCGACCTCACTAAAACCACCGGCAGTTATTACCACTGCCTCTAAATGCAAGCTTTTACTTACAGGTCTTCCCTTGAAAATTCGAACATTACTGACACCATTTTTTGTATTTTTCTATTTCTCCTCAAACCTTGCCTTGGCTGAAGGGGAGTTAATGGTTATGCCTGCCAGCACCAAGGTCTTCAACAGTCACGAGCAGAAAGTCAAACTTCGCAACATGGGTGACAGCACGCTGTATCTTTCCATCAATCTCCAAAAAGTCATAAACCCCGGATTGGTTCCTGAAAAAAAAGTGGCGTTAGCCGAGTTGGCTCATCCTGAACTGATTTCCAGCCCGGACAAATTATCCTTAGGCCCAAATCAAACTCGCGTGGTCACACTGAAATCTCTCGCAGAACCCGATCAAGAGTCGCTCTATCGCCTTTACATCGTGCCAGTACGCTCATTGCGAGTTGACGACGCGCCACAGGACAAGATTACCGCACCGATGTCAGTCTCTATCGGTTACGGGGTGCTTATTCGCCATATGCCCTCCCCCAAAAATCAACACGTGGCCTGGACATACCGTTGCGAAAAGGGTGGCCTTACGCTGGTTAATAGCGGAAATGTACGGCAATTATTCACCCATGTTGTTGTAGGAGAGAGCGCATCAGAGCAAACCATAGCGGTATTTCCTGGTGTACCACGGCACTTCAAAAGCTCTCGAATAAAACTGAGCGTTGAAGATCAGCCACAATCGTTGGTATGCCCATGAAAAAACGTTCACACCTGCAGATACTTGGATTTTTTGCAGCCATATATTCGGCCTCAAGCACGGCCACCGGGATACTTAAACTTTCAAGCAACGAACTGTCTCTGCTGCCTGGACATCCCGCCGGAGAGCTGTTTGCAGAAAACATTGGGGACACACCATTATATTTGCAGGTGGATCAAGCTTTGCTGACTAACCCTGGCGAATCACCTGAACACTTAGTGCCTATTTCACAGGTTGAAAAGCCGAGTTTATTGGTGACTCCGAACCGCCTAGCCATTGCTCCAGGGCAAAGATATAGATTAGATATTAGAATTATCCAACAGGTTGAGCAAGACCATATCTGGCGCATTACCTTTCGACCACGCGAGCATCTGGTTTTAGAAGGCGAGCCCACTAAGAAAGCCACTCCAGTTTTTGTTAAAGTTGGATACGGAGTAGTTATATACCAAAAAAAACAACCAAGGGAGCAAGCAACCATCATGTAAAACATAGAAACCACAGACTAAAATTACGTCGACACATATTAACTTTCTTCTGTAGAAAACTCATTATACCACTCACCAGGAAATGCTAACCATTGAATACCACACCACACAAAGCAATCAACTTAAAGCTGTCAACAACCTTATCTTTATATGCTATGTTTTTTTCTTGCTCTAACGTAAGCGCAATGGATGAACCGACAGGAAATGTCTCGGGAGAATACAGCAATTGTCGGTATCAAGACCACGGGAATGGCTTGGCAAGTTATTATGTCACTGTTCCATTCAATAAACTCATGCCTGGTAAAAATACGTCCTCGCGTCATGCCTTCGCAAGTAGAGCAATAATTTTATACACTTATAACAGCAATGGAACCCCTTCAAACTCAACTGATGGCTCCGCCTACATTAACGATGCCAGATATGGCACTAAGTACCCATCTGGTAACCTCATAATGTACACCAACACTTATGACTGGTACAAAAAAGATGCATTCACTGCTGAGATCAAAGTACTCTTTAGAGTAAGCGACCTCTCAAAATGGCCAGGAATCGCAATTAGAACAGGTAATTTTTCATTTACACCCCAAGTAAATCAAGAAACTTATTTTGATGCAAAAGGCGCAGTTTATATTTCCAAAACCGATGAATTCAACGGCTCCTGCAGGATAATTAACCCAGAAACCCCACCCCCTCAAGACATCACCCTGAACGTCAGTGTCCCAGATTGGGATTTTGGTGATTTACAACCAGGCATTGTCGAGAAAACACTTGGCAGCACTAAAGATCAACTTTGCTTTACTTATAATAGTGGCGAGGTCATAGGTCAAAAATTCATTATAAATACTTACAACACACATGGAGGCACTGACGACACTTACCGTTTAAGACATTTTTCAGATTCTAGCTACCTTCCTTATAGTCTAACGCTCAACGACGGAAAAAATAAACCATTAAAAATCCCTAACAATACGAGAAATACTATCACCCTCGACGCTAGCGGACGTACTTGCTTCTCCCCGACTATCAGGGCAAATATTTCAAAGACTCAAGTCGAGGGCAACTACTACGACATTCTTAACTTTAACGTGACGACCAAACCATAACGATCATGAAAAAAAAATTTATCGCCAGCATCGCACTAGCAGTCCTCCTAACGTCAAACCAAATACTTGCCGAGGTTGTACTAAATGGCAAGACACGTACTTTTATTACTGTTGGCGTAACTATCCCAAACTTATTAGTTATTACAGATGACAAAGGTTCCTGGTTCAACCAAGGCCTGGAGCTACAACAAATAGGAGGCCCGGATGCTCCCTATCAAGTCGACGCACGCATACGTGTGTTGTCCAGCAGTGGTGATTTTCAAGTTCATCTAGATGAACCCGTGCGCATTCAGCATACAAAAAACTCAATGCTCGCTTTTAGAAACCCTACCGTAACATTGGGTAACGAAGGGGGTATCACCAAGCCGTTGATGATTGAGCAAGGCACAGTGTTTCATAACCCTGCTTCGACTGGACAGGGAGAAGACTCTCTCGGCTACTATAATTTGTCTGTTTCAGCCTATCCGCCTGAAGGCGCGCTCACAGGCACTATCGGAGTATATACAGGAGTGCTCTCCCTTACCTTTGAACCCGTGGTCAAGACCCCGTGAATCGCTTACCACATACGCGTTTTATTCCGGCACTACTTCTTTGCTTGGCCGGTTCATTTGCCTCCCAACGCGCTGATGCCACAATCGATATTTCCCCCAAGGGAATTCAGATACGCAACGCCCCTTTGAGTGTTCATATTATTAATAGCGGGGACCGCGCTGAGTACGTGTCCATTTCCTTACGTCTGTTAAAGAACCCTGGCGTGCGCATAGAGGAAGAAACGCTTGAGGCGGTTGCTGACATAGCGCAACCCGCACTTTACGCATTCCCCTTCCAGGTTACATTGGCCCCTGGGCAGAGTAAAAAAATCGTACTCAAACCTGTCAGAGCAGTTGATGCAGAAACGGTATATCGGTTGGATATCAAACCAGTCATACGACCCCGGACAGAGGACGGGCCAGAAAAATTCAAAGGTGTGATCATTAACCTTAGCTTCAGTGCGCTCGTTCGCCAGTTACCAGCCACTGAAACTGACACCCTGAAGGTAGTCTGTGTTTCGGACGGTGCTGAACTGATTGCAAGCGGGACGGTGCGCCATTCAATAACCAGCTTGCACGTCGATGGAAAGTCGGAGTCCGGTTTTAATATTTATCCCGGCGTTCCTCGCAAAGTGATCGGCCATTTAGTTGAGGTTCCTGGCCATCCTCCGTGTAAATCTGGACGTTGATAAAGCTGATGATGCTGCCGCCGTTAGCACGTTGGGAATCAAATCGGCCCTCGGCCTGCGAGCGGAAATAACTTGAACTGTGGTTTATTGGCGGCGAGTGTGGCGGCGGCCTATTTGAGTCCGAGCCGCAGCCGATCACTTCATAAACCCTGCGGCCATCAGCTAACCGCAGGGCCCTGTGGCCTGATTGTTCCTAGAACGTCCATGAAGCCATGGCAGAGGTGCTCTGATCGTGAAAGCGCTGGCCTATTTCGCCTGTGTACCTCAACCCCACGGAAAAGGCCGGCGTCAAATCCAAGGTAGCGCTGAACGCCAACTGAGCCGTGTCCTGCTGCACGGGCAAGCCGGAAATATTCACGAAGTCTCCTTGGGACTGCAACTTCAAACGAGTGTCGGTGGTTTTCTCCGTGAATGCGTGTTGCAGCCCGGCGCTACCGTTCAGACGCACGGCCATGCCATTGGCCAGAGGATGAACAGCGTTCACGCGCGCACCGAGTCGGGCCGAGGTCACGTCCATGCGGCTTTTTTTGCCACTGAGGGCGAAGAGGTTTTCCTTCTCTGAAAATGCTTTGGTTTCAACGTGGACGTAGTTGAGCCCGATAAAGGGTTCCAGCGTCACTGTGTTGAAGTGAATGTTGTGGGATAGCTCGGCAAAGGCCTGGCGGGTGCTGCCGTCATAATTGCCTTTGAGTCGCGTGGAGCCATTCTTGTGGGCTACATCGCGTTTGCTGTCGATCTCATGCCAGGCATAAGCCGCACCGACGCGCAGGGTGAGACTGTCGAATTGTTTGCTCGCATAGGCAGCAAGGCTGTAGGTTTCGACGTCGGCCGAAGCACTCTGCGTGGACAGCGAGGCGGAACTGTTTTGATAGCTGGCGGCAAGACCGGCTTTCAAGCCGCTTTCTTCGTCCTGTCGATCAATCCCTCCGATGACGCCTTGAATCGAACGATTGAGTTTGGCTGCATCACCCTCCCGGTTTTGTGTCCCTCTGGAATCAAAGGCATACCCCCAGACGCCAAGGGCACGTGGGTTGTGCTCTGTCTCGTCGAGACGATTGAGCGTGGCGTTGCGCACGTAGCTTGAGTCTTGCAGCAGCGCATTCTTGAGTGAAGCATGCAGCTCGCCCGTCATGGGTTTCATGATGTTCTTGAACTCGTCCCTGGAAAGTCCGATCAAGGCGTCGTTTTCTTTCTGGGCCCAGGTAAGAGACGGTGCCGGCGCAGCGTTCAGTGGCGCAGCCACGTCCAACAGGGCAGCGGATGGGGCCTGCTCTGGTGTGGTCATAGTTGACGATGCCGTGCTAGCGACTGGCAATGTCGCGAGCGGTGGGTTGACCGGCTCTTCGTTCAGTAGTTGGGTGGCCACGGCTTTCTCGTTCGCGCTGCTCAGCAGTTCTTCGGGGCGAATATCATTGCGCAACAGGTTCAGGGTCACCTGGTTGGGTTCGTAAGCGAGGCTGGGCGTGAGAAACGCCAGGTTGGAGGTCACTTGGGCAAATTGACCACTGACACCTTTCTGCGCCTGGATAATGGCCAGCGTGGTGTTGGGCCTGTAATCACCGGCTTGTGCCTGGACGTCCACCAGACCACCTTGCAGTTCCGCGCGCCCGGCCACTTCCAGTTTGTCGGTACGCCCAGCCGCATCGACCTCCACCCGGTAAATCGACTCGGGGTTGAAGGTCAGGTCTTGGGCAACACGCAAGGTGCCGATCGAGTTGCCCGGGGCGATGATCCCGCCCTTCTTGACGGTGACTGCGCCGACTTCGCCGATACCTTGCAACTGAGCACCGGATTCGACGTAAAGCATCGCGTTGCTCAATGTGCCATTGGCGCTCAGCGTGCCTTTGTTGATATCGATGCGCCCGGCCATATCGCCGCCGCCCGTCAACCTAAGCTGACCTGCGCCGGTTTTAACCAGATTGGCGTGGCCACTGAGGCTGCCGCCAAAGACTTTATCCTCGTCGCTACCAAAGAGTACGGGGAGCTCGTCGCTCATTGTGATGCTCGGCACCGGTGGCGTGATCGCTTGAGCAATGGCAGCAAGAGAGGAACTCGGTGCAACGGGCTGGGTTGGAAGGGGTTGAGTGATAACAGGCTGGGGTGCGTCAGGCACAGTAACAACAACAGGTTCGGAGGTTGTTGGAACAGTGGGTTCAGAGGTCACCGGGGAAGGCTGTACGTCGGTGGCCGCCAAGCCATCGCCTGGCAACGTTGCCACCGGGCCGGCCGGTATCGTGGTGAGCAATTGCGTGGCCAGGGCTTTTTCGTTCTCGTTTTGCAGCAACTCTGCGGGGCGAATATCATTGCGCAACAGGTTCAGGTTTACCTGGTTGGGTTCGTAAGCAAGGCTGGGCGTGAGAAACGCCAGGTTGGAGGTGACGCTGGCAAATTGACCCTTGATACCTTTTTGCGCCTGGATAATGGCCAGGGTGGTACTAGGACGATAATCGCCGGACTGCGCCTGAACATCGACCCGGCCACCCTGCAGGTCAACAGGCCCGGTCACATCCAGCTTGTCTGCACGCCCAGTGGCATCAACCTCGACGCGGTAGACCGACTCGGGCCTGAAGACCAGATCTTGAGTGATGCGTAGCGTTCCGATCGAATTGCCGGGCGCGAGTACCCCGCCTTCCTTGACGACAACCTGACCGATTTCGCCGCTGCCCTGCAATTGGCCGCCGGACTCGACGTATACCAATGCATGGTTCAGCGTGCCATTGACCTTCAGTACACCCTTGTCGATATAGGTGTAACCCATGGAACGGTTACTGCCCGTAAGCTCGAGGGTGCCTGCCCCGTCTTTTATGATGTTGCCGTAACCGCTGATGTCGCCGCTAAAAACCACGTCATCGCTGCGATTAAAGGTCAGCGTGCCCTTGTTGTTGATATTGCCCAGCACTGAGCCTTGTGCACCGCCGTTACCAATTTGCAAGGTGCCCTGGTTCAGATCGATGCCACCACCAAAGGTGTTATTGCCCGTGAGAATGAGCGTTCCACTGCCCTCTTTGATCAAACCGCCAGGGCCGCCAATATTTTCCTTCCAGGTATCGACCTGAGAAAAACCGGCCAGGTCCAGATCCGAATCCGGGTTTTGGTTGACCGTGAAGTTTTCATAGAAATAGGTGGGGCCGCCAAAAGCCCGAGGCAGGTTGATCAGACCCCAATTGGCATTCGGGTTGTTGGCATCGAAGGTCCAGCCCGCCAGCGAATTGCTGGGATAAGCCGTGCTGGCCAGAATCTGCCGCCATTCGGGTGATTTCAAATAGGGGAAGCGAAAACGCAGCAAGGCGCCGGCCTGTTGCGGGATATGCTCAGGCGCGAGCACAACGGCGTCACGCGCGAGCATTTGATTGTAGTAACCGAGGCTGTAGTTTTCTTTGGCTTGGGTATCGGTCAAGGGCGAGTCTTGAGCCTCAAGACAGCTGCGCAAGGTGCCCGAGCACAGTTTCGATGCTTCTACCTGCTTGCGGATATCCCCGCTCAACTCAAAAAAAGTCGTTGCCAGCGTGTCGTCTTCCAGCATTTTGGATAGGTAGTAATAGTTACCGATACGGGACGCGATGGTGTCGGTAGGAAAGTGCGCTCGCAATACGACCCGGCTTTCGCCGTACTGCAAGGCGCGGGAAATGATCTCACTGCCACGCTCTGGAAATACCAGGCTCATGCCCATGGCCGTTTCATAGCCATCCCACGTATGGCCGCTGGGGAAGGATGAACCTTTTATGGACTGGTAGTTTTTTATGTATTGTGAGTTCTCAAGCACGTCCTTGGGGCGACCACGAAGGAACTGGTCTTTTAATATGAAATCTGCGGTTCGTTCTCTTTTTTCATTAGCGTCATATGAGTAGCTTGCCAGGTTGTATAGATCTACCAAGTGACTGTATGAATCGAAGGTTGAGAGGTCCAGCGGTGCGCTGGGTGTTTTTTCAGGGGTGAGGGAGCCTAGCGCTGACTGCGTCATGATCGCCCTCTTATAGACAGATTTCTGGGATGCATCGCTGATGGCGAGTCGATATCTGTCGCCGCTGTCCTGCGCGTAGGCGATAGACCCTAGTCGGTCAAGGTTTGCCGCTTCTGACCCTGGTTGTGGGTAGCCAGTGATGACATGGCTTTGCAGTTCTTTGAACCAGGCTGTTCTTTTGGAGTCAATCAACCCGTTAGCGGTGTCGATATCAATGTCGGCTAATGCAGATGCTGGTGAAGCCAACCAGACAAAAAATGCATATTTCAAAGCAGTGTATTGGCCAAGTAGGCGCACATCTGAAATTTTGATTGTTGACGGCATGATTCTTCCTGAGTCATTTGGCTTAGTTGGAAGATACCGTTATGCAGTTTTTTCTTTTCGGTTTTGTTACTGCATTATTAGAAACACCAAAAAATATTATTCAGACACCGCACAGTTAAATATTCTACCCTTTAGGAAATTTCCTATTGATTAATTTTTAGTTCTGATCCAGGCAACTTCATACCTGTAAATCCAGGTGTTAGTCATAATAACGCTCAGCGAACGTTGAGCACGTAAAGCGCACTTTATTTTTAGCCGTATGCTCAGCAACGGAGCGACATGCCGGAGTTGCTCGCGGCATTTGACTATACGTCGGGCTACATCTTCTAAATAACGACGTGACGCTGATCATCGTCAGGATGGTTTTTCGGCGCTTGCCAGTTTGAAACGCTTTTGTTGGTAGGTAAGGCCCACACCATCCCAAGTAGCCGATGGCAGCGCAAATAGTAGGTGACCTTAATCTTCGTTTTGGTTCTAACGCTGCTGGCCTCGAAGGGGAACTGCTCTCCCGGCTGAGCCATACGTTGGCCCTTGAAGGGCCCATCGATAACTAGCAATCTAATTTCGACGTTACGCTCGATCATTGTATACACCTATAATTAATGGATCACATCGCTCAGATGTATCCTTCCCCATGCGCGGTACGACCGAGGACGGAAGAGATTCCCAACATCTTGGTGGAATTAGATATATAGCTGGGAGACGATAGAAACAACAGGTCGAAAAACATGCGTCAGAAACAGACTTGATAAGCGCTGCACCATTCTGACTTTCCATTTTTTTAATTTTGCATTTCAAAGAGAAACCAAAAAAGCCTAGAGCAAATCCCCAGTCAATGCGATAGGCGGCTCGCTGAAGGCTTTTAGAAAGAGACTTAGCGAAGCGGATAGATAGACCCACCCTTTTTCTTTTTCTTACGTTTGAACAGGTTCAAGATTTTTCGAATGATGCTCATGCTTTTGCTCCAGATAGAGGCCGAGTTCGGCGCTGATAAGTTTTGCAAGCTGTTCGTTGCCCAGATCATTGAAATGGACACGGTCTACAAATAGGGTTTCGTTGAATACAGGTGATTGTTTAAGCATGGCATTCATGTCCAGGCAACGGATATCGCTGGCTTTCGCTTGAACATGCTTGAAAAACGGCGCGTGCACTTCCTTACCCAATACACCGCTGAACAGCCGGTAGAAGTTGTTCGGGCAACTGTCGATGGCACGAAAGACGGCCTCTTCAGCAGGCGTTAGCTGGTCCCGGCACCAATGGGACAAAGGCTGAAGAATAAAGCTAAGGGTGGCATTGCTACCGGACAGCAGCAGCTTCCACTGACTCAACGCCCCAGTGATAGATTCAGCTGCGCGCTCAAGACGGGCATCCAACGAAATTCCATCGTCGGTGATTATTTCATCTGCCGGATTCTGATAGAACACTGCATTCTTGCAGCGCTGCAGCCAGGATTGTCGCCCCTTGGACCCGAACGAGCTTTTCTTGCGTTGCATGTCTTCGTTGAACTTATTCATGTAATGCTGAAATTCGAAGGAATAGTAGTAACGACCATGCTCACTAGCGAATTCGTCCGGGATACCTTCCAGTGCTAAGGTGTTGATACCACTGAACACCACTACATGGCCGATTTCCCCAAAGCGTTTTTGATGCATCAGGAACATCAATAATTCCTGGGTAGAGTTGTAGCCACGCCCGGCAAAATTCAGCCACACCTCGCCGGTCAGTTCGCTGAGCCTGGAGGCCACGGTGGATGCATCGCATGTGGCCCCAACACCCAAAGCAGTTGAGCCGCCTACCAGCAAGTTGACCTTGCCATTCGCTGGAAGCTCGGTAACTGAGAAACGCTGGCCGTCGAACTCGCTGTAGCGAAATCCGAAAGCGTCAGTATTGATCGTCGGCGATCGAAAGTTCTTCTCATGGAAGTACATGGTGTAGGGCACCCAGCGCGCCCCAATGTGCATGAAACGGTCGTAGTCGCGGATTTGCGGGGTCCACTTATAGACCTCCTGCACGGCCTGGTGGTGATCCAGTACGGGTTTCTCAGTCGAGGGCATAGTGCGTTCTCCAGTCGGTATCTTCATTCCATTGAGGTTGTTCGGGCTTGGTCAGCAGAAACTGGCCAATCACGAGGCAGTCCATTTCCGTGCGCATAAAACACCGGTAAGCGTCTTCCGGACTCTCAACGATGGGCTCGCCTCGGACGTTGAACGAGGTGTTGATGAGTACCGGACAACCCGTCCGCCTGGCAAATGAGGTGAGCAACTGACGAAACAGAGGATTGTGCTTCCCATCTACCGTCTGCACCCTGGCGGAGAAATCCACATGAGTGACCGCCGGTATCTGCGAGCGCTTGAGTTTGAGCTTCTCGATACCCACGTAACCCACTTCGTCAACGGTCTGCTCACGCTTGTCGGGCTGTACCGGGGCGACGATCAACATGTAAGGCGACGGCTGATCCAGATCGAACCAATGATGTGCCTCCTCGGCTAACACAACTGGTGCGAAGGGGCGAAACGACTCGCGGTTCTTTATCTTGAGGTTCATTACGCTCTGCATATGCTCAGAGCGCGGGTTACCCAGAATCGATCGCGCGCCGAGAGACCGAGGGCCAAACTCCATGCGCCCCTGAAACCATCCGATCACTTTGTCATCGGCAAGCTGGGCCGCTGTCGCCTCAACCAATGCCGAAGGGTCGAGCTTTCGATAGTTGGCTTTCAGCTGACGCAGATTCTGTTCGATGTGGGCGTTACTGTAGTCATTGCCTAGGTAAGCGCCTTGCATGCTGTCTTCGACACCATCTGCTTCGCGATGCAGGCCAGAATTTTCGTAATGGCATTGCAAGGCGGCGCCCAATGAACCACCGGAATCCCCTGAGGCTGGCTGGATGAAAAGGCTTTTGAACAGTCCAGAGCGCACCAGTTTGCCATTGGCCACACAGTTCAGAGCTACACCGCCTGAGAGGCATAGGTGCTCTGCTTGAGTCATTGCCTTCACCTTGCGGGCCAGACCCAGCATGACCTGCTCGGTGACCACCTGGATTGAGGCGGCCAAGTCCATTTCCCGCTGAGTGATGCGGGCCTCAGGTTCGCGACGCGGGCCGGCGAACAAGGCCTCAAAGGCATCGCTGATCATCCGCTCGCCGACCTCGTAATCGAAGTACTGACGGTTCAGGGTAAAACTGCCGTCGTCTTCAACCTGGATAAGGTGCTCAAGAATGGTATCGACGTACTTCGGTTCGCCGTAAGGCGCCAATCCCATGAGTTTGTATTCACCGGAGTCGACTTTGAATCCGCAGTAATACGTAAACGCCGAATACAACAGGCCAAGGGAATGGGGAAAACGGATCTCGAACACCGGTTTAAGCTGGTTACCGGTGCCATGCCAAGCGGTAGTGGTCGACCACTCCCCTACACCGTCGACGCACAACACGGCGGCGTCTTGGAACGGTGACGGGTAGAACGCCGAAGCTGCATGACTCAAATGGTGTTGGCACAGGTATAACGGCGGCATCACAACACTGGGGAAAAGTGCCTCCAGCTCGCTGGCGAGAATGCCGCTGACATTCTTTCGTGCGACAAACTTGGTGTAGTTTTTTGCGAACGCCAGCGCACCTCGTGGGAAATTAATTTTGTAGGTTTGGCAGATCCGCTCAAACTTGATGGCCGGGTCTTCGTAGTAGGCCAGCCAACTGATATCAGTCAGACTGATACCCGCCTGATCAAGGCAAGCGAGCAAGGCCTTAGCCGGAAAGCGCTTGTCCTGTTTGATCCTCGAGAAACGTTCCTCCTGCAAAGCACAGACGATTTGTCCATCCTTGAGCAGGGTCACCGCGCTGTCATGGTAGAAGGCTGAAATTCCAATGATGTAGGTCATGCGATCCCCTGTACAAAGGCGAATAGCGCAATGGCGAAAAACAGCACAGGGGGCAGATAGTCAAACCAGGTAGCACGCTGGATGGTGGCCCTCAAAGAGTGAGCGGTGAGCCCGACTGTCATGTTCACAAGGATCCCACCAATATTGAAAATGAGCCCGTAGAGCAAAAAATGCAGCCAGGCGGGACTTGCGTCGGAAGGCACGAATTGCGGCAGCAGGCTAATAAAAAACAGGCCGATCTTGGGATTCGACAAATTGATAAGCATGCCTTTGCTGAAGGCATAGCGGGCAGGGGCAGGCGGATTTTCGCCAACCACAGCGGCATCGGCAGCAGCTCGACGAGGCCAGGAAATATAAGCCAGATACATTAGATAAAAAGCCCCCGCGATCTGCACGGCGCGATACAGCAGCGGCACTTCCTTGAAGATCAGCACCAAGCCGAACGCTGCAAGCAATACGTAGAAAAACACCCCGAACTCAACGCCCGCCGCAGCCCGAAGGCCGGTTCGCACACCGTGCTTCAGAGACTGGTTCATCACATAAAGCATTGCCGGTCCAGGGGAGAGGTTGATGACCAGTACTGCCAATATGAAAGTCAAGAATCCGTAATTCATAATGCATCCTGCCGTTGAGTGATTTTGGTGAGACTGCGCTGGGCAAAGGCTCGCAGAGTGGATAGCAATGACTTAGTGGGAGGGCTTAGCGCTCGATATCCGACCCAGATGCGCCGCCAATGGTGGGAGAGTTCTTTGTGCCCGCCGCTCTGCGCCACATCATCCAGATGCTGTTTGATGGCCTCTATCGCCCAAGCCGTATGACCGCTGACCACGTTGTCGATGGTGTTGTGCAGGTCGGTGAACATCGAGCTAAAACCGTAGTGCCGCAACACATCGGCTGAGCGGCGATACTCGCCCCCCACGCCCGAAAGCTCCATTGCGAGATTCAGTCCCAGTATTTCCGGTTGGAAACTTTTCGGAAACAGTGAGATGGCCAGCCAGAAAACGGGAACCTGCAAGCACTCACTGTCGAAATGTGGGGATGATGCAAAGGACTGCGCGGTGAAGTCCCCCAACTCAACGCCCATGCTGGCCAGCAAATCTTGATAAATATTGCCGTGATGGATTGTGGTGTCGCCTTGCCCGAGCTCATCAAGCAGAGTCCGATACAGCAACGCACCGATGGGACTAGTGGCGCTGGTAGGCGTGACGATATTTCGCAGCCAAGCCCCGTCGATTAAGGTCAATGGCGCAAGTTTGATTGCATCGGCAATGATCTCCTCACGCGTTTCTTCCGGAGCGTCCGTCAACGGCCGATAGCTTTCAACTTGTCGTTTATGCTGTGCAGCCAGCCACAGATCCAATTGATGATGACTGTATGGGCTGAACGGCAGTCCTTCTTTCTGCACTGTCTCGCAATGCCGGGCCAGCCAGCGCTCTGCAAAGTGCCTGGCCATCGGAAGTGCATCCAGTGCTTTATCAATATGAAGGAACAGGGGATAAAGTTTTTGTAGAGGGTATCTAGAGTATTTCGCCAGCGCTTTCTGCCTGGCCTCTGCGAACGCTGTATCACATGGCCCAGCAGGGTATTCAATATGTAACCCGGTAGGCGGCAGCCTGGCATCAGTCCCCTTTTTCTCGGTATTAAGTGTTGCAATCCAAGTATCAACGACGTGGATATCCCTCGTGGAAAAGACACCGAACATTCTGCCTTTCGGATTGCTGATGAGATTCATCAAAGCGCTTTTTCCTGGCTGGCCAGCCTTGACGTAGCGAGAGTTCGCTAGCGCCTGAATCGTTGCATGTGCATTGAACGTTTGCGGATTCAGCCAATGGTCAATGGGCTGATCCGCCAGCGCTCCACGCTTGTGATAACCACAGCCATGAGGGCCTAGTTTCTCAATTAACGCGGCCATGTCTGCCGCATTGCTGAAACGCACATCATCCATTAGTTCGCTGGCCAGACGGCTTTCATTTTTGTGAATAAACCCCATTGCGCAAGCATGACCTGTGGCTATCTGCGCATGAGATTTCGGGTCGACCTCAGCCAAGTAATGGTCAATGGCCGCCAGAGCCAGCGGACGATAGCTACCACCTGAAGCTTGTCCGAAGAGTAGGTTTCCGCGCTCGTCATAAAGGGCATTGAGTTGATCGAGATAGCTACATAACGCAAGGTTAACGCCCAAGGTTTCTGGGAACCGTGTTGCTGGAAACCATGCCAAGCCAAGCAAAAAAACCGGGAGCTCGAAAGCAGCGTCCTGAATGCTGGGGTGTTGGCTGAAGCTGTTTGCGAACACGTCACCCAAATTCACCCCAGCCTGCCGTGCGATTTGGCCGAATTGATAACTCTGGCTAAGTGTAGCGTGCCCGCCCCCCACGATTTTTGCGTGGGTCTGAAGCAATAGCCCAGCGTCCCTACGCCACGCGTAGGGGATAGAAATTACTCCGGAGAGCCAACAGCCAAGGGTTTTAAAAAGTGGAGCATGCTGATAATAAAAATGCTGTCGCTGCCGCTCGCTTTCCAACTGATTAAAAACATCTCGCCTAACCCTTTCACCAAGAGTGTCTGCCGCACTTTTTTCTACAATAATCAGCTCAGCGAAGTTTGAGGCGTCTGCGGAACAACGATAGGCCTCCAAACAATGATTGACGTTATTCCAGACCACTTCGAGCAACCCGTGACATTCCTCTTGATTGATCAGCCTGAAAAACCACTGGCGAGAACCTTGCTGAAACTTGTCGAGTTCTATTGGCGAAATCTCGAGAAAGCTCGGCACATCGTCAGGCAAAAGAGGAAAAATACCAACCATCGCTCAATCCTTTGATTACATTAATGAGTTCGTCGCCAGAAATCTTTCCGACCTGCTGCAAAAACCAATCAAGCCCGCCTCCTCGCTTGACTCGATATTTATCCCCCTCAACGTCAATAAATGTAGGAAATTTCCCAAGCATCTAAGCGACGATACCGTTGCTTGAATAGGCCCTCCAGTTCGACTGGCGCCGGGAGAATGCCTGAAGGCTTGGCCATCGCTCTAAAGCTCTACCGGCTCGCGATTGAAAACGCAGGGGTGGAAACGCAACTGAAAATCTGCAGGACCAGAATGTCACGGGGCATGCGCGGTGCGTAGAACAAACGGCGCCAATGCCCTTGCGCACTTCGGCACCGCTCCGATCCGTCCGGGCGGTTTCACTGAGACACCCAACCAACCGCAGCACAGGAAATTTCCTACATGAATTTCGGACAACGCATGGAATTAATGGCCCGAACATTCCCCCAAATTTGAAAGGTGCTGCCATTGCTACTTATCACTAGGAGGCCCGGCGAACGCTTACGTATCGACGACGAAATTCAGATCAGGGTGATTGACGTTATAGGCAGTCATGTCTCTTTAGGCATCGAGGCACCCAAGCACATCCCGATCGCTCGATCCGAACTGCATGAAAGGGCTATAGATGCCGAGGACAAAGACAAAAAGCCAGGCTCGCCATCCGGACCTGAATCACCATTGCCGAAAATTCGGTCATGAGAGACCGTCCCGCGATTGGTAAGCACAGTCAAACTGCGAACTTATTATTTTGCGTCGCTCTGAATCATATCGAGTACGCAAATGATCGAGGCATACGACATGGCTCTACATTTTCCCTCCCGCAACATCTGTCGGTTTGATACTGCGGGCGAGCGCCGTCTGGCTGAACGCCTGGAAAAGAAACTGTCGGACGATTGGCTGTGCTGGTTCAATGTACCTGTGGGCCCTAAAGGCTTGCGGCCAGACTTCGTGCTGATGCATCCGCAACGAGGGATTCTGGTGCTGGAGGTAAAGGACTGGAAGGTGGAGACCATCGAAAGCCTGACCGGTGAGCACGCCAGGATCCGTGTCGAAGGTCAATTGAAAACCGTAGCCAACCCGTTAGCACAGGCTCGGATCAACACCCTGGAGGCCGTGAAGCTGCTGCAAAATGACCCGGCATTGCAACAGCCAGCCGGTTCTATTCGCGAGCGTAGCTTACTGATGCCCTACAGCTGGGGCGTGGTACTGGCAGAGATCACCCGTAAGCAGTTCGAGAGCGCCGGGCTTGCCAATGTGCTGGCTGAACAGCGAGTCATCTGCCGAGATGAAATGACTGAGGCGGTAGAAAGCGAGGGCTTTGAGGCGCGCCTGATCAGGATGTTTGCTCAGGTGTTCGCCTGCCACCTCACAGATGAGCAAATTGACCGAGTGCGCTACCACTTGTTTCCGGAGGTACGAGTAAACCTCTCACCGGGTCAGTTTGGTCTGTTCAGCGCCCACGAAGCGCCGGTGCCGAGTTTGATCAAGGTGATGGACCTACAGCAGGAGCAGTTGGCACGGTCCATGGGCGAAGGCCATCGCGTGATCCATGGTGTGGCGGGTAGTGGCAAAACCATGATTTTGGGATATCGCTGCGTATACCTGGCGCAAACCAGCAACAAACCCGTCCTGGTACTTTGCTACAACAAGTCTCTGGCAGGGCGTTTAAAACAGGTACTGGCAGCGCGAGACCTGGGTCATAAAGTATCGGTGCGTAATTTTCATAGCTGGTGTCGGGACCTTCTAAAGGCTTCGGGCGGCGAACTGCCAAGTCGTACATTGAACCTCAAGGACGCCAATGCACTGCTTGTGCGAAACGTGATTCTGGGTGTTGCCAGGGGGCAGATCACCAAAGCGAAATATGCCGGCATCTTGATCGATGAAGGCCAGGACTTCCAGCCAGAGTGGTTCAAATTGGCGGTTGATTTACTCGACCCTGCCAGCAACTCGCTGTTGGTGCTCTACGATGATGCGCAATCTATCTACCGAGGTAAGGCAGCTAAAGGCGGCATGGAGTTCAGCTTCGCCAGCGTCGGCATCCAGGCATCGGGGCGTACGACCATTTTGCGGCTCAATTACCGCAATACTCTGGAAGTATTGTCTGTTGCCCAGGCCTTCTCCCTGGAGATGTTGAATGCCCGTGAAGCTCAGGAAGATAATATCCCGGTAGTCGCGCCACAAAGCGCCGGTAGACGCGGCCTCCTCCCGGAACTTCTGCACTGTGCAACACCATGGCAGGAGCACAATTGCATCGTCGAGCGCATTCGCGACGAACAGCGCAAAGGGCGTGCACTGGAAGACATGGCCATTATCTGCCGATATTGGGCTCAGGCCATCCATATTGAAAAAGTCCTGAAGGACGCCGGCATCCCCTTTGTCTCCGGGCGCTTCGATCAAGACCGCAGCAAACTCTACGATGGTGCAGACGCAGTCAAAATCGTCAGCATGCACTCCAGCAAAGGTCTGGAGTTCGGCTTGGTTATCCTCCCCTATTTGCACAACATGCCCAAAAAAGACGCAGATGGCATAGATGAAGCGCGCCTGCTATATGTGGCCATGACCAGGGCCATCGATCGCTTGGTGATGATGCACCGTGATCACTCCAGCTTTACCCGGCGGGTCCAGGAGGCGATCAGGGTGGTCAGTGAGCATTTGGCGGGGAACGATGCGCAGAACACTGAACTATAAAAAGGACCTCAAACTGAGCAGCAGTGAGGTCGATCATTGAAGGTCACGTCGCGCGGAGTCTCATTGCTCCTAGGCTTCAGGCATTGCCGAAGAATGGTGATTGAGAATCTTCCACTGGCCGTCCACCTGTTCATAGACAAAGGTATAGCGCGCCTGCACCCGACGCGTCTTGCCCGTCGCCTCGGTCAGGGTAAAAGTGTAAACGCCGCTGTCCACGGCCACGTTGCTGCCCAGCAGACTGATGTCGCGGTAGTTGATTTGGCCAACAGGCTTGAGCGCTATGAAGTGATCGAAGTACTCCTTGATCTGAGCCGACGTGGTGCGCAGCTGATTGGACATGGTTGGCTGCAGCACCGCGTCCGGCGCGTACAGGTCGACCACCGATTGAGCGTTACCGGTCTGTAACATGCTGTTCCAACGGTCAAACAAACTGGCAATCTCACGATCCTTCACGTTGGCAGGCGCTTGGGCCACAGTGCTGTAGACATACGGGGGCGTCTGCGCTGCTTGAACAAACGGTGCGCTCAAGGCAAAAAGCAAGGCGATGGTCGGGGTTTTGAATTTCATTGCGATACTCCAGTGCAGGGTGGTCGAGCACACTTTGCCAACCCGCCAGCCCCCCGACATCGGCCAACCGGAATCATTTAGCTATGCCATTTGGCAGATGGCACCCCGTACCGTTAACAAGGTTTAATGACCCCTCCTGCGCCCGTGGCGCTTGCCCCAACGCGAGAGCCCAAGCATGCAAAACCTGCCACATGACCCCGGTAGTGCCTTGGCCATCCGCACCCAATATCGGCAATCCGAGAGTCGCGCGGCGCGCCTGCGGCTGTTGGTGCATACCGGGCAGGAGTTGACCCGCCTGGCCCCGGACGCCATGCGCGAGCAAGTGTTGGCGCGGGCTTGCGCCTTCCTCGCGATGGACCACGGGATGCTGCTGGAGTGGGACGCCGACGGGCGCGTTAGCACCACCGCCCGGCATGGCAGCCGTGATCGACTGAACAGTCTGGAGATCTCCGCCGACCGTACAATGCGCACGCCGAACTGGCAGGATCGTCCGGGGGAATCCTTGCCCAATGTGCTGCGGGTGCCGTTACGCGGTGGCGACGGGAATGCCTTTGGCGCCCTGGTGCTGGCCAACAGCGTGAGCCTGCGGGCGCCGGACAACGAAGACAGCGAATCCATGCAACTGCTCGCTACCCTGCTGGCTGCGCACCTTGAAAATGACCGATTACTGACGACGCTCAAAGCCCGGGATCGCACTCTGTCGGATCTGGTCAAACGGCTGTTTTGTGCGCAAGAAGACGAACGTAAGCACGTCGCCTATGACCTGCACGACGGCCTGGCGCAAACCCTCGCTGGCTTGCACCAGCGGCTGCAAGGTTTTGCCGGCAGCTGCCCGACACTGCCGGGCACCCTCGGGGCAGACTTGCAGGCGATTCTGGCACTGGCCCGGCATTGCGTGGTTGAAGGCCGGCAACTGATCAGCGGCCTGCGCCCGACGGTGCTCGACGATTTCGGATTGCTCAAGGCGGTCGATAAAGAGGCTGATCGGCTGCGCGAAGCCGGAATCAGCGTGCATTGGTTAACGCGTTGCGAGGTGCGCTTTCCCAGTCAGGTGGAGATCGGTTTGTTCAGGATCGCCCAGGAAGCGATCAACAATATCCTCAAACATGCGCACGCCAAACAGGTGCAACTGGGGTTGGAACTGCACGACGGTCAGGCCTGGCTGCGGGTAAAAGATAACGGCAACGGCTTTGCTGCCCCCGAACTCCAACTCGATACCGACAAAACTCGACATCTGGGCCTGGCCACCATGCAGGAACGCGCCAGCCTGTTGGGTGGACGCCTCACCTGCACCAGCGCAATCAACGGCGGCACCCAACTGCACGTCGGCGTGCCCTTGAACCTGGATGGAACACCCCAATGACTCACCTCCTACGTCTCGTGCTCGCTGATGATCATGAAGTCACGCGCACCGGTTTTGTCGCCTTGCTGGCCGGTCATCCGCAATTCGAAGTGGTCGGTCAGGCCCGCGATGGTCAGGAGGCCGTCGAGCTGTGCGAACGGTTGCTGCCGGATATAGTGATCCTCGACATCCGCATGCCGTTGCTCAACGGCCTGGGCGCCGCACGTCTGCTTCAGCAACGCCTGCCGACCCTGAAAGTGGTGATTTTCACCATGGACGATAGCCCCGACCATCTGGAGGCGGCCATGAGTGCCGGCGCCGTCGGTTATCTGCTCAAAGACGCCAGCCGCGACGAAGTGATCGACGCCCTGCAGCGCGTCGCTGCCGGTGAAGAAGCCCTCAATCGTTCCGTCAGCGCCCGCCTGCTAAGACGCATGACCGAACGTAATGCGAGTGGCGGTACACCCACCGAAAACCTCACTGCACGAGAACGCCAGGTACTTGGGCTGGTGGCCAACGGCATGAGCAATCGCCTGATCGGTGAGAAGCTGGGGATTACTACCGGCACGGCAAAAGCCCACGTCGAACGGGTCATCGGCAAACTCGGGGCGGCTGACCGAACCCAGGCTGCGGTGCGTGGCATTGCTCTGGGCCTGGTGACTCAACCATGAAGGTGTTTTATGCCGGACGCTGGGCCGACCTGCCGCTACGGGGCAAGGCCCTGGTGGTGATTTCCCTGCCATTGGTGATCCTGCTGCTGTCACTGGTGTTGATCTACATCACCGAGCGCCAGACCGCCCGTGCCGAAGAAGACGTGCGCCGGGTATTGCTGGTGCAAGGCGATATCCAGACTGTGCACACCTTGCTCGCCGAAGCGGCCGCCAGCGTGCGCGGTTATCTGCTTACACATCGAGAAGATTTCCTGCCGGGCTATCTGAAAGCCAAGCCCCTGATCGAATCGGCCCTGCGCCGCCTCGACAGCCATGTGCGTGATGAACGGGTGCGTGTGCAACTTACCGCCATTGCACCGCTGATCAACAGCAAAATCGATGGGCTGGAGCAAATGCTTCGCGATCGAGAGGCTAAACCGGAGTCGCTCACCACCATCCTGGTCAATAACAAATACATCCTCGATGAATTGCGCGAGCATATCGGCACCATGCTCACCCTTGAGGACACGTTGCTGGCCGAGCGGACTGCGGCGGCATACGCGACCCGTCAGCGGCTGTTGTTCTCAACCTTACTGGCCGCCCTCTGCGGACTATTTGGTGCCATCGTGGCGGTACTGTTTTTGTCCAAAGGGATCGTAGCCAGGGTGCAGCAGGTCCAGGGTAATGCCCAACGCCTGGCCCTGGGGCAACCTTTGCAGCCACAACCGCCGGAGAACGATGAGATTGGCCAGTTGGGTACTCGCCTGGTGGAAGCCGGCCTACTGCTGGCTGAACGTGAACGCGCGTTGCGCGACAACGAAGAACGCTTGCGGCTGATCATCGACGGCGTGAAGGACTACGGGATCTTCGCCCTCGACACCCAGGGTTATGTCACCAGTTGGAACGCAGGCGCCGAGCGGATCAAGGGCTATACGGAGCAGGAAATCATTGGCCAGCATTTCTCGATGTTTTACCTGACACAAGAGTGTCCGCAGCATCCCGATATGGCCTTGCGTGAGGCCACTCGCGACGGGCATTACATGGAGGAAGCCTGGCGTTGCCGCAAGAATGGCAGCCGCTTCTGGGCCAGCGTGGTAATCACTGCGCAATACGACAGCAGCGGCACGTTGCGTGGGTTCTCTAAAATCACCCGGGACATTACCGATCGCCGCGCGGCCGAGATTGCGTTGCGCACTGCCCGCGAAGAGGCCGAGCGCGCCAGCCTGGCTAAAAGTGAATTCCTGTCGCGCATGAGCCACGAACTGCGCACCCCGCTCAACTCGATCCTGGGCTTTGCGCAACTGCTGGACATGGACGCGCCCCCTGGGCAAAAGGCGCAGATCGGTCACATACTGCGTGCCGGCCAGCACCTGCTGATCCTGATCAATGAAGTGCTGGACATTGCCAAGATCGAAGCCGGACGCCTGCCGCTGAACATCGAATCCGTGCCCTTGGCAATCGCCTTGCAAGAAGCCTTGACGCTGGTCTCGCCAATGGCCGCCGATGCCGGCATCCAGCTGGCACCGCTGCCAATCCTGGCCGCTGACAGTGGGATCGTCGCCGATCGACAACGCCTGACTCAGGTGTTGCTGAACCTGCTGTCAAACGCCATCAAATATAACCGGCCTGAGGGTCAGGTCAGCATTGAGGTCAAGATTGATCAACAACGAATTGCCGTGTCAGTCAGCGATACCGGCAAAGGCATTGCGGCTGATCGCCTGGTTCGCCTGTTCAAGCCGTTTGAACGCCTGGAGACCGACCCGAATGTGGAAGGCAGCGGCCTTGGTCTGGCACTGAGCAAGAGCCTGCTGGAAATGATGAACGGTAGCCTGACCGTGCAAAGTCAACCCGGCGTCGGTTCCCGATTTACCCTGGAGCTGGCGTTTGTACACTTGCAGGACGCCTTCGGGGCAGCCGCTGCCGCGCTCGATAATCGACCGCTGATCCCTGCACTTGCAGACTCCGAAGTTCAGGGCAAGGTGTTGTGCATCGAAGACAACCTCTCCAGCCTGGCACTCATCGAAACCGTGCTGCAACGGCGACCTGGGATAAAACTGCTCTCGAGCATGCAGGGGCAATTGGGGTTGGATCTGGCCGTCCAGCATGCGCCACAGCTCATCCTGCTGGATGTCACGCTGCCCGACATCGACGGGCTGAACGTTCTGCAGCGCTTGCGCCAGTGCGAAATCACCCGATCCACCCCGGTGCTGATGATCACCGCCGACGCCAGCGACCTCACCCGCCTGGCCTTGAGCGACGCGGGCGCGACCGCCGTGCTGACCAAACCGATTCACATTCCTTCGTTCCTTGCCCACCTCGACCAGTACTTTCCGGAGCCCGTGTGAACCCCGACCTGCGCATTCTGATCATCGACGACAAACGCCCCAACCTCGACCTAGTGGAGCAACTGCTGGTGCGTGAGGGGCTGACCAACGTGCTGAGCAGCACCCAACCGTTGCGGACCCTGGAGCTGTTTAACAGCTTCGAGCCGGACCTGGTGATTCTCGACCTGCACATGCCTGAGTTCGACGGTTTTGCCGTGCTGGAACAACTCAACCGACGTATCCCAAGCATTGAATACTTGCCGATCCTGGTGCTCACCGCCGACGCCACCCGCGACACACGCTTGCGCGCCCTCGCCCTGGGAGCCAAGGACTTCATCAGCAAACCACTGGATGCGCTGGAGACCATGCTGCGCGTTTGGAACCTGCTGGAAACCCGTGTGCTTTACAAGACGTTGCGCACCTTGGTACCAGCCGATCAAATTGATCTGCTGCAAAGGCGAGGATCAAAGCCATTACACTGAATAGCCCGGATTGCTGAGTGTTCCGGCGGGCCAGCCAAAAAAGGAAAGTTCCTACATGATGTAGCCGCATTACCTTATAGCGTTAGAACTCAGTGCACACTCGATGCACGACAAAGCCCCTTGGAAATAAAACGATGAAACATACCGTTTTTCTTGCTGCGGCGTGCGTTCGATTGCGTATGTTGCTTGGAGCAGCCCTACTCCCGCTTGCAGGTTGCCAAAGCCATACGCCGGCAGAGGCCGCAGCTATTGCAGCAGCAACTCAACAACAGGAAGACGGCAAATTTACGAGTGATTTTCAAACAGTGCTCTACCGTAACAGCTTGGCCGCCAATGCACTCGGATTGCAGGGAGCTGTGGATATGCAGATGACTGTCGACTCTCAAAACAACGTAGTGGGCTGTTCAGCGCGTAGTAGTCGGTATGAGCAGAGAATAGCTAGTGGACAGGATGACCTCCGAATCGGTCGTTTGATTACCGACATTTGCTGGAACGCTTTATTCCCCGAGGTTCGGCCAGAAGTATTTGTTGATTCGAAAGACACCCAAACAATTATTGCCCCTGTCGTACTCGTGTCTTTGAGGGGCTTGTCGGACAAGCAGAAAGAACACCAGAAAAACAACATCGAGATGTATAAACAAATACGCTTTTTTCGCGAGAACTTAATGACTAAACAAGACATCGACAGTGTCGGTGTCGCCACGTTCCACTTTGTCTCGACTGCCGAGGGGCTAGTACGCGAATGTCTAGTCAACCTTGACCCAAGCGCCTACCGCCCGAAGAAATTCAAGATTGATAACGCCCTACAGCAGCGTCTCAGCACACAGTGCAAGCATTTGAATTTCCAGCAAATGCCCGGATTCAATCCGAATAAAGACGGGTTATTTCAAGGCTATGTCTCCGTTGAGTACAGTCCCTGGATGAACCGCCAGAAGAAACCCTGAACTGTATAAAGATCTTCGGTAACCTACCGGGAGTCAAGGGCGCTCCCCTCGACTCCCAGGCGATAAACCATGACAGATAACCAAAACTCGACTTTTAATTTTTTCCTGAAGTGCTACAAGTTACTCTTTACAAGCTTGCTGATTTTGTCGATCACGATGGCGATTTATTTCACGTTTACCGACCAACTTAAAGATGCAGCTAAAATGGCGCGTAGCGCCTTAATATTTGCAGCCCTGCTTTGGGTTGCAGTAAATTTACGCTGGATTGAAGAACGCATCGGCCCATAACCATTGCATCTCGACTTTTTTGAAGGTGGATTTCTGCTAAAGCCGCACCACCTTAAAAAATCAATATAAATTTTTCACAAGCACCATTTTATTTTGTGAATAGAAGATTTCTGCTTACTGCTCCCAGCCCGCCTGAATCGCATGGGTAATTTGATCGACAAACACCCTTGTCTTCGTCGGAACCAACCGCACCGGGGGCATCACGGCTCTGATCATTTCTGCCTTTCACAGCCCCTGGAGACTCATCCACTTCCATTCGATGGCGTGTGCACCGAGACGTCTTGGAAGCAGTTGATCGCGCCTTGGATTTCTCCATGTCGGGGGAGCTAACGCACTGGATCGCTTTTTGTTGCACCCGTTCAGTAAACCGTCAACCGCAGGGCTTTCTACCGCACAACCCCATCATACGCTGGGTGTCTTGAGGCACGAAGACCAGCGGCGCCACGATCTCTTGCACGCCCGAACTGTCGGTCAGCGGTGCGGCGTTGCCCATTGTGATTCGCGACGCGGCCTTCATGACCCACGCGTCGACATTCGCGTCGCCCGAACCTGTGAGCATCGTTACTTTCGGCGTACCGCTGTCTGACGTGAAGCGATAGGACAGCCGCACGCTCTTCTTCTCGCCCGTGGCATTGACCGCTTCGAACACTTCCCGGACAGCAAGCCTGCGAGTCTGCAGCTTGAGAAAACCCGTCAGCCAGATTTGCTGATAACGTTGCATTTGGTCTTCAGTCAGCGGTTGTCCCGCCAGGCGCAGGCGATTCATGGCCTGCCACACTTCGTCGCCACAGTACTGGATTGCGCCCAAATAGAGTGCCAAGGCACCAGGCAAATCCTGCGGGCCACCCTTGCCTTCTTCCATTAAACGCCCCAGCGCCAGCACGGCATTGTTGCCAGACAGGCGATAGAACTGGCGTGCCTTGGCATAGTCCACGGGTTCGCCCTCGCCGCGTTCGGCCATCTGACCCAGCAGCACATTGGTGGCCGGTTTGATCTTGGCGGACTCTACGAACAAGGCACGGGCCTTGCGCAAATCTTGATCGACGCCGTGCCCGCCTTCCTGATACAGCTTGCCCAGCATGGCCATGCAGGTGGCGTTGCCGTAACCGGCGAAGCGTTCGATATAACGCAAGTTGTCTTGGTTGAAGGGCTCTATACCGGCAAGCCCCATGCAGCGAAAGCCAACGTGGAGGGAATCGTAATCAGCAGGTCGAAGCAGGCTCTGACAGCCCGCGAGGGTGAAGAAAAACAAAAGAAGGTAGGCTGGTTTTAGCATGGCGTCCGTGCGTCCTTGCGGTAAAAGCAGGCATTATGCCAGCCATTGACCCCATGCCCAATTCACCGCTCCCCCAGGTCAAGGCGTTTTTGCAGAGCAAAGCGGGCTCCTTTGGCGACCCGATAGCCTCTAAGCGTCGAAAGTCGGGCATGCGTGCGGCGTTATGTCGGTAACCCACGCTTGAATCCAGACCCGCGCAGGCCTACCCTGCACGCGTCGAACAATCACCCAACACGTCAAGGAAGACTTCAAATGTGGGATGGCAGCGTTACTTTTGGCGACTCATGGGCCGGTTACATTGGCCGTGCGGATCAAAACACTGCTCACTCCCATGTCGCCATCCAACTGTGCATCGGCGTAGGCCAACCCGCCACTCTGGAGCTGCCAGGGAAGGTGATCCGTGCGGCAGGCGTGATCATTGGTCCCAACGTCGAACACCGTGCCGTAGCCGAGAGTCACCCGGTGGCATTTTTGTATGTCAGCCCGGACACGGTGTTGGGCCGTGCGCTCAATGCGTTGCTGCAAGACGATGGCATCGCCCTGGCCAGTGATGAATTGCTGGAGTGTTTCCGCCGTAGCACGTCCCTGGCGCACTTTGTCGACGCCCTCTCGCGGCTGCTGGCAATTACCCCCCCGATCGACCATAGGCTCCACAAAGCCTTGAATATTCTGCGTCTGGACCGCGACGGCCCAGGTTGTGTCAGTCGCGCTGCCCAGGCGGTGGGGTTGTCCAGCCCGCGCTTGCGCTGCGTCGCCACCCACCAGATGGGTGTTTCCCTCTCCCAGTGGATCATCTGGAACAAATTGGAACGCGCCTCCAAATCCCTGGCCGGTGGGTCGACATTGTCGGACGCCGCTGCCGACGGCGGTTTCTCCGACCAGGCGCATCTGGCTCGCATGATGCGCCGCATGATTGGCATGACGCCGCGCACCGCCGCCGAGGTTTTGCGCAAGACAAGCGTTTCGTTCAAGACGCGCTGATATCAAAACGCCAATATCAATCGCATCTTATTCGCGACCACGTTAAGCGCTGAGTACCGGCTCCCAGAGCACCTCAGCGCCACCGAAAGTGAATAGAAGAGTGTTCGCCCGGGGCACCTGTGCCTGCGATTCGGCGAAACGCACCATGAATTCTTTCGATGAATCCGCAGGATGCGCCCTACATGTCAGCACAGCAAAAATTAACCGTCCTTCTCACTGGAGGCTCAGGGGTGCTCGGTGAGTCACTGATCGACTGCCTGGCAGAGGACTTTCACTTGGTCTGCCTGGCGCGCAAAAGCCGTATCCGCCATCCCCGAGTAGAAGTGCTCAAGGGTGATATTTGCAGCGCTGACCTAGGCTTGGCCAGCGACGTTTATGCTGAGTTGCTTGAGCGTGTCGACTGGGTGATCCACGCCGCGGCGGTGACGCGACTGGACGGTGATATCGACCAGATTTTTTCGGTGAACTACCTCGGCACCGAAAACGTCGTGGCCTTTGTGCAGCAAGCCAAGGTGCCGCTGTATCACATCAGCACCGCCTTTACCCACCCTTGCGACTATTACGAAGGCGTGCAAGCAGAAACCCCTTATGAAGTCGCCAAGCGCCAGGCCGAAACGCTGGTGCGCTCGGCCGGCATCGACGTGTCGATCTTTCGTCCGTCCATCATCATCGGCGACGCCAGCACCGGGCATATGCCCAACTTCCAGGGTTTCCATATGACCATGGGGCTGATGATGTCTGGCGTACTGCCTATCGTGCCCTGCCCGCCTGCCGGCTATGTCGACCTGATCGCCCGTGACGTCGCGGCGCGAGCGATTGCCAATGCACTGCACCAGCGTTTGATCGGCGACGACTATTTTCTCACCAGCGGCCCGCAGGCCCTGGATCTGACGGGGCTCCTGGACCTGATGTGCCAGTCCATGGACACCCAGAGACAACCCTTCACACGGCCACGCTGCATGGCGCCGGACATTTATGAACGGTTGATCCGCCCGGTATTTCTACCGGCGCTGAGCGGCAATATCCAGGCCGCCCTGACCCGTGCCACCCAGTTGTGCCGCTATGCCTGCCTGCGCACGCCACTGCCCACCTCATTGCCGCAGTTACTCGGCGAGCCGGCGTTCAGCCAACGCGATGTTGGCCGTGAGTTACTGCTCTCGCTCAACCACCTGGCGCCCAAGCTCGGGGCTCTGACGCGCATGCTCAAGCAGCCGGTGACAACGTCCACAGAAGCGAGCGTGGCATGAACCACACGGTTATCGAACCTACTCTCGACGCCGCACAGGTCGACCAATACCTGCGCCAGCACGTCAACTCCGGCTACGCACGCCTTGCGTCACTGATGAACCTGCCGATCGAGCAATCCAGCCGTGGCGTCTACATCTACGACGAGCAAGGCCGCCAATACCTGGATGCAGGCGGCTATGGCGTGTTTTTCCTCGGGCACGGCCACCCGGTCGTCGTGGAAGCGGTTACTCGGCAACTGCAGCAAAACGCTTTGGCCAGCAAGTTGTTGCTCAACCCACAACAGGCCTTTGCTGCCCACGCTCTGGCGGCACTGTGCCCGGGTGACCTGGACTATGTGTTCTTTTGCAACTCGGGCGCCGAGGCCACCGAAGCCGGCTTGAAACTCGCCCGCCTCAACGGTTGCCGCCGCACGCTGTCGACGTTCGGAGGCTTCCACGGCAAGACCCTCGGCGCCCTCGCCGTCACTGGCCGCGAGAGCTACCGAGAGCCTTTCAGCGGGTTGCTCAGCAACAGCGAGTTCGTGCCGTTTGGCGACAGCGTCGCGCTGGAGCAGCAACTGCGCGCATCGCCGGACAAGGCCTGTGTGATCCTCGAACCGATCCAGGCCGAAGCGGGGGTGATCCTGCCGCCATCCGGCTACCTCAGGCGCGTGCGCGAACTGTGCGATCAATATGGCGCCGTGCTGATTATCGACGAGATCCAGTCTGGCCTGGGTCGCACCGGCTATTGGTGGGGCTGCGATCAAGAACAGGTGGTGCCCGACATTATGCTGGTGGGTAAAAGCCTGTCCGGCGGCTGCGTACCGGTGAGCGCCATGGTGGCCCGTGCCGAGATCTACGCGCCGTTCAATCGCAACCCTACGGTCCATACCTCGACCTTCGGCGCCAACCCGCTGGCCATGGCGGCTGTGCAGGCCACGTTGCAAGTGATGGTGCAAGAAGACCTGGTCACGCGTGCCCGGCTGCTCGGCCAGGACCTGCACGCCCGCTTCAGCGCGCTGTTGCAGCAACAGGGCTTGGCCGAACGCGTGCAACTGCGCAGCGCCGGTTTGCTGTTGGGCTTTGAATTCGCTGAGGCCTCAATCGCCGCCAACATGGTCATGGCCCTGATCGAGCAACGCATCATTGTGTGCCACTCGCTCAATGACCATCGGGTGCTAAGGCTCACGCCTTCGCCACTGCTGACGGCCCAGGATTGCAACTGGCTGATCGAAGGCTTCGCCCAGGCGCTGACCACTTCGATGCCATCCCTTTAAATGGAGTTTTCCCCCATGCAAGAAGTCAACGTGCAGGCCCATATTCCCCATGCCTGCGCTGATGAAGTATTTGCGGTGATCAGCGATTTCAGCAACTACGTCGAGCTCTGCGAATCGGTGCGCAATATCAGCATCAACAAGGTCAGCGACCAGGTGTCGTTCACGTCCTGGGAGGTCAACTTCCACAGCGGCATTCTCAAGTGGCAGGAGCGTGACACCTTCAATGCCGACACCCGAGAGATTCATTTCGAGCAGATGGCCGGCGACGTCGATCACTTCTCCGGCACCTGGCACGTCTTGCCGGACGGCAAGGACGCGATCATCACCTTTAAATCACGCTTCGACCTGGGCCTGCCAATGCTCGCGGACATGCTCGACCCTGTGGCCAAACAAGCTATCCGGGACAACATCCACTCGATCATCACCGGCCTGTTTCCGGCGAGCTACTTGAAGGCCTGAACCATGTCACTGTCGTTACTCAATCGCTCACGCGATTTGCTTCAACGCTACGCCCCGGGTTTTGACGAGCGTTTGGCGGCCATTCCGAGTGCCCAGCGTGAAACGCCACAGAGCGAGGTCATCGCCCTGTTCAAGCAACATGGTCCGGTGGGGTTGCTGGTCAACCGCGAAGCCGGCGGGCTGGGCGCGAACATCCTCGACGCGGTGCATGTGCAGATCGCCCTGGGCGCCCGCTCGCCCTCGTTGGCGGTGGCCAGCACCATGCACCAATTTTCCGTAGCGAGCTTATTGGCACTCACGCAAAACGGCGGCGGCGCCGAAGGCCTGTTGCTGGCCGCCGTCGCGCAAAACCGCTTGCTGCTGTCTTCGGGGTTTGCCGAGGGCACCTCCGGAGCGGGGATTCTCGACTCGGCCATGCAGGCAGTGCAAACCCCAGAGGGGGTTTTACTCAGCGGCAGCAAGAAGCCCTGCTGCCTCGGGCAGTCGATGGACTTGCTCACCGCCAGCTATATCCGCCAAACCCCTGGCGGCGAAGAGCTGATGGTCGCATTGATTCCGGCCACGGCGCCGGGCATCAGCCGCAACCCCTTCTGGCAGAACAGCGCCCTGGCCGGCGCAGAAAGCATCGAAGTACGCCTCAATGAAGTGCTGGTGCCCGAGCGCATGGTGTTTTCCGCCGGTTACACGCACCAGCTGGGCGACGTGCAAACCGTGGGTTTCATCTGGTTCGAACTGTTGATTTGCGCATCTTATGTGGGTGCCTGCGCCGGCCTGATCGAATCGGTCACAGACGCCGCTCGCTGGACCGCGCATCACCGCGTGGACCTGGCAGCCGACCTGCAACTGGCGATCAGTGCCCTGGAAGGCGCGGCCCTGGATATCGAGCGCAACCCGCAGGACTTGCCTAACGTGTTGGCCCGTCTGCTGCTGGTGCGTTACGGCATTGAGCAACGGCTTGCCCAGCTCTCCGACCAGGCCCACGCCATGTTGGGCGGGATGGCATTCATCACCAGCAACCTGAGTTCCAACGGGCTGATGGCCTGCCGCGGCTTGCAATTTCATCCACCGGCCAGGATCTCGATGGCGACCAACCTTGATACCTACCTGTCCGCATCAACCTTCAGCATGACCGGAGCGCACTCATGAACCTGCTCGGAAAAACCATTGTTATCACCGGTACCGCGCGCGGCCTGGGTTTCGCGGCGGCCAGCAAGCTCAAGCGACTGGGCGCCACCGTGATTGGCCTCGATATCCTCGCACCGCAAGACAGCGGCCTGCTGGACGCGTTTTATCAAGTCGACCTGTGTGACCGCCACGCCGTGGCCAACGTGATCAGCGCTATTAGCACCGATTTCGGCGACATCGACATTCTGGTCAATAACGCCGGCACCCTGACACTGGAACGCGGCGAAACCGGCGTCACCGATGAGGTGACCCGCGCAGTGGACGTCAACCTGTTCGCGCCTTGGCAACTGACTTCGGGGTTCCTGCCGGGGCTACTGCGAAAGCGCGGCAAAGTGGTCAACGTGTCCTCATTGTTCGCGCTGGTGAATGCGCCCTACGTCGCGGCCTATGCCGCGAGCAAACGCGCACTGAGCGCTTATTCGGATGTGCTGCGCATGCAGTATCGCGGGGAGCTTGATGTGGTCACGGTGTACCCGGGGTTCATCGACACAGCGATCCACTTGCCCGCGCAGCGTGTGGGCCTGTCGGTCAAACGCCTGGTGACCTTCAAGTGGGGTGACAAGACCCTGCTGTCCCTGGAAGAAAAACTGGATGCCGCCGCGAACGGCCTGGTGCGCGCCTGCCAGAAAAATGGCCTGCGCAACCGTGGACTGACGTTCATGGGCACGCTGGCCATGTACACCGCGCGCAGCGTGCCGAGCGTGGTCGATGCCTTTATCGCCATGCGCCTGCGTACGCTAACGCGTGGCGGTCATCTGGTGCTCAACCCTGAACTGATCGAGTAAGCCCTCGCTAATGGCCAGCCATCTGCACCCCAAGCCCCAGGTCCGCCTCGACCGTGCTTTGTTCAAGGCTCGATCGAGGGAATCCTTGCTGATCATCGCCTACGCCTTGAGCCTGTACCTGCTGCCACTCGCGCTGTTTGTGTGGGTGGCAACCACAGCCTCCACCCTGTGGGTGCTGGTGTGTTTGCCATTGGTGGTATTGGCGGGATACGGGTTATTTCTGCAAGCGATCCTTGGGCATGAAGGTTTCCACTTCAACCTGAGTGCGAACCCCATGCGCAGTTGCTACCTGGGCATTGCTACCAGTTCGCTGCTGCCGGGGTTCTGTGTGACCGGTTACTTCGTCGACCATTGGCAACACCACCGTTACAGCAACAGCGCGAAAGACCCGGACTACCGGCTTTTTTCGCGTTATCACACACTGGCGAGCCGCATCACCCTGTCGCGCTTGATTGCCACCCTGCGTTATCTGCAGACCACCTGGCGCCTGGCGTTCGGGCCATTGGGTAATCCTTCGGCGCTGCCATTGAGTTCGGTGCAGGTGCAACGGCTGGCCCGCTGCAATATCGCCTGCCAGGTGGTATGGCTCAGCCTGTATGGGCTGGCTATCTGGCTTGTCGACGGACTGTTGTTGGGGTTTTCCTTGAGCCTGGCGGTGGCGTTCCTGCTGTCGGCGGTCAACGCCTATCAGGAGCATGCTTTCGACGCAGGCCATCAGCTGCCGCCGGCGCGTTCACGCACTTCGCGCCTCAACACCTGGTTGCACGCGGGCTCGAACTTTCACCTGGAACATCATTTTTACCCCGCGGTGCCTTGCTGGCGACTGCCCAAGGTACACCGTCAACTGCTGGAAGCGGGATGGTATGAAGGCCGGCAATACCTGCTGGAAAAGCACTTTGTGCGGTCCTTCCGGTACGCCACCGGTCGCCATCCTTATCGTACAAACACGGTAAACGACACACACCCTTAATTTCCGATGGATTTTGGGCCTGACCCTTCAGGCCGCAGGAGCACGCATGCCTTTTGATATCGATAGCCACATTGAAACCGAGCGCGAACAGCTGTTCAGCCACCCATTGTTCGCCAATATCCGCAGCGTAGAAGATGTGCGCACCCTCATGGAGTTTCACGTGTTCGCCGTCTGGGACTTCATGACCTTGCTCAAGCGTATCCAGCGCGACCTCACCTGCGTGGAGTTGCCCTGGGTGCCGCCGGTACACATCACCGCCGCTCGCCTGATCAACGAAATCGTGGTGGGTGAAGAGACCGACGAGCACCCCAATGGCGGTTTTATCAGCCACCTGGATCTGTACCTCGCCGCCATGGATGAAATCGGCGCCGACAGCAGCGTATTCCGCCGCTTCCTGGCCGCCATCCAGGCCAAGGTGCCTCTGGCTAAGGCGCTCAACGACGCGCAGATTCCGACGGCCGCCAAAGTGTTCATGTGCCAGACCCTCGATGTTGCGCAACACGGCAGCACCGAAGCGGTCCTGGCGTACTTCTTCTTCGGGCGTGAAGACATCATCCCCGACATGTTTGGTCGCCTGCTGTCGCAATGGTCGGTCAGTGAACGCGATGTACCGATGCTCACGTATTACTTGAAGCGCCACATCGAGATGGATGGTGACGATCACGGCCCGGCGGCCAAACGCATCATCGCCGAAATCGTCACCAGCCCCGCGCAACACCTGCACATGGTCGAGAGTGCGAAAACCGCAATCAACTCACGGATTGACCTGTGGAATGGCGTGCATCAGTTCCTGCTGGACAAGGCTCAGCCGACGGTGGGTCGCCCTGCGCGGGAGGTCCACACCGTTTCTGAGCCTGCTTGACCTCAACGCGCATCGACAGGGAGTACCACATGACCAAAGGCAAGTTGATAAAACTGACGCTGTGCGGCGTCGTGGTCGGCGGGTTGCTGATACTGGGCTGGCAGCGCTGGCAGTATTCCAGCACCTACGTGAGTACCGACAACGCCGAGCTCGACGGGGTGATCATCCCGGTACGGGCCAAGCTTTCGGGCGTGGTGATCAGTGTGCCGGTGGTGGACAACGTCAGGGTACAAAGCGGCGACCTGCTGTTTCAGATCCGCGACAGCGAGTACCGCTACCAGTTGCAGCAGCGCGAAGCACAGTGGCAAGCGCTGCTCGCCGCCGCCGGGCGCGCAGGCGTGCCGGGCGCGCTGGACAGTCAGGTGCTCGGTGCGGTGGCCATGCGCGAGGCCGCGCAGGCGGCCCTGGCTCAAGCAAGCGCCAACCTTGAGCAAGCGCGCAACGACTACCAGCGTGCCCGTCGCCTCGGCGCCCAAGGCGTGCTGAGCACCCAGGACCTGGAGGTGGCCAAGGCGCGTTTCGACGCCCTCAGCCACGCCCAGGGAGTGGCGCGCAGCAACGCCCAGGCCGCCGCTCAAAGCACCTTGGCCAACAAAGCCGAACTCAAGGTGCAGGACTATCGGATCGCGGCCGCGCAAGCGGAGCTGGAACAATCCAGGATCCAGCTCAACGACACCCGCCAGACCGCGCCGATGCGCAGCATTGTCTCGAAAAAAGAGGTGGAACCCGGCCAGTTTGTGGTCGCTGGCCAAAAGCTCATGAGCCTGATCGCCACCGACGCACTGTGGATTACCGCCAACTTCAAGGAGACCCAGGTGGGCCGCGTGCGCGTGGGCCAGAATGCCCGCGTCACCGTGGACGCCTTCCCCGGGCACGCCTTCGACGGCGTCGTCGAAAGCCTGGCACCGGCCACCGGAGCCAAGTTCTCATTGCTGCCCCAGGAGAATGCCACGGGCAACTTCACCAAGGTGGTGCAGCGCGTACAGGTGCGCATCGCGCTCAACGATGTGCCAGATGACTACAAGTCGCTATTGAGCCCGGGCATGAGCGCGTTTGTCGAAGTGGCCGCACCTGACGACGCCGGCCACACGCTATGAAGTCGCCTTACCTGATTGCGCTGACCGTCACGCTGGTCTCGATGATGGAGTTGCTCGATGTCACCATCGTCAACGTAGCGATTCCCAGCCTAATGGGCACCTACGGTGCGTCGGTGGATGAAATCTCCTGGGTCTCCACCGGTTATGTGGTGGCCAACGTGGTGATTCTTCCGGTCAGTGGCTGGCTGTCGGCGTGGTTCGGCCGGCGGACTTATTACCTGGTCTCTACCGCGCTGTTCGTGCTGGCATCATTGGGCTGCGCGATGTCTGCCGAACTTTGGCAACTGGTCGCGTTCCGGGTGCTGCAAGGCCTGGCGGGCGGCGGGTTGCTGGGGATTTCCCAGGCAATCATCTACGACGTGTTCCCCAAGGAAAAGGTCAGCAGCGGCATGGCGCTGTACGGCGTGGGCGTGATGATGGGGCCCACCTTGGGTCCGACCGTCGGCGGCTACCTGATCGACACGTTGTCGTGGCATTGGATCTTCTTGATCAACTTGCCGATCGGTGCCGTGGCCTTGTTGCTGTGCTGGCTGTGTATCAACGACTCGCCCAACGAACAAAAGCCTTCCAGTGTCGACTACAGCGGCTTTTGTTTGCTGGCCCTGGGCGTGGGCAGCCTGCAGATCCTGCTGGAGCGCGGCGAGCACTGGGACTGGATGGCGTCCAACTGGACCGTGGCCTGCCTGTTGCTCAGCAGCTTCAGCCTGGTGGGTTTCTTCTGGTGGGAGCGGCGTGTAGCCAACCCGATCGTCAACGTCGCGCTGTTCCAGAACCGCGAGTTCCTGATGGGGTGCATCTGTGCGTTCTGCGTGGGCTTCGGGCTGTACAGCACGTTGTTCATGGTGCCGCTGTTCTTGCAGACCCTGCTGGCGCAGAGCGCTTACCAGAGCGGGTTGGTGATTTTCCCCGGGGCGGTGGCCAGCGCCATCAGCACCTTGGTGATCGGCAAGCTGTCCCAGGAAAACAAGATCGACGAGCGTGTGTTCGTCACCCTGGGCATTGTCATGTACTGCTATGCGATGTTCCTGCACACCCAGTTCACCCTCGACAGCAACCCCGACTCGCTGTACTGGCCCTTGGTGATCCGCGGCCTGGGCCTGGGCATGATCTTTGTGCCGCTGACCAACCTGGCGATGCGGCGCCTGCCGCTGACATTGATCTCCGGCGCCTCAGGCGTACTCAACCTGATGCGCCAGTTGGGGGGCAGCGTTGGCATCGCCATCGCAGCCACCTTGCTCACACGGTTCTCGTGGGAACGCTACCGCCTGCTTTCCGAGCATGTCACCGAATCGAGCCTGGTGGCCAGTGGCTGGGGAGGTGTGGAAACCGACCCGTTGTTTCTTTCCCTAGGCCTGGCGAGCCATCAACAAGCCCTGGCCCTGATGCCTTACCTGCAAGCGCGCGAACAAGGGCAAATGCTGGCGTTCAGCATGCTGTTCGGCACCTTGGGAGCGGTGATGGCCATCGGGATTCCCATGGTGCTGATGATGCGCAGAAGCCACCTCAGTCGATAAATCTTTCAGTGGAGCACACCCCTTGCGTATTCCAGGCCTGCATCTGAACACCACCCCGCTGCTCATGCCGCTGTATTGGCTGGCACTCGCCTGCGCGCCCACTCAGGTATTGGCAGATGACTTGTACCACCTGTACCAGAAGGCGCTGACCCACGACATGCAGTTCGCGGCCGCACAGGCCCAGCAATTGGCCACGGCAGAAAAGGAACCGCAAAGCCGTGCCAACCTGCTGCCGGACCTGTCTGTCACCGGCGGCGCGGCCTGGGTCGATGCCGAGGATTCGTCCGACTATCATCGCAATCGCAATAACACCAACGCCTACGCCGTGGTCCTCACACAGCCGCTGCTGCGTTGGCAGAATGTGATCGCCCACGACCAAAGCAAACTGTTGATCAGCGCCAGTGAACTGCACACCGAACAGGCGCGCCAAGCGCTGATGCTGCGCGTCGCCCGCGCTTATTTCGACGTGCTGCTCAATCAGGAGCTGTTGAATACCCGCACGCAACAGCTACAAACCCTGCGCGAGAGCCAGACGCGCAGCCAACGACTGCTGGCCGACGGCGCCACCACCGCTAATGCGCTCGCCCAGGTGCAGGCCAAGTACGACCAGGCCTTCGCCGAACAGGTGGCCGCCCGTGGCGCACTGGACATAGCCAACGAAACACTCACCCAATTGACCGCCGCGCAGGCAGGCCCGTGGTCAGGCAAAGAGCCGCAGTTCAGTGCCCCGGTGCCCGCTGCCATCGATGATTGGGCCACGACCGCGCAACAAGGCAACCTTGCCGTACAGGCGGCGCAGATTGCCCAGCGCCTGGCCGAAATGGACATCGACAAAGAACGGGCCGGGCATTTGCCGACCCTGGATCTGATCGCCGCCCATGGCCGCTTCGCCTCTGTCGGCGGTGATGTCTACGATGTGACGTTGCCGGAAAACCGCTATAACCAGACCGTGGTCGGGGTCAAACTGAGCGTTCCCCTCTACAGCGGTGGCCGCACCAGCAGTCGCGTGCGCGAAGCCCATGCACTGCAAAGCAAGGCGGCGGACGAAGTCGAAGATGCACGCCGCAACGCCGGGCTGAAGGCGCGCCAGGCCTACCTGCAAGTCACCAACGGCATGAGCCAATACCAGGCACTCAAGCAGGCCTTGAACTCCAGCCAGATCAACCTCGCCGCCGTGACCCACGGCTTCGAAGCCGGCTCGCGTATCAACACCGATGTACTGGATGCCCAACAGAAAGTCACCGATACCCAGCAACGCCTGGTCCAACAACGCTATGCGATCCTGATGGCCCAGTTGCACCTGTTGGCATCCACCGGCAACCTGAGCGACGCGCGCCTGCGCGAAATCAGCCACACGCTGAACTGACGCGCTGGTGAATAATGCGCTGACATTCGCTCAACGTGAGGGCTGAGTTGGATTAAGCTTGGGCATCTCAAAAATGGAACGGTGCCCATGTTCGACCTCAACGAACTCTTCCTCTACGCCAAGGTGGTCGAGCACGGCGGTTTTGCGGCGGCGGGCCGTGCGCTGAACCTGCCCAAATCGACCTTGAGCCGCAGAGTCAGCCAGCTTGAAGCCAGGCTGGGGGCACGGCTGATACAGCGCTCGACGCGCCAGTTCCAGGTCACCGATATCGGCCAGGCCTACTATCGCCATTGCGTGGCGATGATTGCCGAAGCCGAGTCGGCCGAAGATGTGATTGCCTTCAACAAATCAGAGCCGCGCGGCGTGATCCGCTTGAGCTGCACCACTGCGCTGCTCAACTATTGGGTGGCGCCGATGCTGGCCCAATTCATGGCGCAATGCGCCAGCGTCGAACTGAATGTGAAGAGTTTTAACCGCAAGGTCGACATCATCAGCGAAGGCTATGACATGGCCTTGAACCTGTGTTTCCCCCCGCTGGAAAGCAGTGAGCTGGTCATGAAGGTATTGGCTAAAAGTCCTCAGGTGCTGGTGGCGAGCGCGACTTTTTTGCAGGGCGCTCCCCTGCCCTCGCTACCAGCTGACCTTGCCGGGCTGGCGACTATCCATTGGGGCAACCCGTTGCTTCAGTACCTGTGGGACCTGACCGGGCCGGACGGCGCCACGGCGCAGGTAGTGCACACGCCACGCCTGGTCAGCGATGACATGTCCACCCTGAAAAACGCTGCACTGGCGGGCGTGGGCATCGCCAACCTGCCGCAGGTAGTGGTGAAAGACGAACTGGCCGACGGACGCTTGATTGCCGTATTGCCTGAATGGCAACCCGCTGAAGGCGTGATCACCGCCGTGTTCCCCTCCAGGCGTGGGCTGATGCCGTCGGTGCGGTCCTTGATCGACTTTCTGGGCGATGCGTTTGAGGCGCCGTGAGGCACCCATGCCTAACTGCAAAAGTTCCTTGCACCCTCAGCAACAGTCTTTTGTCATCAATGACATTGATAGCTCCCTAACAAAACCCCCATGCTAGAGGGCTGACTCCGCGCTTATATCATTCCGAATGATAGTTACCTTTGCTTCATTCGATTCGTGACATAGCACCTCCCCGCGCATGATCCGCCCATCTCAAATACATTGGCGGATGCACCTCATGGAACAGTCACTCAAACATTTGCGCTTCCCCTTGGCGATCTTGGCCGTAGTGGTGATGAGCGCGTGCGGCAAGACCCCGGAACAAGCGGCCGCCATGCCTCCTGCCAAGGTCAGCGTGGCCAAGGTGCTGGAACAACCGGTCAACGAGTGGGACGAGTTCACCGGGCGCCTTGAAGCGCCGGAAACCGTGCAGATTCGTCCGCGGGTGTCCGGCCAGATTGACCAGGTGGCGTTCACCGAAGGCGCGCTGGTGAAGAAAGGCGACCTGCTGTTCCAGATCGACCCTCGCCCATTCCAGGCCGAAGTGCGCCGCCTCGAAGCCCAGCTTGCGCAGACTAAAGCCGCCGCCACTCGCAGTGAAAACGAAGCGCAACGTGGCGAGCGCCTGCGCCAGAGCAATGCGATCTCTGCCGAACTGGCCGACTCGCGCACCACCGCCGCCCAGGAAGCCCGCGCCGCGATGGCCGGGATCCAGGCGCAGTTGGACCTGGCCAAGCTGAACCTGAGTTTTACGCGCGTGACCTCGCCCATCAGTGGCCGCGTCAGCCGTGCCGAAATCACCGCCGGCAACCTGGTGACCGCCGATACCACTGCGCTTACCAGCGTGGTCTCCACCGACAAGGTCTACGCCTACTTCGACGCCGATGAGCGTGTATTCCTCAAGTACACCGAACTGGCCCGTGAAGGCCGGCGTGGCGCAACCACCCCTGTGTACCTGGGCCTGTCCAACGAAACCGGCAACCCGCACCTGGGCCAGATGAACTTCGTCGACAACCAGGTCAACCCGGCTACCGGCACCATCCGTGGCCGTGCAGTATTCGACAACAGCAAGGGCGAATACACCCCTGGCCTGTATGCGCGCTTGAAACTGGTCGGCAGCGGTACCTATTCGGCAGTGTTGATCAATGACGAAGCCGTCGGCACCGACCTGGGCAAGAAATTCGTACTGGTGATGGACGGCGACAAGCCGGCTTATCGCGCGGTGGAACTGGGGCCGAAAATCGAAGGTTTGCGCATCGTGCGTAGCGGCCTGACCAAGGACGACACCGTGATCGTCAAGGGCCTGCAGCGTGTACGCCCAGGCTCACCGGTCGCACCAGAAACCATCCCGATGGCCAGCAAGGAAACCCTCGCCGCCTTGGCCCAACAACGACAAGCGCTTGAAGCCAGCAACCTGGAGCAAGTAGCGCCGCAAACCGCAGCGCCCAAGCTCGCCAGCGCTGCGACTCCACGCGGTTAAGGGATACTTAAGATGAATTTTTCCAAGTTCTTCATTTCACGGCCGATCTTCGCAGCGGTGCTGTCGCTGTTGATCCTGATCGCCGGTGCGATCTCGTTGTTCCAACTGCCGATCAGCGAATACCCGGAAGTGGTACCGCCGACCGTGGTGGTGCGCGCCAACTTCCCGGGCGCCAACCCCAAAGTCATCGGTGAAACCGTGGCCGCGCCGTTGGAGCAAGCCATCACTGGCGTCGAGAACATGCTGTACATGTCCTCGCAGTCCACCGCTGACGGCAAGCTGACCCTGACCATCACCTTCGCCCTGGGCACCGACCTGGACAACGCGCAGGTGCAGGTGCAAAACCGTGTGACGCGCACCCAGCCCAAGCTGCCAGAGGAAGTGACGCGCATCGGCATTACCGTGGACAAGGCCTCCCCCGACCTGACCATGGTGGTGCACTTGACCTCCCCGGATCAGCGTTACGACATGTTGTACCTGTCCAACTACGCGATCCTCAATATCAAGGATGAACTGGCACGCCTGGGCGGCGTCGGTGACGTGCAGTTGTTCGGCATGGGCGACTACTCCCTGCGCGTGTGGCTCGACCCGAACAAAACCGCTTCGCGCAACCTGACCGCCACCGATGTGGTCACGGCGATCCGCGAGCAGAACCGCCAGGTGGCAGCCGGTGCCCTGGGCGCCCAGCCTGCGCCGAGTGACACCAGCTTCCAGTTGTCGGTCAATACCCAGGGCCGCCTGGTCACTGAAGAAGAGTTCGAGAACATCGTGATTCGCGCCGGCGCCAACGGTGAAATCACGCGCCTCAAGGACATCGCCCGGGTCGAGCTGGGCTCCAGCCAATACGCGCTGCGCTCGCTGATCGATAACCAGCCGGCCGTTGCGATTCCGATTTTCCAGCGTCCCGGCTCCAATGCCATCGACATCTCCAACGATGTGCGCAGCAAGATGGCCGAGCTGAAAAAGAGCTTTCCGGCGGGCATGGATTACCGCATCGCCTATGACCCGACCATCTTTGTACGCGGTTCCATCGAAGCGGTGGTGCATACCCTGTTTGAAGCATTGATCCTCGTGGTATTGGTGGTGATCCTGTTCCTGCAGACCTGGCGCGCCTCGATTATCCCGTTGGTGGCGGTGCCGGTTTCGTTGATCGGTACGTTTGCGGTGATGCACCTGTTCGGGTTCTCGCTGAACGCCCTGTCATTGTTCGGCCTGGTACTGGCCATCGGTATCGTGGTGGACGACGCCATCGTGGTGGTGGAGAACGTCGAGCGTAATATCGAGCTGGGCCTTGAGCCGTTCCCAGCGACCGAAAAAGCCATGAGTGAAGTGACCGGCCCCATCATCGCCACGGCGCTGGTGCTGTGTGCGGTGTTCATTCCGGCCGCCTTTATCAGTGGCTTGACCGGGCAGTTCTACAAGCAGTTCGCCTTGACCATCGCGATCTCAACCGTGATCTCAGCGTTCAACTCCCTGACCCTGTCTCCTGCACTGGCCGCTGTGTTGCTGCGCGGTCACGACGCGCCGAAGGATCGGTTCTCGAAGTTCCTCGACAAGATCTTCGGTGGCTGGCTGTTCCGTCCCTTCAACCGCTTTTTCGAAAAGGCCAGCCATGGCTATGTAGGCACCGTGCGCCGAGTGATTCGCGGCAGCGGTATTGCCTTGTTCGTCTACGCAGGCTTGATGGTGCTGACGTTCTTCGGGTTTGCCCACACGCCGACCGGTTTCGTCCCGGCCCAGGACAAGCAATACCTGGTGGCCTTCGCCCAACTGCCCGACGCCGCAAGCCTGGACCGCACCGAAAACGTGATGAAGCGCATGTCGGAGATCGCCCTGAAACAACCCGGCGTGGAAGCTGCAATTGCCTTCCCGGGCCTGTCGATCAACGGGTTCACCAACAGCCCGAACAGCGGCATCGTGTTCGTGACCTTGAAGCCCTTCGATGAGCGTAAAGACCCAAGCATGTCTGCCGGTGCGATTGCCGGTGCACTGAACGGCCAATACGCCAATATCGAAGAAGCCTACATGGCGATCTTCCCGCCGCCGCCGGTACAAGGCCTGGGCACCATCGGGGGCTTCCGTCTGCAGATCGAAGACCGTGGCAACCTCGGCTATGACGAGCTGTATAAAGAAGTGCAGAACGTGATTGCCAAGAGCCACAGCGTGCCTGAACTGTTCGGCCTGTTCACCAGCTACACGGTCAACGTGCCGCAAGTGGACGCGGCTATCGACCGCGAAAAGGCCAAGACCCACGGCGTGGCGATCAGTGACATCTTCGACACCCTGCAGGTCTACCTGGGTTCGTTGTATGCCAACGACTTTAACCGCTTCGGGCGTACCTATCAGGTCAACGTGCAGGCCGAGCAGCAGTTCCGCCAGGACTCCGACCAGATCGGCCAATTGAAAGTGCGCAATAACAGAGGCGAGATGATCCCGCTGGCGACCTTTATCAAGGTCAGCGATACCTCGGGCCCGGACCGTGTGATGCACTACAACGGCTTCATCACCGCCGAAATCAACGGCAACGCCGCGCCGGGCTACAGCTCTGGCCAGGCCCAGGCCGCGATTGAAAAACTGCTCAAAGATGAACTGCCCAACGGCATGACCTACGAGTGGACCGACCTGACCTATCAGCAAATCCTTTCGGGCAATACCGCGCTGTTCGTGTTCCCGCTCTGCGTACTGCTGGCGTTCCTGGTACTGGCCGCCCAATACGAAAGCTGGAGCCTGCCACTGGCGGTGATCCTGATCGTACCGATGACACTGCTGTCGGCCATCACCGGGGTGATCATCTCAGGCGGCGACAACAACATCTTCACCCAGATCGGCCTGATCGTACTGGTGGGCCTGGCGTGCAAGAACGCGATTCTGATCGTCGAGTTCGCCAAGGATAAACAGCAGGAAGGCCTCGACCCGCTCGCCGCAGTGCTGGAAGCCTGCCGCCTGCGTCTGCGGCCGATCCTGATGACCTCGTTCGCGTTCATCATGGGTGTGGTGCCACTGGTGCTGTCCAGCGGTGCCGGTGCCGAGATGCGCCATGCCATGGGCGTGGCGGTGTTCTCCGGGATGATCGGTGTGACCTTCTTCGGTCTGTTGCTGACACCAGTGTTCTATGTACTGATCCGTCGCTATGTCGAGCGCAGTGAAGCGCGCAAAGCGGCCAAGGCCTTGAAGCTGGAGACACAGCAATGAGTGTGAAAGTATTCCTGCCGAGCCTGTTGGTGCTGGCGCTCGCCGCCTGTGCCGTAGGCCCGGACTACAAGACCCAGCAATTGGAGGCGGCCAACATCACGGCCGCCGCCGACAGCAAAAGCTACGACCATGCCAAGTACGAAGGCATCTGGTGGCAGCAGTTCGACGACCCGACCCTCAACCAACTGGTGACCCAGTCCCTGAGCGGCAACCGTGATTTGCGCGTGGCCTTCGCCCGTCTGCGGGCGGCACGGGCTATCCGTGATGATGCGGCCAACGACATCATGCCGGTGGTCACCTCCCGCGCCAGCAGCGATGTGGGCAAGGGCCAGATTCCAGGGCAGACCACCAAGCGTGTCAACAGCGAGCGCTACGACCTGGGCCTGGACATGGCCTGGGAAGTGGATTTGTTCGGGCGCATCCGCCGCAACCTGGAAGCCAGCGACGCTGACCAACAGGTGGCCGAAGCCGACCTGTACCAGCTGCAAGTCACCATGATTGCCGAACTGGTGGATGCCTACGGTCAACTGCGTGGCGCGCAACTGCGTGAACGCATCGCCCTGGACAACCTGAAGAACCAGCAGGAGTCGCGCACCATCACCGTCAGCCTGCGGGATGCCGGCGTAGGTGATCAGCTCGACGTAGAGCGCGCCGACGCCCGTCTGGCAGCAGTTGAAGCCAGCGTGCCGCAACTGCAGGCCGAACAAGTGCGCGAGCGCAACCGCATCGCCACCCTCCTCGGCCAGCGCCCCGACAAGCTGAGCGTGGACCTGAGCCCGAAAGACCTGCCAGCGATTGCCAAGGCGTTGCCGATTGGCGACCCGGGGCAACTGCTGCAACGGCGCCCGGACATTCTCAGCGCCGAACGCAAGCTGGCCGCCGCCACTGCGCGTATCGGCGTGGCCAAGGCCGACCTGTTCCCACGGGTGAGCCTCAGCGGTTTCCTCGGTTTCACCGCCGGGCGTGGTTCGCAGATCGGCTCGGCCGCCGCGAATGCCTGGTCTTTGGGCCCGAGCATCACCTGGGCAGCGTTTGACCTGGGCAGCGTGCGTGCTCGTCTGCGTGGCGCGAATGCCGAAGCCGATGGCGCGTTGGCAACCTACGAACAGCAAGTGCTGCTGGCCCTGGAAGAGTCCGAGAACGCCTTCAGCGATTACGGCAAGCGCCAACAACGCCTGGTCTCGCTGATCCGCCAAAGCGAATCCAGCCGCGCCGCCGCCGACCTCGCCGCGATCCGCTACCGCGAAGGCACCGTGGACTTCCTGGTACTGCTCGACGCCCAGCGCGAACGCCTGGCCGCCGAAGACTCCCAGGCCCAGGCCGAAGTGGACCTGTATCGCGGCATTGTGGCGATCTACAAGGCCTTGGGTGGTGGCTGGCAGCCGGATACGGTGGTTGCCAGCAGCAAGTGAGGTAAAGAGCTCCTTTGGTTGGTCGCATCCAGCCAATTTTTAGCCCTGCGGTCCATTCGGTCGCGGGGCTTTTTTTTGCCAGGACTTCCTAAAATGTTGAAAGTAACTTCTGTAAGTCAAATAAGAAGGCCTTCGTAGGTAATGTCCTAGTCCCGCGCTGTACCTCGCCGCCAGGCTTTAATGCCTCACAACCAACTCACATTTCAGACGCCACGCGCCATTAAAGTAATACGCACACGCGTCGACAACGAAGTGTCACTTACTAATGGAGGAAGGGACATGGCTATCTTGTTGACTGCTGAACAGATGCGGTATACCAAGGCAACCAATGCGTTCGTGATCAAAAATCCTGAGCAGACAATGAATGCATTCACAATTACAGAGAAGAAGGTGGCAGCTGACACCCTACAGCTCAATGACAACAATCAAATCATCCAGCTGAAGGCTTATTTGAAAGATTATGACATGACGTCTATCAGTTCAGATGACCTAAGAAAAGTAGGGCGCACACTATTTGAGCAGGAAATGATTGATATCTATGCATTCAGAATGTTCATAGGTGGTAATTTGCATACCGATGCGAAAGGTGTTCCAACAGAGACGCACGTAAAATTCAACGCAATTGCCTTATTTAATGAGCGACTGGTGGAGTACAGTGAATTCCTGGAAGACAACCCTGCAACCGCAAACGAGCATACGTTGAGATGGCGGCAGGGAATGGTTGCAGCTAATCACGCCATGGGGGCACTGGTCTATTTTGTAAACTCTTCCAATACGGCTTTATCCATAGATGAAAAAGCTTGATTCAGATGCTCGCAAATAGTGCGCCAATAACCTCGTGGCGCACTGTTTAGCTTAACGACTCAGCGACCGTATCGTGCGGTGCCAGAGTAAGATTGCACCTCGGAACCAGAATTAATCATGACGACTCGATAGGTTCCAAACACACCTGAGAAGGACGTACTACTTCCAAAGGTTCCAGCAACATCTCCCCAAGAAGCCCCGGTCTGCTTTTGAATTATCAACTGCGGCGCCCGCCCCCCACCGCTTGTGGAAGCAGAAACATCAATGGTCGCACCAGCACACCCATTAGCAGATGTTATTGTGAACGGACCATAAACTGCCGTTTCCACGCCTGGCTGCAAAAGCCCGCTATAGCTATCACTTATATACAGACACAAGGCCGACACCTGAGCAGACAAAAGCATTAACGCGAGACACGGCAACGCAATAAGACTTTTCATGATCTCACCTCAAATCAGCAAATAGTAAATAAATCCCCACTCGATATATCTGATCTTTTATTTCCCCATAAGCGCACCTCGCAGTTAAGCAACGGCTGCCAGCACATGACACTCGATATCAACCCAGCAGATATCAAGCACCCACTAATGCGGGTAGAAACACGTTGCTTACGGTGCACGAAATCAAGCGCTAAATATGCCAGCCACGTCCTAAAATATCGAAGGAGCGTTCTGTCATACTTGGGTGAAGGAATAAGTGAGAATTGTCCTAATCCCGCATGACGGAAGTTAGAGTCGACTCGACTCGTTCAAAATCAAACTTCGATAATGCCCGGGATTCGATCCAGACCACTTACGAAACGCCTTATAAAACGAACTCGCATCGGCAAACCCCAACCGCGTGGCGATTTCGGCAAAACTGATCTGCGGTTCAGCCAACCACACAATCGCCAGTTCTTTGCGCACGCTGTCCTTGAGGCCCTGATAGGTCTGCCCCTCTTCCGCCAGGCGGCGACGTAGGGTGGACGCAGAAATACACAACCTGGCGGCAAGCCCTTCAGTTTCCGGCCAGGTGTCGGGGGGCATCTGCCGAAGGTCGTGCTTGATGCGTGTGGCGAGGCTTTCCGGGTCGCGGTATTTGACCAGGATGTTAGCCGGTGCATGAGCGAGAAAACGTTGGAGCTCCTGCGGGCTGCGCTTGATCGGCAGGTCCAGGCAGTCGGCTGAAAAGATCATGCGGGTGCGTGGTCGATCAAAGCGCAGGTTGTCAGAAAACATCACCTGATAGTCGTCACAGAAGTCCGGCTGAGCGCAGCGCAGTTCAATGGCGAGGATCGGAATACGCCGCCCCGCCAGCCAGCAGGCGACGCCGTGGACGATCATCCAGTAGGTGAAGTAGGTAAACGCACGCTTGGGTTCATGCTCAGGTTCGAGCAGGACGATCTCCGCCAGGCTCTGTTGGCGCACCAGCTGGGCCGGAAGGTGCTCCAGCATCAGCGAGAGAAACCCCAAGCCGGTTTCCAGGCCCGCAGCCAGGCTGGGTTGCGCCATGGCGGCGCGACACAGAAACGCCAGGCTGCCGGACTTGAGTGGGCGTGGGTCCATGCCAAAAAACTCATCGTCCCTGCGCCGCGCCAGCAAACGCCACAGGCGTGCATAGGCGGTGGCCGCCACGCGAGCGTCGGGCTGCTCAAGCAACGCCGGATCAATCCCGACTTTGCTCAATGCCTCAACGGTGGCCGCTCCCGGCGCGCAACTCTGCAACAGCGCTTCGCGCACGAGGTGAATGGAGATGGTGTCTTTTTCCGACATGGGGCGTTGAGCTATCCGGCTGCGGTCTGATTGGCCCGCATCATAAAGGCGGTTGCGCTTCGCCACCACTGTTCAGCCCACGTTCAGCAAAGGTCAATATTTCTTGTTTAGCAATGAGTATCATTATGTTACAACTTAGCTCCCTAACTAGTTGCGCCCGGGTGCCCGATGCTCGTTCCTTTTTTAATCATGCTGCGCGAAGGCATTGAAGCGGCATTGATCGTTGGCATTATCGCCAGTTACCTGCAACAGACCGGGCGTGGCCAGTGGATGCCTGCGGTGTGGATCGGCGTGTTCCTTGCAGCGGCGCTGGCGCTGCTGGTGGGCGGCGGCCTGGAATTGGTCAGTGCGGAATTCCCGCAAAAGCAGCAGGAATTGTTTGAAGGTGTCGTCGGTCTGGTCGCCGTGGGCATCCTCAGTTCCATGGTGTTCTGGATGCGCAAAGTAGCGCGCTCGATTAAACACTCGCTGCATGAATCCCTCGACCATGCGTTGGCCGGTTCCAGGCATCAGGTATTTGCCCTGATCGCCATGGTGTTTTTTGCCGTGGCCCGCGAAGGGCTGGAGACGGTGTTTTTTCTGTTAGCCGTGTTTCAGCAAAGCGAAGGCCCGGGCGCTCCGGTGGGCGCCCTGCTCGGCCTGGTCCTGGCCATTGTCGTGGGCTTGCTGATTTATTCCGGCAGCATGCGCCTGAACCTCAGCGCGTTTTTCCGCTGGACTGGCCTGTTCATCCTGGTGGTCGCGGCCGGCATTCTCGCCAACTCGGTGCAAGCCTTGCACGAAGCCGGCGTGTGGAACCACTGGCAGACCGTGCTGTTCGATTTCAGCGCTGCATTACCCATGGACAGCCCGCTCGGCTCGGTACTGGCCGGCATGTTCGGCTACCAGGAGGCGCCGACCGCCAGCACCCTGGGCGCCTATCTGATTTACCTGGTGGTGGCCCTGGTGATGTTCTTCCTGCCCTCGGCCCCCGCCAAGCCTGTCGCCACGACTTCTTCCGTTTCCAGCCAGTAAGGACCGTCTCTTGTCCAACCCAACCCCTCAATCGGCTCCGCCATCCCGCGCCTTGCGCTGGGGTGTGGCCGGCTCGGTGGTGGTGATGATCGCCGCCGTTGGCCTGTTCTACTACGCCTCGCAATTGGCCGCGACCAAACGCCAGACCAACCACAATGAAATCGCGGTCACGATTCACAGTCACGCCTGCGAGCCCAACGCCCTCACCGTGCCGGCCGGGCGCGCAAGCTTTCGTATCATCAACCGCTCCGACCGTGCGGTGGAGTGGGAAATCCTCGACGGCGTGTTGGTGGTCGAGGAACGGGAAAACATTGCCCCAGGCCTGAGCCAGGTGATCAATGCCAACCTGTTGCCCGGCGACTACGCCATTACCTGTGGCTTGTTGAGCAACCCGCGTGGCACCTTGCATGTCACGCCCACGGCAGAGTCCGACGCCCAGGCTAAGGCCAAGCCGTCGATGGTGGCGTTTATCGGCCCGTTGTCGGAGTTCCGTGTGTACTTGAGCGGCCAGAGCGGTGCGCTGATCAAGGCGGTGACGGCGCTGCAACAGGCTATCGACGCCGGTGATCTGGCCCAGGCGCAGGCCATGTATGTGCCGGCCCGTGAGGCGTATCAGCGCCTGGCGCCTGCCTCTCAACGCCTGGCCGAATTGGATAACGCGATCAACGCCCGCGCCGACTACTTTGAAAAGCGCGAGCAGGACCCCGCCTTCAGCGGCTTCCACCGCCTCGAATACAGCCTGTTCCAGCAGCACAGCCTCGATGGCCTGGCGCCGGTCGCGCAACGACTGGTGGCCGACGTCACCACGCTCAAGCAACAGTTACTGGCCCAGTCCCTGCCACCGGAGCAACTGGTGAGCATTGTGGTGCGCAACCTCAACAGCCTGGCAGACGTTCGCGCGGCGAGCGGTGAAGAGGAACGCTACAGCCACATCGACTTGAACGGCTTTGCCGCCAATCTGCAGGTCGCGCGCAAGGTGGTCGACCTGATGCGCCCGTTGCTGGGCAAGTCCGCCGCCGACCTGCTGCCCGCTATCGACAGCGCGCTCAGCGCCTTCGACACCGAACTCGACAGGCTCAAGGTGAATGACCGCTACCCCAGCTACGACAAGGTTACAGCTGATCAGCGCAAGCAGATCGCCGACAAGGCCAAGGCACTGGCCGTTGCACTCGATGGAATCGACCCCGCCCTTGGCCTTTCCGGCCTGCAGTGAAGACGACCGCATACATGAGTGATAAAGAACAGTTTGACCTCCAACGTCGCCGCGTCCTGTTGGGCATGGCGGCCACCGGCGCTGCGATTGCCGGCAGCAGCCTGTCCTGCCCGGCGATGGCAGCAGTGGCCGAGCAAGTCACCACGGCCCCGCGCAGCGACAAGACCCAGGACCACCAGGCGTTTTTCGGCAAGCACCAAAGCGGCATCGTCACCCCGCGCCCGGCCTGCGGCATGGTCGTGGCGTTCGATGTACTGGCCAGCGACCGCGATGACCTGGAACGCCTGTTTCGCACCCTGAATGAGCGCATCGCGTTCCTGATGACGGGCGGCACCGTGCCCCAGGTCGACCCGAAATTGCCGCCCACCGATTCCGGTATCCTCGGCCCGGTGGTCACGCCGGATAACCTGACTATCACCGTGTCGGTCGGCGAATCGTTGTTCGATGAGCGCTTTGGCCTAGCGGCGGCCAAGCCCAAGCGCCTGAGTCGCATGGTCGGTTTTCCCAACGATGCGCTGGAACCGGCGCAGTGCCATGGTGACCTGAGCCTGCAGTTCAGCTCCAACACGCCGGACACCAATATCCACGCCCTGCGCGACATCGTCAAAAACCTGCCCGACCTGCTGCTGGTGCGCTGGAAGCAAGAAGGCAGCGTGCCGCCCCAGGCACCGTCCAAGCCCGGCGAACCGGCGCAGAGTGCGCGCAACTTCCTGGGCTTTCGCGATGGCTCGGCCAACCCCAACTCCAACGATGACAAGGCCATGGACCAGATCGTCTGGGTACAGCCCACCAGCGACGAACCGGCCTGGACCGCCCATGGCAGCTACCAGGCCGTGCGCATCATCCGTAACTTTGTCGAGCGCTGGGATCGCACCCCGTTGCAAGAACAGGAAAGCATCATCGGCCGTGTCAAACCCACGGGCGCGCCCATGGACGGCCAGCATGAAACCCAGGTCCCGGACTACAGCAAGGACCCTGAAGGCAAGTTGACCAAGCTCGATGCCCACATCCGCCTGGCCAACCCGCGCACCCCGCAGACCCAGGCCAACCTGATCCTGCGGCGGCCGTTCAACTACTCCAACGGCGTCAACAAAAACGGTCAACTGGACATGGGCTTGTTGTTCATCTGCTACCAGGCTGACCTGGAGAAAGGCTTTATCAGCGTGCAAACCCGGCTCAACGGTGAACCATTGGAGGAGTATCTCAAGCCGGTGGGCGGCGGGTATTTCTTCACCTTGCCAGGGGTCACCGGGCCCAAGGACTTCATCGGGCGCACGCTGCTCGCGGCAACGCACCCTCACGAACCTGCCAAGACCTAAAACACACCAGAGCGGAATGTCTCCCATGAAGAAGTCGTCTATCGCGTTGTTGTTACTCAGCCTTTCGCCACTGGCAAGCTTCGCCGCTACTGCGCCGTTGGACCTGGTGGGCCCGGTGTCGGATTACAAGATCTACGTCACCGAAGAAATCGGCGAACTGGTCACCCAGACCCAGGCGTTCACCGACGCCATCAATAAAGGCGACCTGGCCACCGCCAAGAAGCTCTATGCGCCAACCCGCGTGCACTATGAGTCCATTGAGCCGATCGCCGAGCTGTTCAGCGACCTCGACGCGTCCATCGATTCGCGTGTCGACGACCATGAAAAAGGCGTGACGGCCGAAGATTTCACGGGCTTCCACCGGATCGAATACGCGCTGTTCTCGCAGAACTCGACCCAGGGCCTGCAAGCGCTGACCGCCAAGCTCAACGCGGACGTGAATGACCTCAAGACCCGCGTCGACGGCCTGACCTTCCCGCCGGAGAAAGTCGTCGGTGGTGCCGCTGCCTTGCTCGAAGAAGTCGCGGCCACCAAGATCTCCGGTGAAGAAGACCGCTACAGCCACACCGACCTGTACGACTTCCAGGGCAACATCGACGGCGCGAAGAAAATCGTCGACCTGTTCCGTGGCCAGATCGGGCAGCAGGACCAGGCCTTCCTGGCCAAGGTCGACAAGAACTTTGCCAGCGTCGACAAGATCCTGGCCAAGTACAAAACCAAGGACGGCGGCTTTGAGACCTATGACAAGGTCAAGGACAACGACCGCAAGGCCCTGGTCGGCCCGGTCAACACCTTGGCTGAAGACCTCTCGACCCTGCGCGGCAAGCTGGGCTTGAACTAACTGCCGCACACAGAAAAACACCCAGTCCCTGTCGAGGGGCCTGGGTGTTTTTTTGCCAGCCCGTTGCTCGGCTAGAGGATGCGGTACAGCAAGCGCTCGATCCGCACCCGGCTGACACGCCGCAGGAATTTGCCGACGGCGGGCGGGTAATCCACCAGCGTCTGCAATTGCTGGTAACCCTGGATACGCGTGGTGTGCTGGAAAATATTCGCAAGCTCAGCGCCTCGCGGCTCCAGCCATTGGCCTTGAGGGTCGTCGATCAGCAAGCCGTTTTCCAGGTCGAGGCGAAACGCTCGCGGGTTGAGGTTGTTGCCGGTGAGCAAGGTGTAGCGCTCGTCCACCCACATGCCCTTGAGGTGATAGGTGTTATCGCCGTCGCGCCATAGGTGCAGGTTCAACTGGCCGTTGTTGATCATCGGCTGGTGCCGCTTGGCAAAGCGCCGCAGGCTGATCTCGTACAGGTACGGCAACGCCGCAATCACCTTGAAGGGTTCAGTGGGCGGGATATAGAAGTCGTTGGCGGTCTTGTCACCCACCACGATGTCGATCTTCACACCGCGTGCCAGGGCGCGGTTGATCTCGCGGGTCACCGGCAATGGCAGGTTGAAATACGGCGTGCAGATAGTCAGTTGCTGCTGGGCGCTGGCGATCAGTTCGAGGATCACACGGCTCAACGGGTTGTTCTTGCCGACGCCCAGCAAGGGGCTGACCGACAGATGGCCATTGGGCAACTGCCCGGCTGTGGTGTCGTAGGTCGCATGCTTGAGACGGCTGCGCAGGTCGCCGATATCGTTGCGCAGGCTGCGGGTGGTGGGCGGGTTTGGCAGGTCCAGGCGATGCACTGCCTTGGATGCCACCAGGCCGTGTTCCACCAGGTGCTGCATCGAATCGGCCAAGGGCTGGCTATGGATCAGGTGATAACGGTCGAAGCGGTATTTGTCGAACTTGTGCAGGTACACATTGTTCAGGCTGGCGCCGCTGTACAGCACGCTATCATCGATCACGAAACCCTTGAGGTGTAACACGCCGAACAGCTCGCGGGTTTGCACCGGCACGCCGTACACCGGTACTTCGCTGGCGTGACGCTGGGTCATCGCCTGGTACCAGGCGCTGTTGCCCGGTTGCTTGCCCGCGCCGATCAACCCGCGCTGGGCGCGCAGCCAATCAACCATCACCACGATATCCAGTTCGGGCCGTGCGGCTTTGGCGGCGTGCAAAGCGTCGTAGATTTCCTGCCCCGCCTCGTCCTGCTGCAAGTACAAGGCAACGATGTAGATACGCCGGGTCGCCTGGGCGATTTTCTCCAACAGGCAGCGACGATAGGCGTCGGCGCTGGGCAGCACCTCAAGGGCCTCGGTGGACAGCGCAAAACCGCGCAGCTTGGGCAACAGGGAGCGTTTGAAGAACGACGGCATAGGGCTCGCAATGGGTCGAATCCGAAGAGGCCCAAAGCTTACACCATGAGGCTGCTCAGGTCTCGCAACGGGCAATCGAAAAAAGACTGTTGACCATGAAGAACGATCGTTCTACTGCGCTCGACATGAACGATATAACCCAGAATGAAACCCGCGACATTATCCTCGACGTCACCGAGAAGTTGATCTATCGCCACGGCATCGCTGCCACCGGCATGGACTTACTGGTGAAAACCGCCGGCGTGTCGAGAAAAAGTATCTACCGCTACTTCGCCAACAAGGATGAGTTGGTGGTGGCCGCCCTGCAACGCCGCGACGAGCGCTGGATGCAATGGCTGCGCAGCGAAGTAGAACGCAGCACCGACAGCGGCGAGCGCCTGCTGGGGCTGTTCAGCGCGCTCAAAGGCTGGTTCGGCTCGGTAGACTTTCGCGGCTGCGCCTTTATCAACACCAGTGGTGAAACCGGCGATGCCCAAGACCCGGTGCGCCTGTTGGCCAAGGCCCATAAACGCAAACTGTTCGAGTACGCACTTGAACTGTGCCAAGCACATGGCACCCCCGACCCGGAGCAGCAGGCCGCGCAACTGCTGATCCTGATCGATGGCGCCATTACCGTTGCCCTGGTCATGGGTGATTCAACAGCTGCCGATAATGCGCAATGCATGGCGCGGACCTTACTGCAACTTTGAACTCACAGCCCAGGCAACTTTCGACCCAACCTTTATTGCATTGAGGAGTCGCCCATGTCAGCCCAAGAAGAAGTCCGCCCGCCCCTGCCGCCGTTTAGCCGCACGTCTGCCATCGAAAAAGTCCGCCTGGCCGAAGACGGCTGGAACTCCCGCGACCCGCAGCGTGTATCCCTGGCCTACACCCTGGACACGAACTGGCGTAACCGCGCCGAATTTGCCCATAACCGCGAAGAAGCCAAGCAGTTCCTGAGCCGTAAATGGGCCAAGGAACTGGATTATCGACTGATCAAGGAATTGTGGGCCTTTACTGATAACCGCATCGCCGTGCGCTACGCCTATGAATGGCACGATGATTCGGGTAACTGGTTTCGCTCGTACGGCAATGAGAACTGGGAGTTCGATGAGAACGGCTTGATGGCCAACCGCTTTGCCTGCATCAACGATATGCCGATCAAGGAAAGCGAACGCAAGTTTCATTGGCCGCTGGGGCGGCGCCCGGATGAGCATCCGGGCCTGACTGAGCTGGGGCTATAACCCCGACTCTGCAGACAGAATGAGATCCAATGTGGGAGCTGGCTTGCCTGCGAAGACGGTGTATCAGTCGCTGCATCTGTTACTGAACCACCGCCTTCGCAGGCAAGCCAGCTCCCACATTTGGATCGCGGGGCATCAATTAGATCTGCGTCTGCTGTCAGCCCCCTCCCACACGTTTAGTCCTGATTCAGCCCAACCCGGTACAACACGCCGTCATCCTCATCGGTCAGCACATACAGAAAGCCATCCGGCCCCTGCCGTACATCGCGGATCCGCGCTTTCAATTCGCCCAACAAGCGTTCCTCGTGGACCACCTTGTCGCCCTCGAACTGCAACCGAATCAGCTCCTGACTCACCAGCGCACCGACAAACACGTTGTGCTGCCATGCCTTGAATCGGTCGCCGTCATAGAACGCCATGCCACTGACGCCCGGCGACTTCTCCCACACATGATGGGGCGCCACTGTGCCCTCTGCCGTTTTGCCCTTGGCTTCGGGAATCGGCAGCAGGGAATAGTTGATGCCATGGGTCGCCAACGGCCAGCCGTAGTTCTTGCCGCGCTCGATGATATTGACTTCATCACCGCCACGGGGCCCGTGTTCATTTTCCCAGATCGTGCCGCTCCAGGGGTTCAGGGCCAGCCCTTGCGGGTTACGCTGCCCATAGGACCAGATCTCGGGACGCACGCCGGGTTGACCGACAAAAGGGTTGTCGTCCGGCACGCGCCCATCCGGGTAGATGCGCACTACTTTGCCTTGCAACTTGTCCAGGTCTTGGGCCGTGGGGCGGTCGTTGTTCTCGCCCAGGGTCACGAACAGGTAGCCGTCCCGGTCAAAGGCCAGGCGTGAACCGAAGTGGTTGCCAGTCGACAGCTTGGGCTCCTGGCGCAGGATCACCTTGAAGTCCTCCAGGCCACTCAAGTCAGCTGCCAAGCGCCCACGGCCTACAGCTGTGCCGGCCTTGCCGCCCTCGCCACCGCCTTCGGCGTACGACAGGTACACCAGGCGGTCCTGCTTGAAGTCTGGCGACAGCACCACATCCAGCAACCCGCCCTGCCCTTTGGCCCATACCTGCGGCACGCCCTTCAAGGGCGCGGACAGCTTGCCGTCCGGGCTGACAAACCGCAGGTTTCCAGGCCGTTCGGTCACCAGGAAACCTTGCTGGTCGGGCAAAAACGCCAGCGCCCACGGATGGTCCAGGCCCTTGGCGACTGGCGTGGCGGTGATGCGGCCTTGCTCACTGGGGAACTGTTGGCTATCGGCGGCATACACCGCGCTCAACGGCAGCAATGCGGTGGCGCACAGGGCGACTAGCAGGGTTTTACGTGCAAACATAAGGCGAAATCCTCAGCGGCGATTGCCGTTGGCATCATAGGTGGGCGCTTTGGGTGCGGTGGCCGGTCGGCTGGGGGCCGCCTCCTGCTTGGGGTAGCGGTTGCCGATGCCGCCGTTTTCCAGCGTCGGCCGCGGGTTGGCCGGGACTGGCTGGATACTGCGAACCGCCGGTGCATTGGGCTGGGTGCCCTGCATGCTATTGGGGTTGGCCCGGTGAATAGGGCCGTGGTCGCTGCGCCCTGGCAAATTTTGCGCCTGGGCCAATGGCGCAAGGGCCAGGCCCAGCGCCAGTGCTGCAAGATGACGTACACAACGGTTCATGGCCAACCTCTCTATGCCAAGCACTACGTGCTTTCGATAACACGCTACGCCGTGGGTTCGCGTTGTGACACTAAATAGTTTCTCATCAGGTGTAACACGATCTGTCCGAGCATCTGTCCGCCGAAACTTTTGCCCTGCCCTGCGAGTCACCAGCACACAGGCTCTTCGTTGAGGAATCACACCTATGCCACGGGCAATCTGGAAAGGCGCCATCAGTTTCGGCTTGGTTCACATCCCGGTATCGCTGGTCTCGGCGACCTCTTCACAGGGCGTCGACTTTGACTGGCTGGACAAGCGCAGCATGGATCCGGTGGGCTATAAGCGCATCAACAAAACCACCGGCAAGGAAGTCACCAAGGAAAATATCGTCAAGGGCGTGGCCTTTGAAAAAGGACGCTACGTGGTGCTCAGCGAAGACGAAATTCGCTCCGCCCACCCCAAATCCACCCAGACCATCGAAATCATCGCCTTCGTCGCCAGCGACCAGATCCCCCTGCAAAACATCGACACACCCTACTTCCTCGCTCCGGATAAACGCGGCGGCAAGGTCTATGCACTGCTGCGCGAAGCGCTGAAAAAAACCGGCAAAGTCGCCCTGGCCAACGTCGTGCTGCACACCAAGCAACACCTGGCCGCGTTGATGCCGCTGGAGTCGGCCCTGGTGCTGGTCATGCTGCGCTGGCCCGCTGAAGTGCGCAGCCTGGATGAGTTGGAACTGGGCAGCGATGTGACAAAGCCGACCCTGGCCAAAGGTGAATTGGACATGGCCAAGCGCCTGGTGCAAGACATGAGCGCCGATTGGCAGCCCGATGAATACCGTGACAGCTTCCAGGACAAGATCAGGGCGCTGGTGGCGAAGAAGGCCAAGGCCGGCAAGATCGAAGATGTGGAAACGGTCGAAGGCGGCGAAGAGCGCAAATCCGCGGATGTCATCGACCTGACCGAACTGCTCAAACGCAGCCTGGCGGGTAAACCTGCGGCGAAAAAAAGCGCCGCGAAAAAGTCCAATAACAAGGCCTCTTGAGCCTGCCATTGAAGGGAGAACGACATGGCAAAGCCCCTGAGTGAGTACAACCGCAAGCGCGATTTCAAGATCACCGCCGAACCCGCCGGCAGCTCACCCGCCAGCAAGCGGAACGTCTCGGCCCTGAGCTTTGTGATTCAAAAGCACGATGCGCGCAACCTGCATTACGACTTTCGCCTGGAACTCGATGGCGTGCTACTGAGTTGGGCGGTGCCCAAGGGCCCAAGCCTGGACCCGAGCCAGAAACGTCTGGCGGTGCATGTTGAAGACCACCCACTGAGCTATGGCAGTTTCGAGGGCAGCATTCCCGCCGGCCAATACGGTGCGGGGGATGTGATCGTGTGGGACCGAGGCATCTGGCAGCCCCACGATGACCCGCGCAAAGCCTACGCGGCGGGCAAGCTCAAATTCACTCTGGTGGGTGAGAAACTCTCCGGTGACTGGGCGCTGGTACGAACCCGGCTCAAGGGCAGCGGCGACAAGGAGCAATGGCTGTTGATCAAGGAAAACGATCAGCAGGCGCGCCCGGCGGCTGAATTCGATATCGTCCAGGCCGAGCCCGCCAGCGTGCTCAGCGATGCGGTGGTGGGTAAGCCAAAGGCCAAGGCCAAGGCCAAACCCAAGGCCGCGCCAAAAGCCAAAACGCCCAAGCGCACCGCTGCCTTACCGGATGAGTTTGCCCCCCAATTGGCAACCTTGGTGGACCGGGCGCCCGAAGGTGATTGGCGCTACGAGATCAAGTTCGACGGCTACCGCATCATGGCGCGCATTCGTGACGGTCAAGTGCGCCTGTTCACCCGCAACGGCCACGATTGGACCGAGCGCCTACCGCGTCAGTGCAAAGCCTTGCAAGCCCTCAAGCTCAAGGACAGTTGGCTGGATGGCGAAGTGGTCAGCCTCAATGGCGACGGACTGCCGGATTTCCAGGCGCTGCAAAATGCGTTCGATATCGGCCGCAGCCTGGACATTGTCTATTACCTGTTCGATGCACCGTTTTTGAACGGCCGCGACCAACGTGAGGACCCGGTCGAAGACCGCCGGGCCGCGCTTAAATCTGCGCTGTCCGGCAGTCGAAGCAAACTGCTGCGCTTCTCCGAAGCCTTTGCCGCCAGCCAACGCGATATTTTCGAGAGCGCCTGTGACCTGGCGCTGGAAGGTGTGATCGGCAAACGTGCCGGCAGCCCCTACGTGTCGCGGCGTAGTGACAACTGGATCAAGCTCAAATGCCGCCTGCGCCAGGAATTCGTGATTGTGGGCTACACCCGCCCGCAAGGTTCGCGCAGCGGCTTTGGTGCGCTGCTGCTGGCGGTCAACGATGAGGCGGGCCTGGTGTATGCCGGGCGCGTGGGCACGGGCTTTGACCAGGCGGCGCTGAAAAGTATCTATGCCAAGCTCACCCCGCTTGAGCGCAAGGACTCGCCACTGCAAAAGCCATTGACCAGTGCCCAGGCCCGTGGCGTGCACTGGGTTGAGCCGAGCCTGGTCGGTGAGGTGCAATTTGCCGAATGGACCCGTGAAGGCGTGGTGCGCCAGGCAGCGTTTGTGGGCCTGCGCACCGACAAGCCAGCGTCGCAGATCATTCATGAACAGCCGCGCGCGGCCAAGTCCGTCAAGGCACCCCACACATCGAAAGCCGGTAAAGCGCAGGCAACGGTGAAGAACGTGAAAATCACGCACCCCGAGCGCATTATCGATAAGCACAGCGGCACGCAAAAACAGCAACTGGCGCAGTTCTACACCGATATCAGCGGATGGATCCTGCCGTTTCTGCGCGCACGCGCGGTATCACTATTGCGGGCGCCAGAAGGGATTGAAGGGGAGCAGTTCTTCCAGAAACACTCAGAACACCTGGCCATTCCCCACATAAAGCAATTGGACCCGGCGCTGGATCCGGGCCATGCGCGCCTGATGGAAATAGACAGCGTGGATGCCCTGGTCGGTGCCGTGCAAATGGGTACGGTGGAGTTTCACACCTGGGGCGCCACCGCAGACAAGATCGACACGCCTGACCTGTTCGTCCTCGATCTGGACCCGGACCCGGCCTTGCCCTGGAAAGCCATGCTGGAAGCGGCCCAACTGACCTTGTCGGTGCTGGATGAGTTGGGCTTGCAAGCTTTCGTCAAAACCAGCGGCGGCAAGGGCCTGCATTTGATCGTGCCGTTGGCCCGGCGCGACGGCTGGGACACCGTGAAGGCGTTCGCCAAAGCTATTGCCCAATTCATGACTCGGCAACTGCCCGAACGCTTTACCGCCACCAGTGGCCCCAAGAACCGCGTGGGCAAGATCTTTATCGATTACCTGCGCAACGCCCGTGGCGCCAGCACCGTGGCGGCGTATTCAGTGCGGGCACGCCCAGGCCTGCCAGTGTCGGTGCCGGTGAGTCGAGAGGAGTTGAAAGGATTGCGTGGCGCCCAGCAGTGGACAGTGGCGAACCTGCACCAGCGGCTGCAGGCGTTGAAGGATGACCCCTGGGCGGGGTATGCCAATCGGCAGAAGATCAGCAAAAAGATGTGGGACAAGCTTGGCGCGCAACCACCCGGGTGATCCGCGCCTTGAGCCAGGTCAGATAAGAATGAAGATCAGCGCCAGACCGGCAAAGATCGCCCACTTTTCCAGGTAGTAGCGCGTGCGATTACGCTTCTTGAGCTCTTTGCCACGCAGGCGAATCTTATACAGACGGGTGAATGCACGGTTGAGGCCGCCGGTCTTGTCGCCCTCATCGTTGGGCGAACCCGCGGCCGCCATCACATTGCGGCTGAACCAACGGTTGAACGCTGCTGCCCAGCGGTACTTCATCGGCCGTTCGATATCACAGAACAGAATGATGCGGTTCTGTTGGGTGGTGTTTTCCGCGTAGTGAATGTAAGTCTCGTCAAACATCACCGGCTCACCGTCGCGCCAGTAATAGTTTTCACCATCCACGTTGATATAGCAGCCTGGGTCATTAGGCGTATCCAGCCCCAGGTGATAACGGTAGGAGCCTGCATACGGGTCTCGGTGACGCACCAGCTTGGAGCCCGGAGGCAGCTCGGCGAACATCGCCGCCTTGATCGAGCCGATGCTCTGCACCAGCTCGGTGGTGCGCGGGCACAACTTCATCGCCGACGGATGACTGTCGCCGTACCACTTGAGGTAGAAACGCTTCCAGCCGGTCTTGAAAAACGAGTTGAAACCTACGTCGTTGTATTGCTCCGAGCGCTTGATCTCCCCCGCTCGCATCAGATTCTGGCCTTCTTCGCGGATCTCTTCCCAGTGCTCCTGCAATGGGCTCAGGTCCGGGAAGTCGCTGGGCGAGAGAAAGGGACGGCTGGGCTGCTTGGAGAACAGGTACAGGAAACAGTTGATCGGCGCCAGGAACGTCGAGTGATCGCTAAGCTGGCGACCCAGCTTGTGTCGCACCCGACCGCGCAGGTGTACATACGCAATGGAAGCAACGTAGAGAGCAACAATGATGAGTTTCAAGGGATTCGTCACACGTCAGGGAGAGAACAGGCTGCTCCTGCGGGCCCACAACGGCCGAGGATGGATAAGCAGCACCTGAAATCACAATTCACATACAGGCGACACGGCCGGCGGGATAACCGCCTGCGTGCGTCCATTGGCAGTTATTTAGCCACACTTTGTAACCAAAGGTTAACTAAGAATTGTGAAAAGCTGTCTACTGAGTGTGCTGGGGGTAGGAGCAGGCAGGCTCATGAGCCTGCCTGTTTGAGGGCGTTTGAAGGGTTACAGCGGGGTGTCTTTATCCTCGCGGCGATCCCCTAATGCCGTATAGGGAACGGCCTGGGTGCGGCTGCGAACGAAGTAGCGGATCAGCGCAATCATCAGGCCCAGCAACAGGCCGCCGACGAGGCTCAACGCGATGACCAGCGGTTTTTTCGGCTTGATCGGCGACAGAGGCTCTTGGGCTCGACGGTCAATCGTCACCAGCTTGAGGTTGCTCATGTCGATGTTCAAACCACGCAACCTGGCGACTTCAGCCCGAAGCGGCTCGACGTCCTGCAAGAAGATGTCTTCATTGCCACGCTTGCGCAGCACCTCAACCTCGCGGTTGCTTTCCAGCAGTTGCAGCTCTTTGCCGATCTCGGCAATGCGCGGGTTGGTAAAGTCATCGCTGGTACGCTGCTGCAATGCAGCGCGCTCGGCTTCCAACGCCTCGGTCCCCATGAAATACAGCGGGATCTTCTGGTTGTTCACCTCGGTACGCATGACCTGGCTCGAACCCGTGCGGGTGGAGTCAGCCATAGAGGACGGCGTTGTCGGCGTACGGATGCCCATGGACTTGGCAATGCTGATCGCTTCGGCCAATTCGGCCAGGCGGTTGGTGCGCTCCATCTTCATCTGCAAGCGCAAAGCGCTGAGCTCGTCCTGCAGTTGGGCACGCTTGAGCCGGTCAGCTTCCAGCAGCTTGGCGATTTTCGATTCTTTATCGGTATCGTAGTTGGCGCGGGCGGCGTCGATCTTGCCCTTGAGCTCGCTCAAGCGGTTATTGACGATCACCTTGAGGTCGGCCCCTACTTGCTGACGCTCGGCGGCAATGGCGTAGTCCACAAAACCGTTGAGGATCGCGACACCATCGACGTCGGTCGGGTATTGCAGCTCCAGACGGATGTAGCTGCTCAACGAATCGGATTTCTTGGGGTCGGGCAAAATCAGATTGACGGAATTACGGTTGAACGCCTCAAAGCTCTGCTCAAGGGTTTGCCCCGGTTTCTTGAACGCCTTGAACAGCTCCTCATGATCTTTGAAGAATCCCAGACGCGCATCATAAGAGTCCAACTGCGCGCCCACTTTGAGCAACGCATCGGCAGGCGGCAATTTATACACTTCCGAACGGTTCAAGGCGTCTAGCTCGTTGATTGCCGCAGGCCGTAACACACTGCTGACTTCATACGTCTTGGGTGCCAGGAAGGCATAACCTGCGCCTAATACCCCGGCCAGAAGCGTACACCCGACCACCAGCTTTTTTTGTCGCCAGATGGCGTGAAACAATTCAAATAAATCAATTTCATCAGACGCTGCGGAAGGCGGAAGCGGGGAAGTACGATTCAAAATAAGAACACCTTAAAATAATACTAAAAGGCCATCATTCTCAGAAGTCTGAATGACTTCAAAAATCAGGGGCAACGCCCTGGATACGGCAGACCAATGGCGATGTGACCACTCAGTCCCCTGAAATATCCCACAGACTTAGGGATTATTTCGGTTTCATTTCGGTGAGTAAGCCAAATGACACAGCCATGTCAGACTGATCTGGTTGCAAGCGTAGTCAATACAACATGAAAAAGCTGTCAAATACCTGTCTTATAAAGAAAAAAATTTCGCCTACAGGTGGGACAGTGTCAGCCTCAATACAATTGAACATTTTTTTGAACAGCAATAAGGAGTTTGCATGTCACCGCTTTCAGCCTCGGACTTTCACGCACTGCAAGGCACTTGGGAACAAACAGCTCTTGAAGACGGTGGCGTGCTCAACCCCGTGGATGCCCACAGCGCGCCCGGAGCGACGACGACAATTGCGGGGGATCGCTTCGAAGTGACCACGGTCAGTGGCGAAGTATTATTGGCAGGACGCTTCGTACTGGACGCCAGTACCACGCCCAAAAGCATTACCTGGACGGACGACATGGGTGATGATGCAGGCAAACAGCTCCCCGCCAGTTACCGGCTCGACGGCGATGATTTCGTATTTATCGCAGCGGATGAAGGCATGCCCAGGCCCACCGTGTTCAGCACCGGCCCAGGGCAAACCATGCGCACCTTCGTACGGCGCTCTTGATCAAATGTGGGAGCTGGCTTGCCTGCGATAGCGGTGGGTCAGATCAACTAACCTGTCACTGATACACCGCTATCGCAGGCAAGCCAGCTCCCACATGTTGGAACGCGGGGCGTCAGGCAGATAGGCGGTGGCTGGCAGGCTGTTACGGGAGCAAGCTCCCTCGCCACAGGTGGACACATAAGACGTGATTATCCGATTTGATCACGGTATTTTCACAAGGCCTTCACTTTTCGACCTATAAGGTCAGGCCTACCTACTCCAGTGAATCACTTGGCCCGCCCTCTCCTCGCGGGCCTTTTTTTGCGTGCGCAAACCTTGATCAGCCATCACGCCTGATCGCGGTCATGGTAAAGCACAGGGGCAGTTGCGCGGCCTGATGCTCATATTGATCGTAGAGTTCTTCTCGGTTGGAATGCGGGTATTCCTGCAAATCAGCGATCTGCAACTGCGCTGCGATAGCCCCGCTGACCACACTGCCCAGGGTATGTACATACCAATAGGAGGTCGGCCCGGGCCGCTCATCCTTCCCTTCATAGACAATTGCCTCCTGCAGCACAAAGGGTTCGCGCTGGAAGTAAGAACTGGCAGGCAGCATCGGGTTGGCCCCACAGGGGTCAAACATCTCGAGAAAGGGATGGGTTTCGTACATGACCAACGTACCGCCGGGCTTCAGCACACTGGCAACCTGCTGCATGAACAACGCCACATCCGGCATCCAACCCAGCACGCCAATGGTCACCAGGGCGATATCGAACCGTGCCTGCAAACGCTCGGGCAAATGGTGGATATCGGCCTCAATAAACTCAGGGCTGTGTGGCGAGACCTCGGCCAACTCCCGCGCCTGTTCAAGAAACGCCCGGGATTGATCAACCCCCACCACCGAACGGGCACCCAAGCCATACAACGAAAGGCTTTCGCGCCCGTTGTTGCAGCACAATTGCACCACATCCTTGCCCACCACGCCCGCCTCTTGCAGCAAGGTGGTGATGGTCGGGTCAAGGCAGGAAAAATCAGGCTCGGCTACCGAGGCCAGCAGTGCCGCCCAGGTCGCGGTATCTTTGTGCAACCTGGCGGATTCGTCCCAGGCATTTTTATTGCTGGCGATCGCCTCTTGCGCTGAGGGCATGTCCATTGCTTCTCCAGAAACTCATTACAGTGGGCTTTGGAAAGTAAATTAAACGCGCGCTGGAGGAAACCCTGGCCCACCGCGAAACTTATCACCCAGCCCACCGGTCATTAATCCAACGCGTGTTCAGCCCCTGAACGCCGCTCTTGAAGGTCGCATCGTGGCCCGTCATTCAGACCTGCGCATCGCTCTATCGCTGGACAGCCTGAACTTCTTTCTCGCCGATGTGCGCGACGGTCTCGGACCGTACCTGGCGATCTACCTGCTGGCCGTGCATCAATGGGAGCCGGCCAGCATTGGTGTGGTCATGACCCTGGCAGGCATCGCTGCCTTGCTGACCCAAGGCCCTGCGGGTGCGCTGATCGACCGCACTCGCAGCAAACGCGCGGTGGTTGCCATTGCCGCGCTGTTGGTAACGGGCAGTTGCCTGATGCTGCCCTTCGTCAGTTCGTTTGGCTGGGTAGCGTTGACCCAGGCTGCCAGCGCCGTAGCCGCCTCTGTCTTTGCCCCGGCCATTTCCGCGATTTCGCTGGGGATCACCGGGCCGCGCGCCTTCACCCGGCGTACCGGGCGCAACGAGACCTTCAACCACGCCGGCAATGCTGTGGCCGCGTTGCTGGCCGGCGGGCTGGCCTACCTGTTCGGACCGGTGGTGGTGTTCTACCTGATGGCGTTCATGGCCGTCGCCAGTGTCATTGCGGTCAGTTGCGTGCCGGCCAAGGCAATTGACCATGAGGTCGCCCGTGGTTTCGATCCGGCCCATCACAACGACCATGAACAGCCCTCGGGCCTGAAAGCATTGCTGGCCAACCAACCGCTGCTACTGTTCGCCATCTGCTGCGCACTGTTTCACCTGGCCAATGCCGCGATGCTGCCGCTGGTCAGCCAGAAACTGGCGCAGATCAATTTGCAGATGGCCACCCCGCTGACGTCAGCCTGCATCGTCGCCGCCCAATTGGTGATGGTGCCGATGGCCTGGCTGGTCGGGCTCAAGGCCGATGTCTGGGGGCGCAAGCCGCTGTTGCTTGCCGGTTTCCTGATACTGCCACTGCGTGGCGTGCTCTATACCCTGTCCAGCGACCCCTACTGGCTGGTGGCCGTGCAGATGCTCGACGGTATCGGTGCCGGCATATTCGGCGCCCTCTTCCCGGTAATCGTCAAAGACCTGACCCAAGGCACCGGGCGCTTCAACGTCAGCCTGGGGGCCCTCTCCACCGTATTCGGCCTCGGCGCGGCGCTCAGTAGCAGCCTGGCCGGTTTCGTGGTGCAGCAAGCTGGCTACAACGCGGCCTTCCTGACGTTGGCGGCGGTTGCAGCCGTTGCCTTGATGCTGTTGTGGCTGGCCATGCCGGAGACATTGGCAAAACCATCCTTCGCTCGCCATACAACTGTCGCCTGACATATGCGACAATGCGCGCCAAATTCCAACACACATCCCAAATTTTGTGCTCAGCGACCGGGTTTCGCGCCTTGATGTCGCTGTTGACGCACGCCTGAAGGCACCTGCCGTCACGCTCGCAACCCATTGATAGGTACAGTAATTGATCTCCACAGCTAACATCACGATGCGATCTTAGATGCATCGTGATGCGGCCAAAAGCGCAATAAAATCAGTCGGTTAGCGCGCAGGAGATCGCACCAGAATACGCCTTTTTGCAGCTGATGGTATCAAAATTGGTATCAGCTTTAGTCCTGCAAGCTTTCGATATGCCAGCTGCTGGGTAAGCAGCCCCCCTGGGCGCCTCTTCGTGAGCATTTTGATCAAAACTAGCCCACCGAAGATTAAATTGGGCATGTCCTACAAAACACGGGATTTTAATTCCATAACTTTCTTCTTTTAAATCATTAACTTAGGGACATGATTTTTCCGCATCGCACACATTTCTTATCCGTTCCAAGACAGCAAAATCAGCACCTCAAAATAAATTGCGGAAAGAAATCTGGCTGTAGAATCCCGCATTCTAAGACAAGCCAGACGCCAGTATGTAGAGAGGTCTGGCCTTCACCGTGCGCCGGTCGACTGGATCGCCGATCAGTTGGGCCATACTCATGGAAAGATGATTAGTCAGCAGTACGGAACGTGGATCAAGGATGACGGACCGGACGTGGTAGATATGCTACAGATTGACATGAAGCTATCACTGGTAACGGTCGCCTCGTCTAGCTAGGCAGAAAGGATCGGTGGACCCAGCCCACGGGGGCCAGTTTCCGAAGTGGCAAGAAAGGGTGCCCACGCCTGGGCTAGGTGTAGGGGCCGATTGAACATATGCAGGAATTCCACCTATCAGTCTTCAAAGGCCGCTATCGGCCGTAAGCGGACGTTCGCAAGCGGGCGCTATCGGACAGCAACGGACAGTGGACAGACTGATGGCGAAACAGTAGCGTCAGGTTTTTATCTAGGAAATTAAAACCATGTCATCGCCGCTGCACCTCTACAAGTATGAGCGCTTTACCGCTCAGTCGCTTCAGAATCTTAAGGACCAATTAATCTATTTCGGTTCCCCGCTCGCTTTCAATGACCCTTACGACTGCGCCCTTTCACCGCGTATCAAGGAGCCAACTGACGACGATGTTGAGAAACTGCGAAGCTATTACTTAGCGAAGCCCGAAATCGAAAATGGGATTCGGCGAGAGTTCGAGAAGGCATCCCCTACAGTGCTTCGGGATATGCTTCTTCGCATAGGACAAAAAACTTTAGATGACATGATCAAAAGGTTTCTGTCACAACGTGGGGTCAGCTGCTTTTCAGAGAAGAAGGACAACTTGTTGATGTGGTCCCACTACGGGGATCATTGCAAAGGTTTCTGCCTGGAGTTCTCAACCTTGGCCGATCCATTTCACAAGATTAAGAAGGTCCGCTACACACAAGACATGCCCATTCTCGACATCGTTCCGATCCTGTGCGGTGAAGACTCCGACCCTGTATCCGATCTCTATTGTACCAAAGCGATTGATTGGGCTTATGAGCACGAGTGGCGTGCTATTCATAGCCAAGCCGGTACGGCGTATCGGTATCCTTCCGAAGCACTCACCGGCATCTACTTCGGCCCCGACATGCCCCTAACTGCGATTGAGATCATCGCGTTAGTTCTCGCAGGACAAAATGAACACGTCCAGCTCTGGCAAGGCTCTCGTAGCAAGTCTAACTTCTCAGTTGAATTTCAGCCCGTAGAATACATGTCACATCTGGAAGCAAAGCGGCTAGGACTGCTGGGGACAGCAGGTACTTAATCGGCCACTCAAATTGCCCCCTCGAATCATGATATCTCCTGCCCGTCCAGCACAGCAGGCTTCTTTCGGCCATTAGCAGCCATTCAAAAGAAGATGTATTCAATCCAAAGCCCGCAGGCATTCTTCTCTTAAAAAATGCGCAGGTGCCGTTGGGTTGAATGGCAGCAACGCTATGCCTCCAAATAGCTAGAAATTATATTGTCGAAAGTCATCCGGAGTTAGATAAATCTAATACAAATATGTCAACCAATCCGTATAGCTCAGACGGCAACGATGTCTGAATGCAGAGCTTAAGTTCTTCCGCTGATCCTATTCCAGAGGTCTTGATACCCGCTGTAGATATGTCTGCCCCAAACCACAGAACGAGAAAAACTCCTTGGTACTCGGCATCGGGATGTATTGAGTAACGCTCATGCAACTGACATTTTGCGGCTGTATATAGTTCTTTGTGCCACTGTCCTTTGACCTCCGTAACCAGTAGTCGTCTTTTTCCATTTATCACCTTTGAGGCAGTGAAGTCGCTTCGCTTGTCATCTTTAAGATGATGCTCAGGTGTAATTATAATGCCTTTCGACAAAAGCTTAAGGCTTAACCGCTCCGCTATGATTGATGTACAGGAGTTTTCATTTAAATGCTTTCCGTTTTCGAAGAAGCGAGCGCCTGAGTTGAATTCGCCCCCATCGATAGCTCTTTGAAGGTCACGTAGCTCATCAATGATGCATTGACGCAATCCTTCTACTGTTACAATCGAATCTAAATCCAATAAGTCCGAAACCTGCTTTGGACTAGGCGCCTCGTAATCTTGAAGGGAGAGTTTTCTAAATTGGCTACTGTATATGCTGTTAAGATCCCTGTGCAGATCGTTGAACCTAGGATCTGCGATTAGCTCCATTAGCGGCACTATAGCGTCATCTGGATCAAAGGAATTAAAACTCCAAACCAAATCCTGTATATAGCGGTATGCTCTTTCGCTATTTGGACTATCGCTTCCCCATTGGTCCGGTAAATATACACTCGGCCACCGTTCGACATAGGCGTCTAGCACAGCTTTCGTTTTTAAGGCCGTCAAACTTGGCCAGCCGTGGCTCCGATTGCCGAATCGACTCGACCGGTTGCACAGATTAAAGATTGAATTTGGATCTGCTTGCAGCCAGTGCCATTGCGGATAGCTGATGCAATCAATGAAGTAAAATTCTCGAATGAACCAGAACTTGCATTTGCAAATTATGTCAGGATCATCTGGAGTCTTGGTGATTTTGTCTACTAAAGCAGAAGTGCGCTCCCTAATGATATCAATTAGCAGCGAGCGCTCGCCATACCCTGCGGCAACATCAAATATACTTTCGAGTACACTAAGATTTAAGTTTTCGAATCTAACGAGCCACTCGATCGAAAGCTTGGGTTTCAGCTCACTGAATGCATCATCGCTACACAACAACCAAACGTCAGGATTCGTACAGGATGAATTTTCCAGTTGAGGCTCGACAAACTGCCTTAAAAACGTCTCTAATGCACCAGCTTCTGCAAATATAATCCTATCAATCTCTTGCTTCAGAGCGGTCTTGGTGTTCTCGCCAATAGTGCTGTAATGAATGTTGATGCATGGTCGCAATGATCGAAGCAGGCTCGGATCAACTTCATCCAATGAGTTTTTGGCCACCATGATTAGAGCGCAGGCGGCGTGCAGTATCTGAATGTTTCTGGAAATTCTGGAAGAGCAGCTTAACTCTGCCAGTTCGCGTAGCCCTGGGACTGATGGGGCTATAAAGCTGAGGCAGTTTTTCAATGCTGTATGTACTATTTCTTTGTCACCAAACTCTTCATTAATTTTTTCTGGGTGCATCAATGTAAGCTCTGCGAATCGCGCAAGACATGCCCAATGTGCGCCCGATGCAATTAGATCTCTGTTCTCCCTGACGTATAGAATATTTTTTTCATGAATTAAAGCCTGCCTCCTTTGACTGCGTTTGAACCTTCGCTTGAGGTTTCTGGGGAGTCCATCCAGTTTTCCCATTTTAGATGCCGCACGAGCAAAAATAGCCCAAGCGCGCATGAATTCAGGTTTTGCCAAGGCTTGTTTGCGAAGGCGTTGCCTCAATGGATCAGACCCTAGCTCATCCGCCGTACGATGTTTGTGGTGAAGAGGAATGCAAGTTCCCCATAGAACGGGGTTATCATTTTCAAACGCAAGATCAGCTAAATATTGCGTGTCATCTCGAAACACACCAAGCCCAGAGTGTGAATGAAAATCAAAGTTGTGGATTCTTGTGTTAATAATTTCCTCTCGATCAGCAAGAGGAGCAAATACTAGTGCGAGAACGCCTTGTCTCAATTCGATATTCTCTCGCATCACTTTGACGGCAGCGCTCTGCTCAGTGCTTTTCTGATAGTAATAGTTTAAGTTTCTCACCCACTGCCAGACTTGAATCGGATTGTAGGGTGAAGGCGCAGCACTAAAATAATTATCCAACAGCAAGCCGATTATTTTGCTAATTCCGGTTCTACAACTGCACTCGTAGTTTTTTTTGTCACAGATGCACTCTAGCCCCAAGGTCAAATCATCTAAGAGGCGCTCCGCCGTTCTAAAATCTAAATCCGCTACGAAACGTCTTACAAAGTAGCGAGATTCAATCTGCGGGTTATACTGTTCATATCCCTCTGGATAGAGCTTTGCACACTCCCTAAGAAAGTCGAGCGTGACTTCATGGTTGTATGGCGAAATATAGAGAGACTTGATGATTTCTGAAGCCACGCGCAATGAATTGTGACTGGTCTCAGAGATTAAAACTGAAATATCTTTTTTATGATCGAAAGAGGAAATCGAAAGCAGGCACTTACTCGCTAGCAACCTAGAGTTTTGGGATTCTTCCGCCGATAGGAGAATGCTTCGAAGATCCGCCTCAAAATGTGATGCTTCTTTGCTAGAAACAAGCAACTCCAGTATAAGATCTCGAAGATGCCCATCTGTTCCAGCTGATAAAATTGGTCTAATTTCATCGATGACATCCTTCGAGAAAAAGCCAGCTATGCTGAAACTGCGTCCGTAGTCGCCTCTTCGAAAATAAGGATCTTTTATTTCAATCTCACGGAGCTTATGAATTAGCGCCCGCCTTGTGGATGAATGGAGCTGAGAGGGGTCTCCGTTAGCAAGCACCGCGTACGGATCAAGCTGGATAATGGTGTTCTGTACATCTTTACCTCCCAGTGCGGCCATCCATCCGATTAATCCACGCAGTTCATCTCGTACAGTAGCGTTGGGTGCAATTATCGACACGCATTTTGATAGCGTCAGCGTATCTTGTGCGTTTTCAATTCGTCTCACTAGATAGCAAGCTGCGCAATATTCAGCCACAACCTTATGGACGGGGCGGTGAAGATCAGGGTGATCTCCAAGCTTAAACAATCTCGTCGACAATATATCGATGTTACAGATATTTTTGCTTTGTACCGAGTTAAGCATCGGAAATATCCGTGTCTCGCTTGCCTCGCTAGTAGTAACGCCATCTGAGCCGGAAAGAAGTAATTTGGCAAAGATTTCATCCGCTAAAGCAACCTTTTCTGCTACTGGAAAAGAGTTGTGCTTGCTCGCAATACTAGTGTTGACTTCTCTTGCCAGCCGGTCAACAGCCATCGAGAATATCGAGTTTTTGTCTTTGAATCGTCTACCGCTTTCTATGTAAGCGTCAGCGAAGAGCTTAAGAAATTGTGGATTAGGTAGAAGAGATTCCAAATCAAACCTTGACACTTCATCACGAAAGGCAACGAAGTCCTCACCTACGACATGATAGGAGAATATGGCTTGTTGTTCTGCTTCGTTAAATTCTTCTAATCTGACCACCAGTGGGGTACGTCCTAAGGCATCTTCAAAGGCCTTGGTTGACGATGCACCCCACTCGCTCGACCGACTGGATATGATGACATGTTTTGGATCAGATTTTTTCGCATAGACTAGAAGCCTGTTGATACCAACCTGATCGATCTTCGCAAGTTCGTCAAATGCATCGATGACCAAAGAGCCATTCTTCGAATCTGCACCCATATGGCTGAAGAGGTTGGCAGTCACACATTCGACTTTCAGCTGATCCGCGAGACTTTTGAGCAAGGACGACTTTCCGCCCCCTGGCTCAGATAGTACGACCACATAGGCCGAAGCGCTCATCAGCTCCTGCTCTGTGAATGTCCTCTCATCGGAAGCAAGCGTACGAGGAAGGTAGAAGTCTTGGCTCATTGGGGGGGCGCTCGTTTTATGCAGGTGCGCTGCGGTCTGAGGCAGATGGTGACTGAGACTCAAAACGCTACGTTCAATATAAATACGGTGCAGCTATTTCGGTTAAATCTGCCTGATGACCTTCCTTATTCATACGTACTCCATGTTTGCTATGTTGAGTCAAAACCCCATTGAAAACATCCGGGAAGAAGATATAAGCGATTCCCACTTTACACATTCATTTTCTGCGCATCGAGGCGTGCACTTCGGATCGATTCTGCTGAAAACTTCGGTGCGGGTAAAGCCCCTGTTGAACTATCCGGAAAAGCCTGAATACCTTTGGTTTTAAGTCCTTCGAGTGACTGCATCGGGTCGAAAGTAGTTTAATATGGCGGCTGCTTTTGGCCGATAGCTCGCTTGTGAGGGTTCGATATGACCGACAGCGGTCGCTTGCCGATGTCTCTTTCTGGCCGGCAGCAGACCGTCGCGATGAATTGCACTACGCAACGAACCACTGGGCGGCTGATCAAGATAAAAACTGGCATAAAGTTGCCGCAATTCATCAAGTTAACAGAGCACCACACCACCCAAATCGCAAGTTCGCGCTCAAGCGGTGGGATGGCGCTTTGAAGACCAGTCTGTACCACACCTAGGCTATGATCATCGCTTGTCGAGCACCTCGATCAAGCGCTGAAAGCGCTCCAGAAGATCATCGTAAGTGAGAATCTTGATATCTGACTTTGCGTTATGGATCATCAAGGTGTCTTTCTGCTCCTGCGTCAAATCCTTAGAGCGCCCGATCACCACCATACCTTCTGCGGCATAGTTGCCCGCTAGCCACTGTGGCAGGTTACTCGCGTTGTTATGGATCTCCCTGATCCAGTCCTGCACCTGCTGCACTGCGTGGGTCACCTTGTGCCGCTGGCTATTGCGCTTGGTGAATATCTGCGCGCTGTGGGGTTCGAGTTCCACCAGCACAACACGCTTGTCCGATTGGCGGTATTGCAGCACCAGGTCCGCACGGTATTTGCCGATGCGAACTTCGCTGTAGACCGCTGCCACATGGGAATCCAGTACTTGGGTATGCTGCTTGAGGAAACGGTGCAGGTCTTTTTCACGCGTGCCGACCCGGCCCAGTAGATGGCACAACTCAATGAAGTTGCGCTCAAACCTTGCCGATTGAGAGACCTTTGGCCCCAGCGCTGATACTTTGCGTTGCAGCAAATGTTGCTTGTCGACACTGCCCCGGCGTGAGCGATTGTCCCGGCGAGTGACGCCTATGGGCGGTATCAGCTCGCGCCCCCCTACCTCTATTACCTCGGCAAGCGGCTGGTCGAATGCACCTACAATCACTGCTTTCACCCGCGTCAGGCCAAGCGCCCTGCATGCCATATAGACGATATAGTCGTCGTCCATGACCAGCGCGCCGTTCTCTTCGTACAAAAGGATATCGGTAGTTCTAGCATGGGTGATGAACCGGCTAATGTCCTCATCCGGGATCCGCAGTGCATAGTCGATGTCCCGGGGCTGCACGATGGCAAGGTCTACCCTGACCCGCGTACACGCCACCTGACCATGGTAAGCACGGGCGATGAGCTGCACCAGGTACGGGTTGTCGCGGGGGCGGTCCTTGCGGTTATCGACGATTGAATTCAGCGGCAGTACCGGATAAAGGTATTTCTTGTATTGATACAGGCATTGCAGAAGGAACATGATGTGCGCCACCTGCACGGCGTACTCGCGCTCGAACCGGACCCAGCCTTCTTCCGTGCACATGGAAATGAATGGCTCCGGTCGATTGCTCGATAGCTGCAGGTTCAATTGCCCCACCTTGCCAGACAACCCTTCGCGCCCAAAAACCGTAATTTCGAACAGAACTCCGCCATCCACCATTTCCGAGCGCCTGAATAGGACGCCACAGGGCCGGCCCTCGAATGTGGAGGAGACAAAGAACTCGCGATCCAGCTTTAACTTTTCTAGGCGATGAAGATCGCGCAGTACTTCGTCAGGGGTAGGCAACTCCGAATCGGCCACCACCAAATCTTCGTTGATCACGAACATCGCACGAGCTATATCGCCGATTAGGGGATTCTTGCGATAACAGTTACGCACCCAACTGACGATCTCATCAACATCGGGCGTACGATGCTCGCCTTGCACGATTTCACGCAGGGTGCCTTGGCGGACCTGCTGCAGCATGGGTTCGGTACCAGGTGGAAGGTCGTTTTCGCTAAACGATAGCCTGGTATCCGTTGCCAGCGAACCGTCCATGTAATGTGCTTCCAGCTCTTGCATCTGGGCTTTCCTTAGGTGTTGAACGCAGGGTGCGAAACGCCATTAAGGTATCACCTCTGCCGCCGCCTGCTACATTGCCGACTATCCTTCGCGCTAGGGTCGTAGTTCGGTGAGAGGATAATTCTGAAAGTTAGCCGAACCTGCATACAACAGGGGGCGCATCCTCTTTTGGCCGATAGCTGACGGTGACGAAAGGCAACTACTGGCTTTCAACGGCCGTACCGAGTGACGTTTGCACACAATCAAAGCGGAATACTTTTGGCCATAACCCATTGAAAATACTTGCTTTAGTCATGGGCTTGAAAACCGTCGACTGTAACAGGTCCATGAGTTCGAATCCCATCGCCTCCGCCATCTTATGTACGACAAAGCCCTGATTATTCAGGGCTTTGTCGTTCCTGAGGTTTGTAGAATTAGGGCGCCTGCTCGATGGTCGTTTCCGCATCGTTTCGGCTATTTCCGCAACTCGCCTCCAAAATCTCCCGCAGGACTCTACCGATAGCGATTCTCACTTTTAAAAAAACGATGTATTGCGTTACATGGAAACACAATCCTGTATAGCCAGGGAGATGGTCTGTCGATATCAAACGGCGGTGAAAGTGGTTCCGCTCCAGCAGGAAACTCCGGTGGGCCGAAAACACCAACAGTAGCGACAACCTTCAGGACGAAGCCCCATAACGCACCGGCCAAAGGTAATCCAGACATTCAGCCTTGCCGGGGTCATAGCTGTACGCCAACCTCACTGCCACCACAACGGGTCGGTCGTGAAATGGGGTACCAAGCCTTTATTGATAAGACATTGTAATTGTCATTCCCGCGTTTACTTTGCCTGCAACAAAGTGGGTAGCCGTCTTATGATAGCGAACTGTAAATGATTTTTTCAGATGACCGCCGACACTTGTGATTTTTCCGAAGTCTCGCTGGTTGATAGTGCCTATTGCTGATGAATCAGGACCGAAACTTACAGGCAAACCATTTTCCATAACTTGAATAGCAAAACCTGACGCGGAGTCCGGTACTTTTGCTAATTCTAGCGTCGATGAGGTATTTGTGGGGGATGAGATATCAGTGAGGGTGTATTTCACGTTTACGTTTGATGCGCCTGCTCCGCAATCTAAATCGATAGAAAAAGGGGTTTCCCCGGTTGTCGATTTTTCATTCTCCAAAGCTCCGATATCTACCTTCGGTAATTTTATAGTCGCTGGCAAGCTTAGTTTACAGACAGGGTATTTCACATCAAGAGATGTTCCCTGAGCACTTATAGACCCCCACCCATAATAACCATTAATGAAAAAACCGTACCGCATAACTGCGACTGATGGAATGTTTATTATTCCCGGCTTTAGGCGTTCTGTGACAACAAAGCGAATTCGAAATTTACTTCCCGCAACAGGAGGAGCGTCCGCAGTATTAGAATTCCACATTCTAATTTCAGATGATGCAAAAGGCAAATAACGTGCATTGGTATCGCCTGCGGCCATAATTATGCCAACACCGTTTACACCTGACCTGTAAATATCATATGTCTCGCCTTCAAAGTTTAACGTTTTTCCCGTATTACCAGCCGAATTATTCGCGAGCGTGTAGAAATTGGTTTTTGATGGCGATTCTTTACATGTCCCAACTACTCCTGAAACCTCATGCCAAGAGTTAGAAATCACTGCCGGCAAAGTGACGTCCCTAGCCGCCAGCGTAAGAGCAGGCGTAAGAATTGTGCCGTTATCGAATGTACAGGTTGTTTCAGCAAATAAATTACTGCTAAAAAATGCAGATACTAAAAGTAATTTTCTCATAAAGTTCTACTACCGTTACTGCCCATTGACCATGCGAAGCCGGCCGTAAGCCTTGCTTGATTTGCTCCGACCTCCATAAAACTACTTCATTTCGGCTTTCTTTCCAGATCCTGCGCGCGCCGGCAACCAGCGCAACAGATCCTCGCCGGTCATCGGTCGGGCGTAGAAATAGCCTTGCCCAGAAGTGCAACCCAACTCTAGTAACAAGTCATGTTCTTCTTTATTCTCAATGCCCTCGATCACCACCGACATTCCCAAGCTTTTACCCAACGCCAAAGTACTGAAGATGGCTGCCCGGCAGCGCGGCTCATGTTTGAGAGTGCGGATAAACTCGCCATCGAGCTTGATCTCGTTGAACGGTAACTGACATAACCGTTGCAACGACGAGAATCCTGCCCCAAAGTCATCAATCGACAATTGGCAGCCCATCATTCGTAACCGCACCAAGGTTTCAAGACTAGTGACAGAACTTTCCAGCAACCCGCTTTCCGTGAGTTCAAAAGTCAGACTGGAACCCGCCGCACTGTGAAACTTCAGAATGCGTTTGACGATCGATGTGAGGTCGCTATTGATCAGTTGCGTTACATGCAGGTTGAACGCCAGGTTTAATACAAAGCCATCGCTCCGAGCTTGCTGTTGCAGGCGCAGCGATGTATCCATTTGTGCGAATAACAACTCATCAAGCAATCCGCAACGTTCTAGCACTGGCATGAACACCGCTGGGGACAGAATGCCTGATGCAGGATGCTGCCATCGCGTCAACACTTCCACGCCTTCCACCTCCCCCGTGCTCAGGTTCACCTTGGGCTGATACCAGGCTTTCAGCTGTTGCTTGCGTAGCGCTCCACGAACCTCATCTTCATTGGCCAACTCAACAGGCGCGCAAGCTGGCGACACAACATCCGAACCACACAAGTGCTTTTTCAGCAGGATGTTTAGAGCGGGCGCTTTCATCGGTTTACCGACATCACCGAGCATTTTCAGCCCCAACAACGATACGATTTGCTGCACCGCCCGGCGCAGGTCAGCGGACAGCGAGCTGCTGATGATCACAGAACGCACGAGCGCCGAGTGTCCGATTCGCTGAAGAAACTCCAGACCATCCATGCCGTCCATACACAGATCACAGAGGGCAATGTCTACCTTGCCCACTTTATCTAAAACGCTGAGTGCTTGGGCGCCGTCTACAGCCTCGAAAACTTCCTGACAGCCAAGCTGGCGCAGCATATTTACTGCAACTGAACGCTGAAAATCATGATCTTCAAGCACCAGTACACGTAGACTCTTCATGGAAATCAGCTCAGTGATGGGGAGAACCATCCTGCCGAAAGCTGAACAAAATCTAATTAGGAAGTATCTGATACTTACTAGGATTAATCTTACGCCGACGGGTTTCTCTGTCGAGGCATCAGTGCAACACGGGACGTTGAGCACGCCTCATTTCGCGCGGATAGCTTGTTCGACCTGCTGAATAAACTGATCAACTTCGACTGCACAGTAGCCAGAGCTCGCGACTAATCTTTCTAACTCTCGACAAAGAACAATGAGACTTTTGGCTTTGCCGACCGCAAGAGCGCCACGAATCCGGTGCAACAATCTAACGATTTCTGCAGCGTCTGCTTCCTTCATCGCGGATTTTAATCCGCTCAAATCTTCACGAATGGTGAGCATAAAGAGCTCAACCATGCGCTCTGGAATCTGGATCAGATCTTGATGGCCCGTAGCCTCGATCACTTCTGCGTGGTCGAGCGACGGTTGGTTCATCGTACTTTTCAGACTCAAGTAAAGGCCTTGAATATCGATGGGTTTGGTCAACCAATTGTTCATGCCAGCATGTATGCAGCGCTCGCCCTCCTCTCGTAACGCATTAGCAGTAACGCCGATTATTGGTATCTCCAGATCCCGCTGTCTTACGGACTCTGTAAAGTCATAGCCGTCCATGATCGGCATGTTGACGTCAGTGAGGATCAGGTCATAGCTTGCGCTCTCAAGAGCTTTCAGCGCCTCAATACCATTCGATGCCACTTCGACCGTACAACCGATGGCTTGCAGTTGCTCTTTCATGAGCTGCTGATTAACCGGGCTGTCTTCAGCCAGCAGCACGCTCAGACCCAAATGACGTTTATCGGGGGCGGGTGCATTGGCATTGGCATTGGGCTCCAGCATGGTACCGGTGACTGCCATAGTGAGGGCTTGGCGCATGCCCGAGAGACTGTGCTGACTGACCAGAATATCTTTACCAATGACTCGCGGCACTTCACTGAAGTCATGCTGGGCAAAGACTTTGACGCCACCCCAATCAAGCACTGGCAATTGTTCAGGCATAACATCCAATAGCGCATCGTGGAATGCGTGGACCTGAGTCGAAACAATCACGCCCAGACGCTCCAGCCATACAGTCAGACTCTCCGTCAATGCCGGGTACGGCGTGCGCAGCAATACCTTCTTACCGGATAACAGTTGATCGGACGCAGAGATCATCGCTGGTTTCAGGACATCCACTGTTAACGCGAAAATAAACTCACTGCCCTCTCCCGCTTGACTGCTAACCCTGAGCATGCCGCCCATCATCTGGCTGAGCATGGAACATATGGGAAGGCCCAACCCTGTGCCCTTGACCGTGTGTTGCTTGCTGTTGGCCTGGTAAAAACTCTCGAACAAGCGCTCCTGGTGAACAGGCGAAATACCCGGCCCGGAATCGACGACTCGCCACTCCAATCCGACTTGACCTTTATCGCTGTAGGTCACGGCCACATACACTGCTATATATCCAGTGTCGGTGAACTTGATTGCATTGTTCAGCAAATTACTGATGATTTGCCGAATACGAAGAGTGTCCCCTAATACTTCTTGAGGTAGGTCCGGATCGATGCAACAAAAAAGCGATAAGCCCTTACTCGCAGCAGTACCTGCGAAGAGGCGAATGATGTCTTCGACAAAATCCAGCGGATTGAATTTGATAGGTTCAAGAACCAGTTGTCCTGCTTCGATTTTCGACAGATCCAGGACATCGCTGATCAAATGCAGGAGAACGTCGGAAGAACTATTTATCGTCGCGAGGTAGGCTCGCTGTCGCTCTTCCAGTTCTGTCATGCCCAGTAATTCGAGCGTTCCAAGCACACCATAAAGCGGCGTGCGAATTTCATGGCTGATAGTCGCCACAAAATTGCTTTTTGCTTCGTTGGCGGCGTCCGCAACCTTGCGCGCAAACACCAGAGTTGCCGCCGCCTCACGATGGGAAGTTATGTCCGTGAAGGTGCACAGCAAAACCCGTTCGCCCTGGTAATCTGTCGGGGCAAAACGAACATGCAGTGATCGTTCAGCCGTCATCAGACAACCTTCACCCGAGAGCACCTGATCGCGGTCGAACATGGGCCAGTCGCGCATCAAGTCGTTAAGATCTCCGGCATCACCTAGCCACTCGGCGAACAGCCCGTTTCGGATGACCTGCTCCAATCCCTCCGCTCTTATTACGCACAACGCCAGCGGCACCGTTTGCAGCAGTGAATGATTAAAGTCGTGATTAACCAACAACTCCTTATAGTCCGTACTTGCTGGTACCAAAACACGACGCCAATACCATGTAATCAGCCACCAGCCACTGAACACACACGTCATCAACAAACCCGTCAGCCCCAATAGCGGCCATTTCGCGTTGTGAATAAGACTCTCATAACTGATGTGATACAGCGCCTGCCAAGTTCCACGAGTGGCGGCACTAACCTTGATCAACAGACCGGAGGTGGTCAGGTGCAGGCCGTTTTCGTAATCACGAAAGTCAGTGTTCTGTGAACCGACCAGCACGCTACCGTCAGGTGCTATCAAATCAATCGATTCAACCGCAGGTAAATTGTAAAACTTTTTGTCGATATTTATGCCGAAGGCATTGAACTCATTGAACTCCAGTAGGGTCGCCACGATCATTTCTGGGGGGGGGCGGCCATCTGCACTGTATTCATGGGATTGATCGGAGATATAGGCCAGCATTTCCCGTCGACCATCAACCATAAAGCGCTCACCGGCGGTCCAATGCACAATCAAATCGCTGTTTTTGGGCGGACTCTTGGCAATAGTTGCCTTGACCTTTTCGATGACCGGTAACAAAACGGGCTGTGAATCCACAGGTTGCGAGTCAATCGCGGGCACGGCTACATCAAATCCATTCTCCAGATCGAACAAAAACATCTGAGGGGCGGCAAAAGATGATCCACTCCAGAAATCGCTGTAGACATTCGCCATGCTACGAGCCTGATCCAGCTCCCGAGCAACCGCGCCACTGACAAGCAAATCGATGCGATCAGGCCCGAGAACCGATACTCTGGTCGAAAACTGTGAGGCCCTGCCCTCATAGAGGCGCAAGTCACCCATTGGACGCTCATTGAAGGCATAGCCGACGCCTTTCGCCGGTTTGTAATCAACCGAACCACTGGCTTTTATTGCTCGCAACAGAAACGTTTCGTGATCGTTGGCGCGTGCCACCAGTCTCAAAAAATGATGATTGACTTTGACAAGTTCGCCTCTGACTACTTTGTAGGTTGCCCAATAGCCAACAATTACAAAAAACAGCAGCAACAAAAAAGAAACAATCAAAACAAAACTGAGACGCAGAGAGATTTTCTCCAGTCGTCCTACTCTGGATTGCCTATAACGCATAAAAAATCAAATCAGACGGCATCAAGCTACGCCCGTAAACCATCAAAAAATCCCCCGTCACAGGAGCATTTTCGCTCCCTTTCCATGCTTACTAGCCATTAAAGCAGAGTCATTGAAGCCTGTAAGATTAATCCTACAGGCACTGTAGAAACTGCCGACCGACAGTCTGCGCGAGCTGCGCCAAGGTTCACAAACAGTTTCTCTTACCTGTTTCTGCCCTTGGATCGCCCATGAAAAATTTGAGTGTGCGAAATCTGGATTTGCTCGACCGCGCTCGATTGCCGACAGCAGAAGAAGATCGCAATCCATCTTCAAATCCACTTGCTGCGGCGCCGCCTGCTATCACTCCATACGAAATTTTCCGGGGGCCGCGTAATCATGAGTTCGCATCTGATTACCAACCGAAATCTTCACTGAAAAATGGCACCTTTACTGGCGCCCAAGTACTCGTGTGCTGGAATCACCCGCAGCGCGGGGTATTGAATCCGGCGCAGTTTTTACCGGCGATGCAGCACCATGACCTGATAAACGAGCTATTTTTTGAAATATTCGAGCAGGGCATATTATTGAGCAGGACCTTATCGGCGTTCGGCCTCTCCATGGAACTCGACTTAACCTGCATTCTTCACAACTTGGCTGCACGTTATTTTCCACGACGATCCACCATTGGCTTGAACAAGTTTCAATGCCCCGCCAGCCGAATCACGTTTGAAGTCACCGAAACCAGCTCGACGCACTTGTCAACGATCTCTCTGAAGAACCTTTTGCGACCGATGCCGGAACGGCAGTTCATCAGCTATTGCCTGCAATACAACGCCCAACCCCGAAGGGCCTCGCTCTGCGCGTAGCGCTCACTAAGCCGCACAAGGTATTTCGCAGTTTCACCTCCACAGGCACCAGCCTGCCAAGAAGACGTTCAATGTTCAGCACTAAATCCGTTCTATTTTTTTTTCTCGTATGCCTGAGCTCGCTGATTGCGAGCAGTCGAACCCTCGCCAACCCGGCCGGAGGCTATCTTCATCTGACCAGTCAATTAGCCAGCGAGCCGCAAAAGTTGCAACTGGCACCCGAGGATTGGGCCTGGCTACGTGAACGGCACAGTCTGACACTGGGTGTACCGGGGACGTCTGCCCCGCCCCTCGACGTCATCTATAGCAATGGCGATTACGAAGGCATCAGCGCCGATGTCATCACGCTGCTGAAGCAACAACTGGGGATCGAGATCAAGGTTCTTGGGCTCGCTACACGCAAGGATGCACTGGCGGCGTTACAGGCCGGCGAAATTGATCTGATCAGCCGCTCCAGCGTATATGAGCATCACCATCCGGAAACAACCTTGAGCATTCCGTATGCGGTGAACGCACCTGCGCTGTATCGGCGGCCGGGGGATGAACGCCCCGTTCCGTACGATCTGCGCGGCATGACTATCGCCGTGGCGAAAAACTACATTCCTGCCGACTTGTTCCGTGCCCGTTATCCCGAAGCGCGGATCATCACCTTCAATAACAATATCCAAGCGATGGCCGCCGTAGCGCTCCAGGGTATCGACGGGTACATCGGAGATTCCCTTTCTGCTCACTACATGATCAACCAGAGTTTTTTCAATTTCCTGAAGTTCTCACAGTTCATCAGACTCGACGTCGGCGGTTACGGTTTTTTGCTCAGGGGGGATGAGGATCGACTGATGAACATCCTCAACTCCACCCTGTCATCCTTCGGTACGTTGAAAATGGGCTATCTTGTCAAGCGCTGGACCGGAGGCGAAACTGTGATGCCCGAAGACCGAGTGGCATTGTCAGACCAAGAGAAGCGCTGGCTTGCCAAGCATCCGGTTGCGCGCTTGACGATCAACGATGACATGGCGCCTTCGGCTTACTTCGATGCCAAAGGTCGTTTCAATGGTGTGGTCTCGGATCTCTTCGAAACCATCACCCAGCGCACCGGCTTACGCTTCGAGGTATTGCGCACATCGAGCTTCCAAGGTGTCCAGGATGCGCTACGTGAAAACGAAGCGGATCTCGCGCTGCTGACACCCAGCGCCGAACGCCAGGAAACACTGCGGTTCAGCCATCCCTTCGCGACCAGCTCGTTCAGTCTGGTGACTTCGTCGAATCGTCGGGACATATTCGGCCTTGACTCTATGGCCGGCAAACGCCTGGCCATTGCCAAGGGGCACGTGCTGATCAACAACCTGCGCCGTGATTTCCCAGAGGTGATTTTGCTCGAGCCAGCCAATAACCTCGAAGCCATGAGTATGGTCATCAATGGAGAAGCCGACGCCGCGGTGATGGCGCTGTCCATAGCTCGCTACTACACCGCCCGCCTGTACGAGCAAAAACTGCGTATTTCGGGAATCCTCGACGGTGAAGACGCAACCGCTACCTTCGCCATGCGCCGCGGCGATACCGAGTTGCAATCGATTATAGACAAGGCGATCTTGAGTATTCCACCCGATGAGCTGAACGCGTTGACGGTGCGCTGGCGCTCCAACGCTGCCATGAGCGGACAGAGCTGGCGCGATTACTCGCGGGTGATTCTGGAAATCGTCGGTTGCGCTCTATTTGTGCTGACCATCTCGATGCTGAGAATTTTCCAGTTGCGCCGACAAATCCGACGTCGTGTGGCTGCGGAAAAAGCCCTCAATGATCAGTTGGAATTTTTACAGACCCTGAACGACTCGATGCCGATTCCGATATATGTTCGCGACCTGGAGGGTCGCTTGCTGTCGTGTAGTCGCAGCTATGAAGAGGTCATGAACCTGCGTCAGGCCGACGTGCTGGGCAAGACCACGCTGGAAATGCCGATCGAGCATTTTGAGGTGGCGATGGCGCTGCACAATAGCTACCTGCTGGCGATGGAGGCTGGCAACGCCCTGGCGCAGCGGTTTGAAATCTCCATTGCCGGAAACAGTCGAAGCATCGAGCACTGGATACAACCCTTCCGCGATTCCTCGGGGAGCATCAAAGGTGTGATCTGCGGCTGGCAGGATATCTCCGAACACCGCCGACTGATCCACGATCTGCAAGAGGCAAAAGAGCTCGCCGATGAAGCCAACCGGGCAAAAACCCAGTTCCTGGCGACTATGAGTCATGAAATCAGAACCCCAATGAGCGCAGTGATGGGGACACTGGAACTTGCACTCAAACGTGCAGATCAGGGCGTACTAGATCGTGACAACATCGACGTGGCTTACAGCTCGGCGAAGAACCTGTTGGAGCTGCTGGGCAATACCTTGGACATCGTGAGGATCGAATCCGGTCGCCTGAGTTTTTCGCCAAGACGTTCCAGTCTCAAGGAAATAGTCGAACCCGTGGCGCGGGTCTTCGAGGGTCTGGCACGGCAGAAAAACCTCAAACTGTTACTGGAAATCGACGCGGGTACCACGCGAGACGTGCTGGTTGACCCTTTGCGTTTCAAACAGATTCTGTCGAACCTGGTCAGCAACGCGATCAAATTTACTGACGAAGGCAGCGTGGCCATCCGCATCACCACTCATGTCGATGCCTTGCGTATGTTGCATGTGCAACTGCAGGTCACTGACACCGGAACCGGTGTTTCCGACGAAAACCTGCAGTTGCTGTTCCGCCCTTTCGCACAGGTGGCGCAGTCCACGCTCAATATCCACGGCGGTAGCGGGCTGGGTCTGGTGGTCTCGCGCTCACTCTGCGAAATGATGGGTGGGCGCCTGGAAATGCACAGTGCACTGGGGCATGGCACTACGGTCAATATTACGCTGAAACTGAAAACGCTTGAGCCACTTCCATTGGTGGACAGCGTGCCGGTGATCAAGCCCTTGCAAGCACCGAGAAAGCTCGCACACGTGCTGATCGCAGATGACAACACCCTCAATCGGCAGATGCTGCGTGCACAGCTAGAGTTCCTCGGGTGCACGGCGGTGGAGGCCGAGAACGGCCTCGAAGCACTGCAAATCTGGCGACAGCAATCGTTCGATCTGTTGATCACTGATTACCACATGCCAGTCATGAACGGCGTCGAATTGACCTTGGCGATCCGCAAGGAAGAGCACGAGCGACAATGCCCCCGCTTAACCATCCTCGGCCTTACCGCCGACGCCCAACAAGAGGAAATCGACCGCTGTATCAGCGCCGGCATGCGTGACTGCCTGATCAAACCCGCCAGCCTCGGGGTGCTGGAGGAACGCTTGAATGCTTTAATTCCAGCAGCTGCGTCAGCGTCCACAATCGAGGTGTTTGTGCCTGCCTGCAACGCCTACGCCGAGATGCCCGAGGGCTACGCCGAAGCGATTCACACCTTGAGTAAAATCAGCATGGGCAACCCCGTCATCCTTGAGCAACTGCTCGGGGAACTGCTGAAAAGCAACCACCGGGATCTTGAAGAACTACGCCGACTGAGTGAGCACATGGACATCAACGCACTGATGCAACTGTCCCATCGCATTCGCGGGAGTGCAGCTATCATGCGCAACACCCGCCTGATCGAGTTATGCAAAGCTATCGATCTGGCCTGTGTCGAAAGCAGCTACGAGGAATTGACAGGCAAAACCGCTGATGTCGACAGAGAACTGTTGCGAATAGAAAAGGCCTTCACCAAGCGCCCTTTTCTTTGTTGCTCTTGAATCCGGGCTCAAATCAAAGCGTTACGCTTGGCCAGCTCGACCAGGGCAATCAGGTTTTCCGCACTCAATTTGCGAAGCAGTCGCACTTTATAGGTGCTGACAGTTTTGTGGCTGATCAGCAATTCTTCGGCAATATCCTGATTACCCATGCCTCGGGCCAACAACTTGAGCACTATAATCTCGCGGTCCGAAAGCTGGGAGATCTTCTGGCTTTCCTGGCTGGCAGCCTGAGAGTTGTCCCGCAACATCTGAATGGTATCGGCGGGAAAGTAAGTGTATCCCGACAGCACCGCTTTTACGGCCCCCACCAACTCATCCAGACTGTCATCCTTGCAGACAAAGCCATCTGCGCCAGCCTGTAATGAACGCACTGCAAAGTTACTGGTATCGCCGGAGGTCAGAATCAACACCTTGGTAGAGATACCAATCGCCTTGAGATGTGCGATCACCGACAAACCATCCATTTTAGGAATGCTTAAATCCAGCACAATCAGATCCGGGAGCAACTTGCGGACCGTTTCCAGTGCGTCCACACCGTTATCGACTTCCGCCATGATGGTGTGCCCTTCGCCTTCAAGCATCACCCTCACCGCCATACGCATCAGCGGGTGATCATCGACGATGACTATATTGCCCATGGTGTTTACTGCTCCTGAAGTGAGGCCGATCGAGTAGTGCGCTATGAATTGCGCCAACATAGCACAGGCCCGAGAGCGCAATGCTTGCGCGCCGGGCCTGTCGTGTTCAGTTCTATAAGTGAGTGGTTTGCAAACGGTTAAATTCTTGCGAAGGAACAAACCACATCAAACTTCTCGTACATCATGTCTTTCTTTGCAGGCGGCACGTCGTAGCTCGCGCGACAACTGCCGTTGCTCCAGCGAATATCCAGTACGCCTTTATCCTTCACACCGAATACCAACAGACGCGACAGATTGTCGACCACGCCACTGACGTTGCCCTTCTCGTCGAAGGCCTGTGCACCAAACGGAATTTTCTTGCCGTTGTCCAGGCTCAACGTTAATTGCATGCGACGCCCGGTCTGCGCTTCGAATCGACCTTTGACGATGGCACCACGGGTCGGTACGACCATTCGGGAGGTGTCGCTCACCTCCATGTCGCTACCCAAGGTGCTGGTATCCAGGTTGATCCAGTTAAAGCGATACGGTTGCGCATAGGGCACCACTGCGTAGCCCTTGCGATCGGTGCGTGCCGCTCCGGCAGACGCGACACCGACATCGGCGACGCCCGGGACCTCAACCAAAGCAAAGGTCTCGCCGACAGGCTGACCAAACGTCACGCCACCACCGTGCACTACCATGGAGCCGGAAGCACCAGCGTTGATGTGAGTGCTGCCCTGCCCCTGACCATAGTTGCCGTTGATTTTGGCTTTCGGGGTATCCCAACTCAAACCGAGGTCGCCGTTGGTGCTGCCGTTCGTGCTGTGACCGGCTTGGGCCGAATACATCAGGTTATTATCGTCGGTCAGGCTGCCGGCAATACCGGACTGGATCGACGAGTCGCCTTGGGTTGAGGACGTGACGCTGGAGAACGCCCGTTGCGAACGTTTGCTGCTACCAAACGGCATGCTGATCGATGCGGTGATCTGGGTGTCGGCACCTTGCACCATGGCTTGGCCATCCGTCCGCGATACCGCAAAACTGTAGCTCGTATCCGAGTAGCTGCCGCTGTAGCCGAATTGCCAGCGACGGGTGCTGCCTTGACGATTCCAGTAACTGGTTTCACCGAGGCTCACGAACAACGAACCACGGTCGGCAAACGACTGGTTGATGTTCATGTCGAATCGGCTTTTCTGCCGTCCGTAACTCGAACCGCCAATGTAGCCTTGTTCATCGACGTGCTGGCTGAACGTACGATAACCCTCGGTGGAATAGCGATAACCAACCATTGTGAAGGTAGTATCGGTGGAGCTGAGTGTCTTGGAATACAGGAAGCGCGCGCTTTTCCCGGTGTTCTTGCGGCCCCCCGCATCTGCGGAGGTGCTACTGGTGACGTCAAACGACAGGCCGCCCAACGAAGTATTCAAGCCCAGACCGAGGTTGAGCGCTCGGTACTGCTTTGAAGTCAGCGCGCCGCCGTAACCGGTTACGTTATCACTTACACCGTATACAAGAGTGCCTTGGCCGAATTTCGGCGCAACTGTGCCTTGGCTCTGATATTGACCACCGGCAAAACTGTATCGGGCACTGCCACGGCGAGTCATAACAGGCAGATACGAATAGGCTTGGGAATACTGGCGTTCGCGGCCATCGGATTCGATGATCTTGACCTTGAGGTCGCCGTTCGAACCGCTGGGGAAAATGTCGCTGATCTCGAACGCACCAGGCGACACCGTCGTCGAGTAAATGACGTAGTCGTTCTGGCTGATCTCGACAGTCGCGTTGGTCTCGGCTATACCACGCACCACCGGGGCAAAACCGATCTCGTTGTCCGGCAACATGCCCAACTCAGAACTGATTTGCGCGCCGCGAAAGCGAACGCTGTCGAAGATATCTCCCTGCGTGTACAACTCCCCCGCCGCCAGTTTGGCTTTGAGGCCGATGAGATCGCGCTCCACGTAACTGCGGTTGCTGCTGAATTTGTTCCGTGTGCCGGTAGTGCCGATAATCGACGACTCATTGCGTAGGCGCCAGGCCCCAATATTGAAGCCGTTGCGCAAACCGATGTAGCGGTAGTCGTTGCGATTACCCTGATTGATATTGCGACTGAAGTTGGTCTGATAATTGGTGTAGAACGCAGTAATCCCCTGATCCCAAAGCGACGGGTCAACGTAGCTCCGAGGCTGACGCTGGACATAAGCCTGGGGAATGCTGAACTGCAGCGCCAATGAGTTTACATCAAACTCGACTGCCGCACCGGGTGCCAGCGTCGCTACATCAATGACGGACTGATCATCACTGTCCTGGGCAATAACGTTTTCCCGACGCAAGCGGTCGACGTTGACGCCGAGGTTTTGCAGTACGCCTAGCTGAATGATCGGGCGCACTTCTCCATTGTCGCCAGCCACTGCAAATTCGATATCCTGTCGGACAATCAGAATCTGGTTGAGATAAATATCTACCGCGTAGCGACCCGGCGACAGTGAACTGCCCTGCTCAAAGTATTTGAGTTCAGCCTTGGCACCACCCTTACTCAGGAAGCTTTCATTGAATTCGACCGAAAGCGCCGCGACAGGAACGGTCATCCCCAGAAAAAAGACACAGGAACCACTTGCGCGATTAACGAGTTTTGGATTCGCTTTCTTCCTGAAAACATACACAGGCTCTTTCCCCAACTTCTTAGTAAACTTGTGGCCCCTCCGCAGCAGAACGCGAACCCACGAACACGAACTTAGCTATTACTCAAAAACACTCTGCGTGTGTCTAACCGGTGCCCCGTAATCATTGATATTGTAATACTCGACCACAGACCGTTTATCGGTGTTGCCTACCGGCGCTCCCTTAACCGGAAACTTTCCGGTAGAGAGTGGTGCGACCATATCGGTATCTACCGGGTATGTTTTGCCATCGCTTTTATATTCAGTCGTGCCGAAGGACACGTGATATAGCGAATCGTTAGTGACACGAAGATAGCGCTTGCCACTTTCATCCTGAACGCGCCATTTAAGACCGCTGGCGGCTTCCGCCGAAGTACCCGTCAGAGAGTCGGGGCGATAGAACACCTTAATCCGTTGGCGCATCGCCAACTGCAAAGTATTTTCACCTTCGGCCTTTTGCGGAATTTCTTGCACACTGAGCCAGAACACCGATTCCTTGCCGTCTGGCAAGCCCTGCCCGTAATAGAAAATCCGCAGAGTCTGCTGTTTTTTAGTGGCAAGACGGCTCAGGGCCGGGGTTAGCGCAAACGGTACATCCTGGCCTTTGAAGGCTACGTCCGGCTCGATCCAAGACTGGATCATGATGTCCTGATTGCCGTCGTTTTTAACCAGAATGGATGTTTCCTTACTCTTCTGAGGATAGATAATTCGCGTGCCGCCTAATGTGATACCGGCGGTGGCGGCGCTGCTGAAAAGCAAAGCGATGCCAGCCAGCACATATCTGGATTTCAATATCATCGTTTGGCCCTTCAAGAGATAAGGCAGAGAAACAATCGATATCTCTCCGCCTTGAAGATTTACTGGTATGTCAGGGTGTAAGGCAAAGTACCATTAGCTGCGCCCGGAACAATGGTCGGTTCGCCGTTGGCAACATACGCGGCACGCATGTTCAGATTGGCGGTGTACTTAGCGGAGGTATCCGCACCGGTTGCAATAAGTGCAGAGTCGAACGAATCGCCAGCCGCCAGGTTCAACATGGTGTTGTTAGCGGCGAAGATACCGATGCCAACCCCGGAAGCGCCGCCCGGAGAAATTTTCAGCAGGGAGTTGTTCTTGTCATCCACTCCGCTACCGGAGTACGGGTCAAACTTGACTTTTACTGTGGTCAAGCCGGTAGCGGTATTGCCACAATCGAGGTTGATGTTGATAGGTGTCCCCGAAACGATTGGTGTACTGCCCGTATTTTTTAGCGAATCAATACTGACTTTGCCCAACCCGACGGCAATAACTGTATTACCTTTATTGCCGGTAATGCCCGCACCGGCACCCGCAGTTGCACTGCAAGAAGCCGCAGTGATCTCCCCAGTAAATTCAATCTTGCCATCAGCAGCTATCGCGGAAGTCGCAATGAGACTGGCTGTGGTGGCCGCCAGAATACCTCTCAGTGAAATGAACATCGGATGTTCCTTATGCTGCGTAAAGTGAGTGTGTTGAGTGCTCTTTAAAAGAGTGGGGCAATCTTCACCGAGTGCAGCTATAGCTACAATTGCAGGAATCGTCCTACCCCAATAGATAAATCCGTCGGACATGTAGGATAAATCCTACCTGCTTGAGAGGTTTGCAAAAAAACGCCTGAACCTTACGAATCAAGCGGCGTTGTAAACAGAGTGAATTAGTGAGGTACAAACCATGGTGCAGGCGTGTTCGACTGTAGCGTAATGGTCTTTATCGGGGTATAGGCGTTGAGGGTCTCGCGACAGAATTCACGTCCGATGCCGCTGTTTTTGTAACCGCCGAAGGCCGTGCCATCAGTAATTTTTGAATAACGGTTAATCCAGACAGAGCCGGCTTAAAGCTTGTCTGTGGTCGCCATCGCATGCTTGAGGTTAGTGGTGTAGATCCACGCTGCCAGGCCATATTCGGTGTGGTTGGCATGGGCAACATTTCGTCGTAGTGATGCCATTCGATAAGCGACAGCACCGGGCGAGGATCTACTCCTGACAAATGCGCATGTTATTGCGCGCCATCAAGATCGTCGGTTCGATAGCTTAAGGGCGCAGTTGCGCCGGGGTAATTCGTGAAAAACCTTAAAATCGTTTGTCATCGTCCACGGCGCCACAACCTCCGAGCACCCCACAGGCAGAGAACAAGCAACGTCAGCACACCGGGCACCAGACCGATATTGATGGCTTTGAGCAGCGCCCCTAACGTCTCCACCTCCAGATTCGATTGCCTGGCCACCGCGCGCATCTCACTCGCAAGGGCGGTTTTTTCCTGAATGAAACGGTCGATTTCCGTTTGCTGATTGGCGCTCAGACCGGCATCGTCCTGATTCTCGGATTGCAACAACGACAACTGTCGTTCGGTTTCATCGAGCTTGCTCTGCAACGTGTCGCTCATGTCCCGAAATCGCTGCCGAGCTTGTCGCTGGAGGACTTCCACAGTGGTGAACGTGCGGCTGTAGTGCCCACGGGAGCGTAAATTGATCAAGGCATCAGTGCCGGTCAGGCTGTCCAGTGCATTGAGCACAAACACACCGTTGTCGGCCCAGGCTACGGGTTCGTTGATACGGCCTTGAGAGTCAACCCAAAGGTTGTCGCTGAGCAGATCGGTGTCGGCTACCACAATCACATTAATGTTTTCAGTCGAGGTAATTGCTCCAGGCTTGCCCTGCACCTCAGTCAGAAACGCCGACTGCGTCGGGCCTTGCAACCGGGCCGCGAGGGTGAAGCGCTCGCCTGACGGTTTCATTTCCCGCGCTAGTTCGCCCGAATCTTTCATTTGGTCAAAGCGCGCCGTGCTGAACGGCATCGAATACTCGGAGCCACGCAACAAAGGGCTGAATGTAGTGCGCGCACCTTCCAGTGGCTCAAGAATTCCTGCCGTGGTCATGTTGATGCTTTGCAGGCCGGCCGTCGTAACGTCTTGTTGATTCATCGCCGATGCAGGCAATGCGAGTGCCGTCGGTTGCCACACCGGATCGGTGCCGTCCTTGAGATTGACGAACTGCCCGTAGTGACCATCGCCCAGCACCTTGCCAGGCACCTGGCGCACCCCCCAAGCCCGTAACAATGGCGCCAGATCAGACGATTTGTCTTTGCTGGGAATGCCGAAGTACTGCTCACCGTGATCCTGCTCGCTATATGGGTCTACAAACAGCAGCAATCGGCCGCCCCGCAGCACGAATTGATCGATCGCCAATTGGCTGTTGTGGGTGAGTCGCTTGGGGTGCACCAACATGAGTACAGTGAGATCTGCAGGAATTTGCTCAATCTCGCCGCTCAACTCCTGCACATCGAAGGCCTTTCGGATCTCATCGAGCACGAACCAGGGCGGTAAAGTGCGTCGACTCTGCTCATCGAAGCCACCTGCCAAAGGAAGCGAGGACAACAAGCCGATGGGCGCCCTCTCCGGCTTGTCCAGTGCCTGTAACAAGCGACTGATTTCGTACTCCAGGAACGCCTGCTCATCCAGAGAAAACAATGGAATGCGTTGTGTATGCTGGTGTTCATCGACCGCCGCCAATCCGAAGAACACCTGCCCTCCGACTGCCCCCAATGGAATCGCATCCAATCCAAATTCACGTGCGCGATCTTCCTCGATGGAGAATGCCTGCGGATCTATCAGATGCAGTTTCAGCTTGCCATGGCTCTGACGCTCATATTCCCTGAGCAGCGCCTCGACGCGTCGGGCATAGCTGCGCAAAACAGGCAGCTCTTTGGCCGCCTCGCTGGAAAAAAACAGATAGAGATCCGTCGGACCGGCAAGCTGCTCGATAATCTGCCGGCTACCCTGGCTCAAGGTGAACAGTTGCTGCTCGGTCAGATCCAGCCGTGGCTCGTCCAGAGAGGTACCGACACCGGGACTGCCGGTCAGAATCGTCAAGGCTGCTCCGCTCAGGCACAGCGTGACGTAACGTACACGTCTCAAGTCCATGGCTTACGAAGCCTTCTTCAGATCGACGACCAACGCCGTCGCGGCCAGCCAAGCGACGATCTGACCGAAGAAATAAATCAGGTCTCGAGGAGCTATGACACCTTGGCTGATCGAGCCGAACCGTGCGAGGAAACTCATAGATGCGCTCACATCAAGCCACGCCATCGGCGCCCATTGTTTGAGCAGGTCCAGCACTGGAGCTGAACCGCTGGCAATGAACAACAAGCCAACCATGGCCGCCATCAAGTAAGCGACAACCTGACTCCTGCTGAGTGCAGACATACAGCCGCTGATCGCCAGGTAAACGCCGGCCAGTAACCAACTTCCCAGATAACCGCACAAAATAGCGCCATTGTCCGGCTCGCCCAGGTAATTGACTGTGAGCACTATTGGAACAGTCAGCAGCAACATCAGTGCGGCAATCAACCAGGCCGCGAGATATTTGCCGACCACCACTTCGAAACGGGTCAACGGCAAAGTCATCAAAATTTCAATGGTGCCGGACTTTCGCTCTTCAGCCCATTGGCGCATCGCCAAGGCTGGCATCAGCAGTAGATATATCCATGGGTGGTAGGCAAAAAACGGCGCCAGGTCCGCCTGGTTTCGCTCAAAAAACCCACCGGGATAAAATGTGCATACGCCACACAGCACCAGGAACGTCATCATCAACAGGTACGCGGTTGGCGTGGCGAAGTAGCTGCAGAACTCGCGCTGAATAATCGGCGGCAACATTCTCATGCGGCGCGCTCCCGTGTCAGGGTTCGAAACACTTCCTCAAGTCCTCCCCGCTCCACTTCCTGGCGCCGCACTTGCCAACCTTTGCTAAAGACCAAGGCATTGATCGCCGGAAGAATCACTGCGCCGTCCCGGGCTAGCACCTTCACGCTATGCACTTCGGGACCAGCCTCGATACCGGCGACTCCCGGCAGTACCGCCAGCGCCAGCAAGTCCAGTGGATGGTGACCGAACAGTGTCACGGCCTGATGATAACGGGAGCGGCTCTGCAGTTGCTCCAGCGTGTTGTCCGCCAATAAATGACCGCCGTCGATGACCAGAGCACGACTGCACAAGGAAGTGACCTCTTCCAGTATGTGCGTCGAAATCACTACAATTTTGTCCTTGGCGAGTTCAGAAATGAGCCCGCGCACATGGCGCTTTTGATTCGGATCAAGGCCGTCGGTGGGTTCATCGAGAATCAGCACTTTAGGGTCATGCAACATGGCTTGCGCCAGTCCAATCCGACGTTTGAAGCCCTTGGACAAAGTATCAATGCGGTCCGTGACCACGTAACCCAGCTCGAACCGATCGAGCATCTGCGCTACCCGCTGCTTCCTTTCGGCGCCACGATAACCGCGTACTTTGGCAATAAACCCAAGAAAACCCTGCACGCTCATATCGCCATAACAGGCATTACCTTCGGGCAAATAACCCACCAGACGCTGGGCCTGGCGAGTATGTCGGCTGATATCGAATCCGCACACGGTGACAGTTCCCGACGTCGGTTTTATCAGGCCTGTGAGCATGCGCAGGGTAGTAGATTTACCCGCACCGTTGGTGCCAAGTACCCCCAGCACTTCCCCCGTGGCAACTCGGAACGACAAATTGTTTACAGCAACATTCCCTGAGAAATGTTTTGTCAGCTTCGAAATATCAATCATGGCTTCCGGTTCGCTGGACGATTTTCCGCTTCGCGTTTGCAGAGACGGTCGTTGAGACCGGAACATAAACCGCTGATTGATTGATTTGAACCGGGGCAAGCGAATACCAGATCAGTCTGTGGGTCGCGATGAATTATCCGAGGCTGTTGGCGCTTTGTCCTACATAGGACAGCACCCTCACTCGCTATTCTTTGCGGTCTGTCATTCCAGATTTTCGTCCAATCCCGGAGCCGCGAAACCATGAAGTTTAGAACAATCACCGTTACGAATTCCGATGGTGAACCGCTTAACGCTGTCTTGTTGTGCGGCTTTTCGGCGACTGGGGCTGACAGGAAGTATGTGGTTTACAGCCTCAATGAAAAGCTTGGCGGCGGTCTGGCACGGATCTATGTAGCCTCATTGCGTGATGACCAGAACGACTTGCTCATGGCCTGCGTGTCCCCGATCGACTTCAAGATGGCGGCACAAACCCTCAAAAGCATTATTAGCGACGCCTTGGCTTCGGCATCCGGGATGAGAGATGGGAGCTATCAAATTCTTGATCTACTAGATGCCCGCATTATTCCGGGAGATGTACACACCCATCGTTCATTGAAGGTTAACGAAGCATGGGTGGAAAAGTTGCTGAATTTTCAACCGTCGGCAGGACCCTTTATACAAAAAACCATGGAAACTTCGACACCGGATATACATATCGAACTGGAGTGCACCGACTACTACTCGAAACTGACCCTCCTGAACCAATATGAAGACAACAATCGTCAGGCTCCCTCTCCGCCCTTGAACAAGAGCTCCCGAAATGACCTCGCTGCTTCTCCGACATCCGTTATGACCAACGTAGCGCCAACTATCTCCCTGGAAGCATCCGAGGAAACCGATCCAATGACCCAAAATACCGTATCGCGTATTGAACAAAGCTTGCAGACACTCATGACGAACCTAAGTAACCATAAAGAGGCACTGCAGAGCAAACACGAGGAGATCTATGGTGCTCGGCTTGAGCAGGAGCGTCTTGACCGCGACTTGACTATCCGCGAAGCCATGTTAGATCAACGGGAGGAAGAGTTGAGCAAAAGCGCTGCCTCACTGATTATTGCCGAGGCGCAGCTAAGTGAGTTGATCCACCTAATCAACGATGCCTCTCCCGTTACTGCCCTGTCCCCAGCATCATCAAATTCGGATTCATAGTTATTTGGGATATGCCTGCACTCGGAGAAAGCCTGACTAAAACACTCACTGTGCGGTAAGTTCGAACTGGGAATACTGTTACACCAGGCCAGGTTAATACCGGAGTAACAGTCACTAAAACACAACACCGTGAGTCGAGATTGCCTATTTCAAATTCAGAGCAATATTATTGGCCTCCCCTCGCCATGCCATGCCCCTGAGAATCGTGAGCAACCAAGTATCAAGACTCCCCCAACGAAGGCCAACTCGATGGATCCTTTACATGACATCCAAATTTTGCAGCTTAGACTAATCGAATCGGCTTCGGTGAGTGAAAGCTGTGCTACTGACCTGTTAGGCATCTTACGCAAACTGACTATCACCGAGGCCAAGGATGTCGTCGACATCATTGGCCTGCTGCAAAACGAGGCAGAAAGACTGCGTGAGCTTTCAAAAGCCTTGACTGCTCGCGGATATGCGATGCTTGACTGCTAAAGCAATGCGCATCAGTTTTGATCAGCATCACAAGATGCTACATAGGCAGCGGAGCCCAGCTTTTCGGCGGTTTTCACTAAGTCCTTTCAATATTTCAATGACTGAAATTTCAGTAAGCTGGCGGGCCTGCCACTAACGCGATCCCGCGGGTTTCCGACCCCGTACCCTTCGAAAGTCCACAGGGTCCCCGGCGGTTTTCTGCCCGGTCCGGTCAATCGACTCGGCATCCGAGTGCCATGCCCTACCCCCATCCCTTTGGAAAGACGGACATCCCTGCAAAGGTTTCAGCTAGAGAGATTCCGCGAGTTCGATAACCCGTGTAGGGGGCGGCCCTTGGGGAGGACCCGTAAAATCGGAGCGCCACCCGGCCTGCCCAGCACATGCCTTCGGTTCGGCCTCATTCAGGTCCAGCCGCTTGGCCACCCAGCGTTCGTACAACCCGATGGCGACATCCGCACCGGCCATTGCAGTTAGGCAACCCAAGGCGCCCGCCGTCCAGATCGACAGGCCTGCGCCGAACAGCAACATCATCGCTGACACGCCGCAGACGATGCAGGCACCGGACCGAAGTGCGAGACGCCGCAGTAACGCCCAGCCTCGCGCCCCGTCCTTGTCGGCGCGCCACATCTCGCCAGACACACCACCAACCAGGGATAAGGCAATCACCAACCAGATCGGCATCTCTGCCAGTGCCTGTTGCTCGTTCGTCATTGCCCTGCCCCTTAAACAAAAAGACCCGGCGCAATGGCCGGGTCAGGTGGTGGGTGGCCTGCCGCGCTTTGCGGTCGCACCCATCGAAGATGGCCCCTTTTTACAGGTCGATTCTGGTGGCAGCAAGACCGTTTTAATGCCATCCGGTGAATGTGTAGCTTACGTCCGGTGAACGGCTGGCGAATGTCGGTGAATATCTTTCCCGGCTGTCTTTTACTTTTCTGGCGTCCCATGCGTCCCACCTTCTCAAAACAAGGTGGGACGTCTGAAAGCTCCGCAGATTGGGGCTTTGCCCCACCGTCCTACTTTTATCTTTCTTTTCTCGTGTATAGAGAGAATATTTAAAAACACGCGTGCGCGTGAACACGCGCATTGATCCCCGCTACGCATACACGGGCGGGAGGCATGAAAAAGGTGGGACGGTGGGACATCCCAACAACGATGGGGCCTGCGCCCGTCCCACCACCGCAAAAAGCGGTGGGACGGAGGCAGGCCAGTGGGACGGCGTGAGCCAGAGTAATGCCCACGATCAAGCCGCTTCCCCCAGGAGGAAGTGCTCGACCACGATGTGAGCGTCATGCAAGCGCTGGTAGTAGAGGTTGCGTGTGCAGCCGCTCTCGGCCAGACGCGCAGTCAAAGGCGCATCAGGCTGGAAGTAATGCACCTGGACCACCGACATCAACTCAGGATCGAGGCGTTTCTTGACGATGCGCTCGATGTCCAGGGAGGCCTCCAGCGGCACCCTGCTCCCGCGCCTTCCGCGCACAAGCTGACCACCGCTCTCCATCATCATCGCGACCATGTTGCCGCCCGAGTAACCGGCAGCCACTTCATCGCTGTGCAGCTCCTGCGCCCATTGCTTGAGGGCCATATCGATTGCCTTAATCATCGAAGCACGGCTCCTCGAACTCAGATTGTTCCAGCGCAGGCGCCCTGCCCCAACCCTCCGGCTTTTTGTACGCCCACGGCCGCTGGCCGCTCTTGCTCAGGGCGCCCAAACGAAACCGTCGCCACCCCAGTCGATGCAGAATCGCACCCACACGCATCTGCTCGGGTTTGCCCCAATGACCGGGATCGAGCTTGAGCGCCTGACTCATCACCTCACTACCGGTGGTGGTCTCGCCGATCTGCGACTCTTCAAGCCAGGTCAGGATTGGCGTTTCCCATTCGTCCACCACAAAGCGTTCGTCCTGTTCCTCGCTGAACATCGGCGCTTCCTCTCGCGTTCCCCACCAGAGGTCGCCAGCCTCGAAGCAGAACATCGCTTCGGCCCACAACTGGTCGCGGATCTCGCGCAGCAACGCCACATCGACCTTGGTACAGGCCACCGGCCAATAACGACGGTTGCCGGTGGCGTCCTTGAGGTACTCGTTCTGGTTGGTGGTACCGACGAAGACACACTGGCGTGGCACGTCCAACGTTCTGCGGCCATAGCTTTCGCGGTACGTGTCGGTGGACGCCGAGAAGAACTGCTTGGCCTTGGTGCTCTCGGCCTTGTTGAAGCTGTCCAGCTCGCCCAGCTCGACGATCCACTTGCCGCGAATCGCCTGGAAGCCGTCCTTGTCGCCAAGGGCAAACGGCGTGTCCATGAACCACTCACCGCCAAGCACGCTCATCGCGGTCGACTTACCGGCGCCTTGTACGCCTTCGAGGATCATGACCGAGTCAGCCTTGCAGCCGGGCTTCATCACTCGCGCCACAGCCGAAATCATCCAGCGTTTGCCGACCTTGGACGTGTAGTCGGTTGCCTTCACGCCCATGACGTCCGTCAGCCACCGCTCGAGGCGCGGCACGCGATCCCATTCGAGTTTTTTCAGGTACTCACGCACCGGGTGAAACGCGTGGTCGTGGGCCACGACGCTGACCGCTTCGATCACGTGCGAGGACTTCACACGCAGGTTGTACTGCTGTGCGAGCCACTTCATGACGCGCACGTCGTCGATGTCGGCCCACTCCCCGGTGCCACCGCCATAAGGCGCCGCACGCAGCTTGACGATCTTCGAGCTGAAAGCGCAGTAGCTGATCACCCCGGCCCAGCGCTCGTCGTGAGCGAGGATCAGTTCGACGTTCTGCATGTGCGCGATCAAGGCGCCGCTTTCACTGCGGGCCAGTTGATCTTTCCAGCCACCGGCAGCGGGTGGGCGGACCACAGCGAGCACTTGTCGGCGAACCGCGTCGAGGCCTTCGGCGACGTGCAGATCGTTGAAGTCGGTCCACTTCTCGTGACGCTCGACAGAGAAGATCGGCGCAACGACCTGGGCACCGACGATCAACGCGGCGTTGCTCGCCTTCTCCTCACCTGGATTCCAGGCATCGCCGTTGGGCTTGGTGGTCTTCCAGTCATCGTCGCGGCAGATGATCAGCGGGCAGCCGGCGAAGCGTTCGCGCATGACCTTGCACACGGCCAGCAAGTTACCGGCATCGAAGGCTACGGCCACGGCCAGCGATGTCGCCATGTGCAGGCTGGCGCCGGTGGCGTAACCCTCACACACCAGCACCGGTTCACCCGGTACCGGGTGCGGACCGAGCAGGTGAAAGGTGCCCTCCTTCGCCATCCCGTATGGCCAGTAGGATTTGTCACGGCCGGTATCTTCCTGCTTGTCCGGGAAGATCACCTGCAGGCCCATGATCTGATCACGGGCATTGTTCATCGGGACCAGCACCGCACCGGTACGCGGCGCGTAACGCACCTTGATACCAACGATCTGCTTGCGGTCTAGGTAGTCGCTACGGCCTGTGGTCGGCATGCGCTCGAATAAACCCTGCGCCCTTTTCGCGGCCCGCCGCGCAGCGTTACTTGCGATTTCGGCGGCGCGGCGCTTGGCTTCTTCCTGGCGAGCGCGCATCACTTCGCGCTCTTCCGGCGACATGCGCCCGGCCTTGACCTTGATCTTCTGCGTCTCGCCCGAACGCCAGTCACCGAAAGCGCCGAAGATCAGCGTGTCGCCCTTCTCCGTGCGCTGCTCGTGGACCACGTACCAGCCGTTCTTTTCCTTGCCCTTGTCCTGCGAAGTCTTGCAGCGGGTCAGCTTGCCGAACACCAGCGGTTGCGCCGGCTCCAGACCGTAATCGGCGAATTGCCCCAACACTTCATCGAGCATGCTGAATCCCCCGCTCAGAGAGGGACTGGCAGCTGATGCATTGCGAGCAACCCGGTTGAGCCAGGCGGCGTGCTTCCGGGATCGGATCGTCACAGGCTTCACAGAACAGCAAGGAATGGGCAGCGCTTTCGGCTTTGGCAGCGCTGCGCGCCGCCATGGCCTGATCGATGCGTTCCTGCACCAGGTCGTTAGCGAAATCGGCGATGTCAGCCACGGTCAGCACCTCGCGTCGTCTGGTTGACGTAGGTGGCGCGGTTGAACAAACCCAGCAGACCTTGAATACCCCGGAACACCTGCAGGCGAATCGCCGCCAGTTCCTGATCAGTCACCACACCGTCGCCGATGCTCTTGGCCCAGGTCTCGGCCAAGTCGGCGACCTGACGGAAGTATTCGGCGATCCCCGTGGTCAGGGTCTCGGGCATGTCGTTGGTGTAGGTGTCGGCCAGCTCCTGCCAGATCGTGTCACCGACCAGCGCATGCACCGCATCGAGAATGCGGCGATCCTTGGTCAGTTCGAGGATCTCGCCGAACTCCTGAATATTGATGGAGTGGCTCGGATGGGTCGGCGACAATTTGTGCTGCAGCGTGGTCGGGTTACGGCCAGTGGTGGCTGCAATGGCAGCAGCGCCGCCCGGGTAATCGCGAGCGGCGTGGTACAGCGCTAAATCGAGCGGCAGGATTTCCCGCTGCGCCCGTTCCAGAGAACTCAGAGCGATACGGCTCATGGCATTAATCCTAAAAGTTGCCAGTGCCGCGCGACAGAAGTTGGTGATACATTTGCCGCGTGGTCTGGAGAGGCCCAAACGCCGGCTAGGTTCGTAAGACCAACACCGGCACCGTGCCGGGGCGAACAATCCGTTGTTCACCCCTGGCGCAACAGCTGCCAGCTCTGTGGTAAGAACGGCAGCAACACCAAGGCTTCCGAGCCTTGGAAACGCGATGAAGGTCGGCGGCATGTGGTGTGCTCGCCTTCTGACATCGCGACCCGATAGCATTGTGGTGATGCTATCGGGAGAAACTGGGCGACCCTTGGGTCGCCTTTTTTCTATGCAGCTTATATTTCAACGTCGGATTCGGCTGGGAATATCTCGGGTAAATCCGGCCTAAGCTGATGAGGTAGCAGCGCTCCAGAAAGTGCTTTCGATAGATGTCGAACCTGTGCGACTGGAATACCTCGCCGACGCCAATTAAAGAATCTCTGAGGGCTGATTTTGCACTCTCGCGAAAGCTGGGAAGGGCTTTTGCCGGAGGCCTCAGCAACCTGCAGTACTAAATCGAATATCTGAGCAGGTGTACTCATGACGTTATCCATACCAAACAAATTGAACGGCAAGACCAGGCATTACGTTTGTTATCATCTGAATGCAAGCGCTGTAACATTCTGTTTATGAGTAAACAAACGCAAAACCTCAAAGGCCAACGCTTCCGTGAAGCGCTCGAAGACTCCGGATTGACGGGGGCCCAGCTCGCTCGAATTCTCGATCTCGAGAACGACCAGAACATCACGAACTGGAAAGCTAGGGGCGTCCCCGCGTACATGGTCGGCGAAGTTGCGCTGACACTTGTCGTGGAGCGCGAGTGGCTAGAAGGGAAAGATGTACCAATGCGGACCAAGAGCACTGAGCGAAACCCATTACGCCCGGCTGCTAACGATTCGCCGCTTTACGTGCTGGAGCCAATGGCTCCTTGGGACTCAGAAACACCAATAGACAATGACGAGGTGGAGCTAAGGTTGTACAAGGAAGTGGAGTTATCCTCTGGACCTGGAAAGGTTGCGCGTACAGAGGTTCAGGAGATCGCTGGACCCAAGCTTCGTTTTTCACGAGCTACGATGAGGACTTGCGGAGTAGATCCCTCAAACGCTGTATTTGCCACCAACAGCGGGAACAGTAATCACCCACTGATTCTTTCGGGAGCGACAGTCGGCATTGATACGGGAATGACGCGAATCGTCGATGGCGAAATGTACGCAATCGACCACGACGGGCATTTTCGGATTAAGTTTCTTCAACGTACTGCCAACGGCATCAAGATGAGGAGCTTCAATTCACAGGAATACGCTGACGAAGACTATGACTTCGATCAGATCATGGCTCAACGGGTGGTAATTCTTGGCCGCATATTTTGGTGGTCATCAATACGTCCATTGAAAGGCCCCTCTCTGATCTGACACCAAACAAAATGTGTTGACCAAAAACCAAACAGATTGTTTACCTGCCTCACTCTCCAACCACAGTGAGGCATCACCATGCGCGCCACCGCATCCCTACATGTCCATCCTGCATGCGTCAGCAATCGCAAACTGATCGAACAGCTGCAGCTCGCCACGGGCTGTCTGGTCGTCATTCATAACAGCAAACCAAAGCTTGTCGCCAAGTCTTGCCAGCCCTCTCCTATCGATCCGAACGGTGGAGGGCACGCAGCATGATCAAGTACAAGATCGACAACCGCACGCTGCAGTTGCTTAACGCCCAGGTCAACCTAACCGAGACCTTCAACCACGTCCTGCGCACAGCACCGAAGCGTGAATGCCTGGCATTCCGTCTCAAGGCTGAGCGCGGCGCAGTGGTAAGCACTTTTGTCGTGGAGCTGGGCAGCGAACGCCACACGCTGACCCTGCCAAACGACAAGAAGATGCACCTCAAACTGGCAGACTTTATTGAAGAGATTGCCAACGGTCCGTTCGACGCGAGCAACTCCAGCGATCTGGTGCATCTCCCACATGCCGATCGTCAATACGGTCGCTTTGAAGCCCAGGACAAGCAGCGCTTGTTCGAACTGGTGCACACCGGCGGCGTGCTGAGCCTCGACATGGGTTTTGAACTTCCGCTGCATGTGGCGCTGCATCGTACTCATACACGCCGCGGCGTCACCGCGATCTTGAGCATCGGCAACAAGAGTCCGCATACGCGCTGCTTCACCTTGTATGACTCCGATGCCGAGATCTACGCAAAGGTCATTGAGTCCATTAATCACCTTGCTGCAGCGGCCACTCCAGCTGCGCACGCAGCATAGGAGAGAGATATGGAACGCACCCTCGCCCAAGCAGCCACACAACTCGGCCTCACTCGTCCCAAACTGATCGCTCTCATGCGGGAAAAAGGTTTGCTCAAGGGAAACCTGCCAGCGAACCCGAAGCGCGACAAAGCGTACCTGCGTGTCAAGGACAGCCCCTGGTATGACGAAAAATGCGGAATGCAGTACAGCCAGTCGACCCGCGTCATGCAAGCCGGCATCCGCTGGCTGGCCGAGCAGTTGGACATCGATCTTCCTGCCATCCCGGCAGATCGCCGTGACGTGGCCTAGGGAGTACGCCCGCCAGATCGTTGCCATGCGCACACGCGAGGAGCGCAACGCCGCGCTCCTCGAAGTGCCCGAACATCTGCGCGAGCTGACCAGACGCCACTGCCTGAACGCCTGGAACCACCCGGCACGACAACAACGCAAGGAGGCTCGACAAGTCCATGAGTAACGCTGCACAGAACCCGCTTCGCCTTCATCCGGCGCCTGAATCGGCCACCGTCGAACTGCTCTATCGAATCTTCGGTGACGTCCTGATCCCGCTAGAAAAAGTCCGCGAGCAGTACTTTCGCAATCTCAACGAGCAGTCGTTCGTGACGGAGATCAACAGCGGCCGGATCCAGCTTCCCATAACCACGCTGGATACCAGCCGCAAGGCGCTGAAGTACGCGCACATCCGCCATGTTGCCTCGCTGATCGACATCCGCGCCTACAAGGCTGATGAAGACATGCAACGCCAGCAGGACGGCCAACGCCAAACGGCCCCCACACCACTGACGGCTGTCACCACCAGCCGATGACAATCCTAGGAGCACACCACATGATGACCACAATACAAATCGGTGCACTGATCATCCTGATAGCTCTGGCCGCCGTGCTGCTCTGGGGCGGTTACATCATAGGCCGCAGCGATGGCCTGGAGACCGGCCTGCGCGAGGGTGAAGACATCCAACGCGCCGCAAGCGCCAAAACCATCCGCGAGCTTCGGGCCTCCCTGCAGTTCATCCGGGCCGATCACACTCGCTTGGCACAAACCTGCAAACGACTTGAAGCACCCCCCCTCTTTGGCCCGGCCGAGCACCAGACGCTGGTTGCCATCGGCGAGTTGCTGCGGATCGCCGCCGAAACTTTTAGCGCCTTTCGTACCGGCAAGAAGCTCGAGCGTGATGCCCGATCACTGCGCGAACAGGCACTTGCAATGGCTGCGCAGCTGCAAACAGGAATCCAGGGCAGCTTAGTAAGACAACCACTCGGCACCGCCAACCAATTTACTGTGGAGGCTACGTGATGTGGTTACTTTTCCCTCAGACGCAACGGACGGAACGTCCGGCCCCGAGCTCATTGGAAGAAGCATCTAACTCACACCGAAGGGAGGGTTAAGGAAATGACTAATAGCAGTTTGGAATCCGTACCTCACCCTGACGTAGATAAGGTGTCGGAGGAAGTTATGGCCCATTTCCTAGGCATTTCGTCTAGGGCTCTTGCGACGCGCCGCGCACGCAAACAGATACCTGAAGGGGTCTGGAACAAGCAGGGACATCGCATTATGTATAGCAAAAGAAGGTACGAGGAATGGCAAGAAGCACAATGGATTTGCCCAGTGGAGTGGAACTCTTCCGCAAATCCCTCAGGATTCGTTTTACTTGGAACGGGGTCCGCAGATGCGAAACGCTCCCCTACCCCGCGACGCAGAAAGGCATTAAAGCTGCATCCCAACTACGCGATCAAGTAAAAAGCCTGATCAAGCTCGGTCTCCTGGATGATACCAAGTACGCCGAGCTGTTCCCCGGCTCGGCCGTTCTGCTGAACAGCATTCCAACCTTTCACGAATACGCGCAGCTTTGGCTTGATGGTCGAGTCATCACAACCGGCACGCGCAACAACTACAAAGGTGCACTGAATCTGTACTGGATTCCGCCACTGGCATTGATCCGCATAGATCAAATCACCACCACACTCCTTCGCCGCATCATTGCGGCCACGGAGTGGACATCGCCAGGTGTTCGGCGTAACGCCCTGGTCAAACTGTCGACGATTCTGGAAGCAGCAGTAGCTGAAGAATTGATCAAGAAGAACCCGGCCGCGACGATAGACCGACCCAAGCGATCGCGAAAGGAGATCAGCCCGTTCTCCTTGGATGAAGCGAACCGCATCATTGCCCACCTGTACCAGACAACGCACTGGCCCAGCGGGATCTATGCCGCATTCTTTGAGTTCGCATTCTTCACGGGGCTTCGGCTGTCGGAGGTCGCGGCGTTGCGCTGGGATGCTGTCGACCTGGTGAAACGCCAGGTACATGTCTGCCGCACCGTAGCGCTTGGCCTCGTCGAGGAGCGAACCAAGACCAACAAGGTCCGCTTTGTTCTGCTGAATGAACGAGCGCTGCACGCGCTCGAGTTCGCCCGTCAATACGCAGAGCGTCGTGCAAACGGCATCGGCAAGATCAAAACAACGCCCTACGTGTTCCCGCCTTCGAAGAACAGCGAGTACATCAAACAGACGTCGGACCTGCACAAACAGTGGAGGCCAGCGCTGAAGGCTTTAGCGCTGCCTCATCGGCCGCCGTACAACTGCCGTCATACTTATGCGACAATATGCTTAATGTCCAACATGAACCCCGCATTCATCGCTCAGCAGCTCGGCCACAGCGTCCAAATGTTGCTGACGACGTATGCGCGTTGGCTCAACTCAAGCTCAGACTGGGGGGAGCTGGAAAAGCTCCAGATTGGTATCAAATCGGTATCAGGCAAAAAAGACCAGCTCTAACCCATTGATAGGTAAGGTAATTGATCTCCACAGCTAACATCACCATGCAGTTCGGCGCCAAGCCGCTCTTCGAGAACGTCTCGGTCAAGTTCGGCGCCGGCAACCGCTATGGTTTGATCGGTGCCAACGGTTGCGGCAAGTCGACCTTCATGAAAATCCTCGGTGGCGACCTCGACCCGTCCGGCGGCCAGGTCATGCTCGAGCCGAATGTGCGCCTGGGTAAACTGCGCCAGGACCAGTTCGCCTATGAAGAATTCACCGTGCTCGACACCGTGATCATGGGCCACGAGGAGCTGTGGAAGGTCAAGGCCGAGCGCGACCGTATCTACTCGCTGCCGGAAATGAGTGAAGAAGACGGCATGGCCGTGGCCGAGCTGGAAACCGAGTTCGCCGAAATGGATGGCTACACCGCCGAATCCCGCGCCGGTGAGCTGCTGCTGGGCCTGGGTATTCCCCTGGAACAGCATTTCGGCCCGATGAGTGAAGTGTCCCCAGGCTGGAAGCTGCGCGTATTGCTGGCCCAGGCGCTGTTCTCGGATCCTGAAGTGCTGTTGCTCGACGAACCGACCAACCACTTGGACATCAACACCATCCGCTGGCTGGAAAACATCCTCACCCAGCGCTCCAGCCTGATGATCATCATCTCTCACGACCGTCACTTCCTGAACAGCGTGTGCACCCACATGGCTGACCTGGACTACGGCGAGCTGCGCCTGTTCCCCGGCAACTACGACGAGTACATGACCGTGGCGACCCAGTCCCGCGAGCAATTGCTGTCGGACAACGCCAAGAAGAAAGCGCAGATCTCCGAACTGCAATCCTTCGTCAGCCGCTTCTCGGCCAACGCCTCCAAAGCCAAGCAGGCCACCTCCCGTGCCAAGGCGATCGACAAGATCCAGCTGGCCGAGGTCAAGCCATCGAGCCGTGTGAGCCCGTTCATCCGTTTCGAGCAGAACAAAAAGCTGCACCGCCAGGCGGTCATGGTCGAAAAGATGGCCAAAAGTTTTGACGGCAAGCCGCTGTTCAAGGACTTCAGCTTCCAGGTTGAAGCGGGCGAGCGCGTGGCGATCATCGGCCCTAACGGTATCGGCAAAACCACCCTGCTGCGCACCCTGGTCAACGAACTGACCCCGGACGCCGGCAGCATCAAGTGGACCGACGCCGCCGAGCTGGGCTACTACGCCCAGGACCACGCTCACGACTTCGAAGACGACGTGAGCCTGTTCGACTGGATGGGCCAGTGGACCCAAGGCGAGCAAATGATTCGTGGCACCCTGGGCCGCATGTTGTTCTCCAACGACGAAATCCAGAAATCGGTCAAAGTGATCTCCGGTGGCGAACAAGGTCGCATGCTGTTCGGCAAGCTGATCCTGCAAAAGCCGAACGTATTGATCATGGACGAACCGACCAACCACTTGGATATGGAATCCATCGAGGCGCTGAACCTGGCGCTGGAGAACTACCCGGGCACGCTGATCTTCGTCAGCCACGACCGTGAGTTCGTATCGTCCCTGGCCACCCGCATTATCGAGTTGAGCCCTAGCGGCGTGATCGACTTCAGCGGCACCTATGACGACTACCTGCGCAGCCAGGGTGTGGTGTTCTAAGAGCCGCACTTAGCTGCAAGCTACAAGCTGCAAGAAAAAGCCCTGTCCCTGTGACAGGGCTTTTTGCATCCGCACTGTGCCGGGCGCTGATTTTATGGGCGATGCATGAACAGTGTGGAAACTGGCTTGCCTGCGATAGCGGTGGTTCAGTTAAAGATGCAGTGACTGACAAGCAGCCTTCGCGAGCAAGCCCGCTCCCACAGGGAATCGGTGCCAGACGCTGATTTTATAGGCAATACATAACCAGTGTGGGAGCTGGTTTGCCTGCGATAGCGGTGGTTCAGTTAAAGATGCAGTGACTGACACACCGCCTTCGCGGGCAAGCCCGCTCCCACAGGGGTCTCTGTAGGCGCCCCCTCGCTCCTACAGGCAGGCGGGATATGCCATGATGCTGTACCGCCCGCCAGCGATTGACTATTCATGCCTGCCGCCCCCTCCTCCCTGTCGATCACCCTGCAGATCGTTTCCATCGTCTTCTACACCTTCATAGCCTTTATCTGCATCGGCCTGCCGATTGCGGTGATTCCAGGCTATGTGCACGAGCAACTGGGCTTCAGCGCCGTGGTGGCCGGGGTGACCATCGGTTCTCAGTACCTGGCTACACTGCTCAGCCGTCCGATGGCTGGGCGGATGTCGGATAACGTCGGTACCAAACGTGCGATCGTGCTGGGCCTGGCCGGTATTCTGATCAGCGGTGTACTGACCTTTATCGCCACACTGCTGGAAAGTCTGCCCAGCTTGAGCCTGGGTATTCTGATCGCCGGTCGCCTATTACTGGGCGTGGCCCAGGGCCTGATTGGCGTGGGGACCATCAGTTGGTGCATGGGCGCGGTGGGCGCCGAGCACACCGCACGCTCGATTTCCTGGAATGGCATCGCCTCCTATGGCGCCATTGCCATTGGTGCGCCACTGGGTGTGGTGATGGTGGCTGATTATGGCTACACCAGCCTGGGTATTGCTCTGGCGGTGCTGGCGGCGTTGGGCCTGGTGCTGATCCGCAATAAACCGTCGGTGCCGGTGGTGCGCGGAGAACGGCTGCCGTTCTGGGCGGTGTTCGGGCGAATCGCACCATTCGGCGCCAGCCTGTGCCTGGCCTCGATTGGCTACGGCACGCTGACGACCTTCATCACCCTGTATTACCTGAATCGTGGCTGGGCCGGTGCAGCGTATTGCCTGACGGTATTTGGCGTGTGTTTTATTCTCTCGCGCCTGGTGTTTATCTCAGCCATCAGCCGGTTTGGCGGGTTCACCGCCGCCATCGCCTGCATGCTGATCGAAACCCTGGGCCTGACGCTGTTGTGGCTTGCGCCGTCTACCGGCGTGGCCTTGATCGGCGCAGGGTTGACCGGTTTTGGTTTGTCGCTGGTTTACCCGGCGCTCGGCGTGGAAGCTATTAAGCAAGTGCCGGACAGCAGCCGCGGTGCGGGGCTGAGTGCGTATGCGGTGTTTTTCGACCTGGCACTGGCGATTGCCGGGCCGTTGATGGGCGCCGTGGCATTGAACCTCGGCTATGGCTGGATCTTCTTCTGCGCGGCGTTGCTGTCGGTCAGCGCGCTCGGCCTGACCGTACTGCTCAAGCGCCGAGCCTACTGATCAGCGGTCTGCAAGCCGGCGCGCGTGGCCTCGCCCAGGGTATGGCTGAAAAAACGCCCGGCCTCAGAGACCAGATCGCGGTGGATGCCTTCGCGGTCGACGCCATCGGCATCCGTGCAAATGGCTGGCATGCTCGCCAGTTGATCGCTGTCACACGGCGCCATGAACACGAAGTGCCCGGCCCCGGCCAACAGTTTGAAATCCGGTGGCTGCGGCAGCTTGCGCGCCAGGGCGGCGGCGTTCTTGTCCACGGCCACCAACTGGTCGCCATCGCCACTGTAGAGCAGCACCGGCACATGCACGTCCGCCAGGGTGTGGCGGCCGAACATCAAGCTCAGCGGCGCCATCAGCATTAACGCATGGATGCGCGGGTCGGCCTGGGGTTGCAGGTCTTCGCGATCGACCACCAACTCGCCCTTGGTGGTGCACGCGTCGCGGTCTTCGGGGCGTTCGTGGCAGTAGCGACGCAGACGTTCGAAATCCGGCTTGGCGCCCGCCAGAATCAATGCTGTCTCGCCACCGGCGGAATAACCGATGACGCCGATCTGATCGATATCGACAAAGGGCGACAGCATCGGCTCGGCCAAGGCGGCGGTGATCGCCTGGGAGATCTGGATCGGCCGCCCATATAAATTGCTCACGGTGCCCAGGCGGCTGTGGTCCTTGTAGTTGTCACCGGGATGCAGCACCGCCACCACCACAAAGCCCTTGCGCGCCAAGGCGGTGGCCAGGTCATGCAGGGCCAGCGGGGTGCCGGTATTGCCGTGGGACAACATCAACATCGGGAAACGCCCGATCGCCACCTTGGCATCTTCGCTGGCCGCCACATGGTAGGCGCCCAAGGCGGTGGTGCGCTCCGCATCGGTGGAGGGGTAGAACGCGATGGCTTTCATCGGCTGCGCATCCAGCGGGTCGAGAAAACTCATGCGATGAAACCCCACACTCCAATGCGGGTGCGGTGCCGGCGCAGCGTGCACTGAAACCAGGCCGCCAATCAGGGAAAGAACCAAAACAGCACAAAGACGCATCATGGGGATGTCCACCTTTGCTGCACAAGAACCGGCCTGTCGAATAAAAAGTCCAGGGTATCGAATGGATGTCTGCATAACCTGGGCCACAACGAAAAAACTCCGTACTCCGCTCGCGTTCAGGCGATCAGAATACAGAGTTTAGGCGCTCGGTTTCAGAATGAAACCGAGGACAGGGCAAATTTACATAAGCCTTACGCAGCGGCGAACAGTTGCTCGTTGATGCGCACGTTGGCGTCGCTCATGGCTTTGCTGCGCACTTCATCACCGTAGGCCAGGCCTTCAGCACGAACGATCTCAATGTCGGTGATGCCCAGGAAGCCGAACAGCAGCTTCAAGTAACCTTCGTGGGCTGCGCCCGAGGCTTGGTCGGCATGCAGGCCACCGGCGGTGGAAACAATAATGACTTTCTTGTTGCCGCACAGGCCTTCAGGGCCTGCTTCGGAATAACGGAAGGTCTGGCCGGCAACTGCAATGCGGTCGATCCAGGCTTTCAATTGGGTTGGGATGGTGAAGTTGTACATCGGCGCACCCACCACCACAGCGTCGGCGGCGAGAAACTCAGCCAGCGACGATGCACTCAGTTCAGCCTCGTGCTTTTGCGCCGCATCGCGCAGTTCAGCGGCAGTGCCCAATGCACCCAGAGTAGCGCCGGAGAAATGGTTGATGCTTTCGCTGGCGAGGTCGCGGTAGGTCACTTCCACACCCGGCTGGGCGGCTTGCCACGCCTTGACCACACCGGCGCTGAGCTGACGGGAGGCCGAGTTGTCGCCGAGGATGCTGGAATCGATGTGCAAGAGTTTCATGATGGATCTCCGAGGTGGGATCGACAGTGGCGATCAGATGGTGGTGATGCTACGCATGAAACCAATGGTCGATAAGCCACCTGAAATGCGATAGTTTGTCCCACTGACAGGACAATAGGCCCACCATGCAAGACCTCAACGACCTCTACTATTTCGCCAAAGTCGTCGAAGCCGGCGGTTTTGCTGCGGCTGGCCGGTTGCTCGGGATTCCCAAATCCAGGCTGTCTCGGCGCATTGCCGAGCTGGAAGACCGCCTGGGTGCACGCCTGCTGCAACGCACCACCCGACAACTGACGCTCACCGCGGTGGGCGAGCGCTACTTGCGCCACTGCCAGGCCATGCTGCTGGAAGCGGAAATGGCCGACGAGGCCGTGGCCAGCATGTCCAGCGAGCCGCGTGGGCGGCTGCGGGTCAGTTGCCCGGTGGGCCTGGCCCAGCAGATCCTGCCGGAGCTGGTAGCCGGTTTTTTGGCCGCGCACCCGTTGGTGCAGTTGGACATGACCCTGGTGAATCGCCGCGTCGACCTGGTGGCCGAAGGCATTGACGTGGCGCTGCGCGTACGCGAACTGGGCGACGAAGACCCGTTGCTGGTCACCAAACGCCTGCGCCAGGCGCATACCGTGCTGGTGGCCAGCCCCGTTTTCATGCGTGAGCGGCGGGTCGAAACCCTGGAAGACCTCAAGCAGTTGCCAATCCTTGGCGCACTCGAGGCGGACCGAATGGTGCACCAACGCATCATCGACCCGCAGGGCAACATGCACGAGCTAGTGATGGAGGCGCGCCTGGGCATCGAAGACTTTATCGTGCGCAAGGCCAGCGCAATGATGGGCGTGGGCTTTACGGTGCTGCCAATGATGTACTGCGAAGAAGAACTGGCTAATGGCCGCCTGGTGCAATTGCTACCGGAGTGGTCGTTGCCGGGCGGCTGGTTGCAGGCCGTATACCCGCACCGGCGCGGGGTGCTGCCGGCCATCCGGGCCTGGATCGACTATCTGGAAGAAGGCTTCAAAGGCTGTGGAGATCGGCTGTTATGAGCATGACAGAAGAACAAGTCGCACGTTTTTGCCTGAGCCTGCCAGGCGCACGGGAAGACTATAAATGGGGTGGCGTGCGGGTGTTTTCGATTGCCGGCAACAAGATGTTCGCCTTGCAGAACCTGCGCGGGGAGTCGCTGGCCTTCAAGGTCGACAAAGAATTGTTCCTGGGCCACGTCGACCGGCCGGGCATTCACCCGGCGCCTTACCTGGCGAGGGCGCAGTGGGTCATCATGAACACGCCCTACCCTTTGGGCGCAGAGGAACTGCGTGGCTTGTTGCAGCGCTCCCACCAGTTGGTGGTCAGCAAACTGCCCAAGCGCACGCAGATTGGCTTGCGGCTAGAGGATTGACAGCAAGGTGCCGCCGAGGAACAGCTGGTCCAGCCAGAACACCTGGTGCAACAGCACAATCACCCAGAACAACACCTGGTAAGACACCTTGCGCGTCTTGTGCCGGAACACCTGCTGGGCAATCAACGCCCCCGGCCAACCGCCGGCCAGCTCCACCGCATGCAGGATGTTTTCCGGGGTACGCCAGCCTTCGGTCTGCGCCTTGCGCTTGTCGCTCCAGTACAGGAAGAACGCCACCACGCTGACCACGCCATAGGCCATCAACGGGATCACTGTTTCACCGCGATACCACAGCAACGCCGAGCCCAGCAGCGGCGCGGCACACAGCAGTACGAAGATCAGCGCCTTCAGGCGTGGGTGCTGGATACTCATGGCTTGACCGCAGTCCAGTCGATCCAGCCGAACTGCCAGGTCGCGAGGATCACCAGGCCGAAGGCGATCCGGTACCAGGCAAACGCCGCGTAGCTGTGGCTGGCGATGAACTTGAGCAGGGCCTTGACCGCAATCATCGCGAAGATGAACGAGGTGACAAAGCCAATGGCGAACACCGGCAGGTCCGCGGGCTGGAACAGGTCACGGTATTTATAGCCCGAGTACACCGCCGCACCGACCATGGTTGGCATCGCCAGGAAGAACGAGAACTCGGTGGCCGTCTTGCGCGACAGGCCAAACAACAGGCCGCCGATGATCGTCGCACCAGAACGCGAAGTGCCGGGGATCATGGCCAGGCACTGGGCCAGGCCGACTTTCAGGGCGTCTTTCCAGGTGATGTCATCGACTGTCTCAGCCCGCACCGCATGCTGGCGGCGTTCAGCCCACAACATGATCACGCCCCCCACCACCAGCGCCGTGGCCACGGTGATCGGGTTGAACAGGTAGTGCTTGATCAGATCGGCGAAGATCACCCCGAGTACCACCGCGGGCAATACGGCAATGATCAGGTTGACCGTGAAACGCCTGGCTTGGGGCTGGGTCGGCAGGCCGATGACCACGTCAAAGATCTTGCGCCGAAACTCCCAGACTACCGCCAGTATCGCGCCGAGCTGGATGATGATGTTGAAGGCTTCGAAACGCTCGCCGCCAAAATTGATCAGGTCGGCGACGATGATCTGGTGGCCAGTGCTGGAGATCGGCAAGAACTCCGTAAGCCCCTCGACGATGCCGAGAATCAATGCCTGTATGGCGGTCCAAAAATCCATGCTGTCTCCAAAGGTCATGCGCGTGGCATGCCTCTTAGTCTTTTTTAAGTTCACTGACGACGAGCGCACACAAGCGCCCGCGGTTGATTCTCAACGCCGGTCTGCAAAAATTCCGTGAAAAATCAGGCAGTACTCAGGTTTTTCGATTCCGGGCCGAAAGCCTATCAGACACGCCGGAAATCTCGAAGCAGCACCACAATTATAAAGAGCAGGGAGTGACAGGACGATGAACAGTTTGCGCAGCATGTCGATCAGCCGCCGCCTTTGGCTGATCCTGATAGTCGCCGTGTTGATGCTGCTGGCCTTGGGGCTGTTGATGCTCAACCAGATCCACGGCGACCTCTACCAGGCCAAGCGCCAGCAGACCCAGCACGTAGTGCAGACCGCCAGTGGCGTACTCAGCTATTACCAGAACCTGGAAAAAACCGGCGTACTGACCCGCGACGCCGCGCAACAACAGGCCCTGAGCGCGGTGCGCGGGCTGCGTTATGACCACGATGATTACTTCTGGATCAACGACCTCACCCCCGTGATGATCATGCACGCGGCCAACCCCAAGCTCGACGGCCAGAACCTCTCGGCGATTCGCGACCCAGACGGTTTCGCGGTGTTCAACGAATTCGTGAGCCTGGCCAAGGCCAAGGGCGCCGGCATCGTCAACTACCGCTGGCCCAAGCCTGGCGCCGAAGCGCCGGTAGAGAAAACCTCGTACATTCAACTGTTCGAACCCTGGGGCTGGATTATCGGCTCCGGCGTCTACGTGGACGATGTACAGGCCGAATTCAGGGGCCAGGTGTGGAAAGCCTCGGCCATTGGCCTGGGCATTGCGCTGATGATGGCCGTGCTGGTGGTGCTGATTGCCCGCAGCATCGTGCAGCCGTTGCAGGCGGCGGTGAATGCCATGGGCAACATTGCCAGTGGCGAAAGTGACCTGACCCACAGCCTCGACACCCACGGCCGTGATGAATTGACGCAACTGGCCCAGCACTTCAATAGTTTCACCGCCAAGCTGCGCCAGGTGGTCGGCCAGTTGCAGGTGTGCGCGAACGCCCTGGGCCAGTCGTCTACCGAGCTGGGCCACAACGCCAGCCAGGCCCATGACCGCAGCCAGCAGCAGTCGCAGCAGATGGAACTGGTGGCCACCGCCATCAACGAAGTCACCTACGGCGTGCAGGACGTGGCCAAGAATGCCGAGCACGCCGCCAGCGAAATGCGCGATGCCCAGGCACAGGCACAGCAGGGCCAGGTCAATATCGACGGCAGCTTGCAGCAGATCGACCAACTCTCCACCACCATCAGCCAGGCCGTGGAGGTGATCCGTACGCTCTCCAGCGAAAGCACGCAGATCGGCGGGGTATTGGAGGTGATCCGCTCTATCGCCGACCAGACCAATCTGCTCGCCCTCAACGCCGCCATCGAAGCCGCCCGTGCGGGCGAGCAAGGCCGTGGGTTTGCAGTGGTCGCCGATGAGGTGCGCCTGCTGGCCCAGCGCACGCAGAAATCCACCGCCGAGATCCAAGTGATGATCGAGCGCCTGCAAGGCCACTCCGAAGCGGCGGTCAAGGTCATCAGCGACAGCCACAGCGCCTCGCAACTGACCATTGAACAAGCCGGCCAGGCGGGCGCAAGCCTCACCGCCATCGGCCAGGCGCTGCACAACCTCAACGGCCTGAACGCCTCGATAGCCAGCGCCACCCTACAACAGGCCCACGTGGTGGAAGACATCAACCAGAACGTCACCCAAGCGGCCGGGCTGTCCCACAGCACCGCGCTGGCGGCGGAGCAATCCAGCGTGGCGAGTGCACAGTTGCGTGGGTTGAGTGAACAGCTTGATGGGCTTTTGCGTCAGTTCAAGGTCTGATGTCCCTCAGCGGTGGGAGGGCTGCCCTCTCCCACCGTCCAGCGGCGTCACATCCCCAGCCACTGCGGCAGCGCGAGGGAAATGAACGGCAGGTAGGTGACCATGATCAGGAACACCAACAGAATCATCAGCCACGGCATCGCCGCGCGAATAGTCTGCCCCAGGGTCAGCCCCGTCACCGCCGAGGTCACGAACAGGTTCAGCCCCACCGGTGGATGCACCAGACCAATTTCCATGTTCACCACCATCACGATGCCCAGGTGAATCGGATCAATGCCCAGCTTCATTGCAATCGGAAAAAAGATCGGCGCCAGGATCAGCACAATGGCCGAAGGCTCCATAAAGCTGCCGGCAATCAGCAACACCACGTTGACCATGATCAAAAAGCCAATCGGCGTCAGCCCTTCGGAGATCACCCAGGCCGTGATTTCCTGCGGGATCTGCTCGGTGGTCAGCACGTGGGCAAACAGCATGGCGTTGGCGATGATGAACATCAGCATGATCGACAAGCGCCCCGACTCCAGCAGCACCTTGGGGCAGTCGCGCAGCTTCATGTCCTTGTAGACGAACAGCGCGACAAACGCCGAATACACCGCCGCCACCGCCGCCGCTTCGGTCGGGGTGAACATGCCGCTGTAAATACCGCCGAGGATAATCACCAGCAGCAACAGGCCCCAGAACGCCCGGCGTGCGCAACTCAGCCACTCACGGAACGTCGCCCGGGGTTGCGCCGGCAGTTTCTTGATGCGGGCGACGATGTAGATCGCAATCATCAACATCAGGCCCAGCAGCAAGCCCGGAATCACCCCGGCCATAAACAACTTGCCCACCGAGGTTTCGGTCGCCGCCGAATACACCACCATCACGATCGACGGCGGGATCAGGATGCCCAAGGTGCCGGCGTTGCAGATGATGCCCGCACCAAACTCCTTGGGGTAACCGGAACGCACCATGCCCGCTACGGCAATCGAACCCACTGCTGCCACCGTGGCCGGTGACGAGCCGGACAGCGCCGCAAACAGCATGCACGCCAGTACCGCCGCAATCGCCAGGCCACCACGGATATGCCCGACACAGGCGTTGGCAAAGTCGATCAGCCGCTGGGCCACGCCGCCGGTGGTCATGAAGGCACCGGACAACAGGAAAAACGGAATCGCCAGGAAGGTATAGGCGTCGCTGGTTTCAAACAGCTTGATCGCCAGGGAACTCACTGAGTCCTGGCTGAACATCAGGATCGACACCGCACCGGACAGCCCCAGGGCAATCGCAATCGGCACGCCCAGGAACATGAACACGAACAACAGCAGAAACAGACAGAGCACGGCCATCAGTGACGCTCCTCATGGCTGCCGGCCAACTTGCTGGCCTCACCGGCCTCGTCGGCCAACCCCAACCCGACCTGGCGGTGGGTAAAGATGCGGTAGAAAATTTCCAGGTAGCGGATCAAGACCAAGGCAAAGCCAATGGGCACGATCACCACGATGTCGCCGACATCGATGCCGAACTGGTCGAGGTCTTCGGCGCCGATATGCGCGGTCATCACCGCACTCACCCACTTGTAGCTGGCCACCATGAACAGCCCGGCATAGGCCAGGCAGCACAGGCAGGCGAGCATGCCGAGCAAGCGCTGCACCGGGCGCCGGGTGAGCCGCACCAGCGCGTCCACGCCGAGGTGTCCAGCGGTGCGCACGCCGTAGGAAATGCCGAAGAAAATCAACCAGCCGAACATGGCCTTGGTCAGCGCCACGCTCCAGGTCATCTCTTGGGCCCAGGCCATGGTGCCGTCGCCCAGGGCATTGAAGAAGGCGCTGCTCCAGGCCCATTTGTCGGCCAGGGCAAAGAACAGGGTGTAGACGTTGTTGAGCATGACGTAGACGAATGTCACCAGGGTCATGGCGGCCAGCAGGAAAGCGATAAAGCCTTCCTCCAGGTGCTCCCAGACGCGCCTTAGCGTTTGCATGGCAAAACCTCGCGAAAAAGAGATGGGTTATGCAAGGCTCAGGGTGAAAACCGGTTCGAAATGTGGGAGCGGGCTTGCTCGCGAATACAGTCTGTCAGTTGATAACACTGGTGACTGACCCACCGCTTTCGCGAGCAAGCCCGCTCCCACATTGGATCTCGGTATGCCCTGGGATTACTGGTTGGACTGGTCCGCCGCCTTGATCAGGTCAGCCCCAATCTCGCCTTCGAACTTCTGCCACACCGGGCGCATGGCTTCGCGCCACAATGCACGTTGCTCGGGGGTCAGTTCGATGATTTCGCTGGTCTTGGCGTCGACGATCTTCTGCTTGGCCGACTGGTTCAGCGCTTCGGCCTGCTTGTTCACCTCCACGGTGACCTCGGCCATGATCTGTTCCAGGGTGCTGCGCACATCCGGCGCCAAGCCATTCCAGAACTTCGCGTTGGTGATCACCATGTAGTCGATCAGGCCATGGTTGGACTCGGTGAAGTACTTTTGCACTTCGTTGACCTTCTGGCTTTCATAGTTCGACCAGGTGTTCTCGGTGCCATTCACGGTGCCGGTCTGCAGGCCCTGGTAAACCTCGGCAAAGCTCATCTTGCGCGGGTTGGCGCGGATCGCCTTGAACTGTTCTTCGAGCACACTGGAGGCCTGCACGCGGAACTTCAGGCCACGGGCGTCCTTGGGTTCATGCAGGGCCTTGTTGGCAGAGAGTTGTTTGAGGCCGTTGTGCCAATAGGCCAGGCCAAGGATGTTTTTATCCTGCATCGAGGTCAGCAGTTGCTTGCCCTGAGCGGCCTGGAAACGGTCGACGGCGGCCAGGTCGTTGAACAGGAACGGCAAGTCGTAGATCTGCACTTGCTTGGTGTAATGCTCGAACTTGGCCAGGGACGGCGCGAGCATTTGCACGTCGCCCAGCAATAACGCTTCCATTTCCTTGCCATCGCCAAACAGCGACGAGTTCGGGTACACCTCAACCTTGACCTTGCCGGGCAGGCGCTCTTCAGCAAGTTTTTTGAACAGCAGCGCGCCCTGGCCTTTAGGGGTGTTTTCGGCCACCACGTGGGCGAACTTGATCACAATCGGGTCTGCCGCCTGGGCCAGGCCTGCGGTAAACAAGGTGGCGGCGCACAGCAGCGCCCGGGAAAGCTTGAGCATGGGAATCACCTTCTTATTGTTGTGTTTAAGGCAAGGTGCCTGATGTAACGCGTGTCGTGAATTTCGAATTTTAGATACCTGCGTTCGGCCTGGCCGAACGCAGGCCTGACTTCAGGGTGGGAGCAGGCAAGCCAGCTCCCACACTTTGTTCCCGGTTTTGTCAGTTACAGTTGCGTGGCCAGCAGCCGTTGCGCGCGCAGCAACACCGGCGCATCCACCATCTGCCCATCTATCTGATAAGCCCCTGCCCCATGAGCGCCCGCCTCCACCACCCGTCTGGCCCACGCCAGCTCTTCGGCGCTCGGCGCCAGTGCGGCATGGATCACCGCCACTTGCTTGGGGTGAATGCACAACGCCCCGGCAAAGCCCATTTCATAAGCGTGCCGGATCGAGCGGTGCAGGCCTTCGGGGTCGTCGATGGCCGGGTGCACGCCGTCCAGCGGCGCCGCCAGGCCAGCGGCGCGCGAGTGCACGATCAGCGCCAGGCGCGCCTGGTCGAGGGCCAATTCGGCGGCACGGGAGTGACTGCACAGGTTCAGGTCCAGCGCCAGGTCCAAGCCACCGAATGACAGGCGCTCCACCTGGGGCGCCTGGGCAATCTGCGCCAGTGCCAGCAAACCCCGTGCGCTTTCGATAATCGGCCAGATAGCCTTGCCGGTCGCCGCCACCACCGCCACCTGGGCCGCGCTTTCGACCTTGGGCAGCAACACCCCGGCCACATTTGCATGGGCCTTGCAGAAGGCCACGTCCTCAAAATGCTCGGCATGTTGCGGCGCGTTGATGCGCACCCACACCTGAGCCTCGGGATGGGCGCACAGGAATGCCCTCAGATTATCCCGGGCCTGAGGTTTGAGCGGTTCTTCCACCGCGTCTTCAAAATCCACAATCACTGCGTCGGCGCCGCTGGCCAGGGCCTTGGCAAACCGCTCCGGGCGGCTGCCCGGCACAAACAGCGCAGAACGTACTAAAGGCTTTGGCATCACTTGATTCCTGATTAGATAACGCCGCGCTCGCGCAGGTGGTTAATGGCCTCAATGGAGTACCCCAACTGATCGAGGATGCCTTGGCTGTGTTGCCCCAGCGCTGGAACGCCGTCCATGCGCGGGGTAAACGCGGCGTTACGGGCCGGTGGCAGCAGCGACGGCAACGGCCCCGCCGGGCTGTCGACGTCGCGCCAGCTGTCGCGGGCCTTGAGTTGCGGGTGGTCCCACACGCCTTGCATGTCGTTGACCCGCGCGCTGGCAATTTGCGCGTCTTCCAGGCGCTGGATCACCGCCTCGACGTTCAGTTGGGCAAAGCGCTCCACGATGATCTGGCGCAGCACCTCGCGGTTGGCCGAGCGCTTGAAATTGGCGCTGAAGCGCTCGTCCGTCGCCAATGCCGGGGTGAGCAGTACTTTGTCGCAGAACGCCGCCCATTCGCGCTCGTTCTGCAAGCCGAGCATCACCGTGCCGCCGCCCCCGGTGGGAAACGGCCCGTAGGGGTAAATCGTCGAATGCGCGGCACCCGCACGCGGTGGCGGCGCCGCGCCGTCGAAGGCGTAGTACATCGGGTAGCCCATCCACTCCACCAGGCTTTCGAGCATGCTCACATCGATGCGGCTGCCCTGGCCGGTTTTGCCGCGTAGCAGCAGTGCCGACAGAATGCCGCTGTAGGCGTACATCCCGGCGGAGATATCCGCGATGGAGCAACCAGCCTTGGCCATCTGTTCTTCTTCTGGGCCTCCGGTCACCGAGAGAAAGCCGCCCTCGCTCTGGATCAGCAGGTCGTAGGCTTTCTTTTTCTCGTAGGGCCCGCCTTCGCCGTAGCCGGAAATATCGCAGACGATCAGCCGTGGAAAGCGCGCGTGCAGCGCCTCGAACGATAAGCCCATGCGCGCCGCAGCGCCGGGGGCAAGGTTCTGCACCAGCACATCAGCATCGGCCAGCAGCGCATCCAGAATGGCGCCCGCCTCGTCCTGCTTGAGGTCCAGGGTCAGGCTTTCCTTGGAGCGGTTGGTCCAGACGAAATGCGACGCCAGGCCGCGCACCCGCTCGTCATAACCACGGGCGAAATCGCCAGTGCCGGGGCGTTCGACCTTGATGACCCGGGCACCGAGATCGGCCAGTTGGCGCGTACAGAATGGCGCGGCAATCGCGTGTTCCAGGCTGACGACGGTGATGCCGTCCAGCGGTCGTTGTTCAGTCATGACAAATCCCTCAAAGCCAATGGGCCATGGACGCGGTAGTGCGCAGGTTCCACACCTGCTCGATCAGGTGGTTGGCCTGGGCCGGGGTGCGGGCGCCGCTGAAGCGGGCCAGGCGCTGGAACTTGTCCGCCAGCTCGGCACGGTTCAAGGTGTTGCCCGGGTCGCCCTTGGGTTCATCAATGGCACCGTGCAACGTGCGGCCATCGGTGGTGGTGACGGTGACGCGGCCCAGCCAGCGTTGCGGGTAGGCGCTGTCGACCTGGGGGTCCAGGGTCATGCAAACCTTGTCGCGAAACGCCGCGACCGCAGGATCGGTCAACGCCAGCTCATGGAATTCAGGCAACCCGGCTTTGCCATGCATAGCGATCAGCCCAAGCACGGTGCCCATGGAGAATTTTGCCTGATGCACGGTGGCCGGCACCGTCACTCGGCCGAGTACGTCAATGGCGCCTTGGTGCACATGGGTTTGCACCTGGGAAATCTGCGCAGCACTCAGGCCTTCACGCTGCATCACGTCCAGCAGCGCATCGGCAGCAGGATGGGTGTGGCGACAGGAGGCGTGGAACTTGAACGAGGTTTCCACCAGCGCCCAACGGCTGCCCAAGCCAGCGCACAGTTTGCCTGGTTCGGCGTCACTGGACATACCTGCCGCCAAACCTTGGTCACCTTCAAGGATATTGCGCGCGCCGGTCAGCCCATCGGCCGTAAGGTAAGCCGCGAGCAAGCCGTCCGCCGCCGCCTTGGCCGTGTGCAGTTGCTTGGAGTCGGCGGCATCGCGCAGAAACTCCCACAGCCCGGCAGCCTGGGTGCCGGCGCTGCCGAGCAGGTTGATGAATTGTTCTTCGTTGAAATCGAGCAACTTGCCCACCGCGACCGCCGCCGCCAGGGTGCCGACCGTGGCCGTGGTGTGGAAGATGCGGTAGTGGGAACGGCCCATGAACTCACCGATGCGAATCCCCGCCTCATAGCCGGCCACCGAGGCCAGCAACAGTTCACGGCCAGACTTGCCGAGGTCCTGGGCAGCCGCCAACGCGGCGGGAAACACCACGGTGGCCGGGTGCAGCACGGAACTGTTGTGCAGGTCATCCTGCTCCACCAGGTGTGAGGAGGCAGCGTTGACCAGTGCGGCGAAATACGCGCTGGTGCCGGTGCCGTTGACGATCACCTGGGCCGGGCCGCTGCTCGGGCCCATCTTCTGCGCGTAGCGTTCAAACAGGGGAATCGGATGCGCGCCTTGGCTGGCCAAGGCGGACGCGAGCCAATCCAGGTACAGCTCTTCGGTACGCGCCAGCACGTGTTCGGGCAACTGAGGGTAAGTCAGCTCGGCCAGGAACCGGCACAGGGCTTGGGTAGGGCTCATGCTCAGGCCCTCAAAAGCTACGTGGCAGTTCGAGCAAATGCTCGGCCACGTAGGACAGGATCAGGTTGGTGGAGATCGGCGCTACCTGATACAGGCGGGTCTCGCGGAATTTGCGCTCCACGTCGTACTCGCAGGCAAAGCCGAAGCCGCCGTGGGTTTGCAGGCAGGCGTTGGCCGCTTCCCAGGACGCCTTGGCCGCCAGATACTTGGCCATGTTGGCACTGGCCCCGGCGTTCTTGCCGCTGTCGTACTCTTCACAAGCGCGCCAGCGCATCAGGTCGGCCGCTTCGATCTCGATATGCGCCTCGGCAATCGGGAACTGCACGCCCTGGTTCTGCCCGATGGGCCGGCCAAACACCACACGGTCGCGGGCATAGGCGCTGGCCTTTTCGATAAACCAGCGGCCGTCACCGATGCACTCGGCGGCGATCAAGGTGCGCTCGGCATTCAGGCCATCGAGGATGTATTTGAAACCCTTGCCCTCCTCGCCAATCAGGCTGTCCAGGGGCAGCTCCAGGTTGTCGAAGAACAGCTCGTTGGTCTCATGGTTGACCATATTGGCGATGGGCTGCACGGTGAGGCCGTTGCCGATGGCCTGGCGCAGGTCCACCAGGAAGATCGACATGCCTTCGGACTTTTTCTTTACTTCGGCCAAAGGCGTGGTGCGAGCCAACAGAATCATCAGGTCGGAATGCTGTACCCGTGAGATCCAGACTTTCTGGCCGTTGATCACGTACTTGTCGTCGCGCTTGATCGCCGTGGTCTTGATCTTGGTGGTGTCGGTGCCGGTAGTGGGTTCGGTGACGGCCATCGACTGCAAGCGCGATTCACCGCTGGCCAGCTTGGGCAGGTAGTAGCGCTTTTGCGCCTCGCTGCCATGACGCAGCAGGGTGAACATGTTGTACATCTGGCCGTGCACGGTGCCCGAATTTCCGCCGCAGCGGTTGACCTCCTCAAGGATCACCGAGGCTTCGGCCAGGCCCAGGCCGGAACCGCCGTATTCCTCGGGGATCATTGCCGACAGCCAGCCGGCGTCGGTCAGGGCCTTGACGAAGGCTTCGGGGAAGCCTTTTTCTTCATCGATCTTGCGCCAGTAAGCGGCATCGAACTCGGCGCACAAGGCGCGCACGCCGTCGCGGATGGCATTGAGTTCTTCGTTGTCATGGGCATTCATTAACGGCTCTCCGCCTGTTGTTATCGGGTTATTCGAAATGCACCTGGGCGGTCTGCGCCAAGCCTTCAGGGTTGCCAGCCCAGAGTTCTGCGACGCCGGTTGCGGTGATGCGCCCGCCGACCTCAAAAGGCTGTGGCGCTATCAGTGGGCGCACACCGCGATAGGCAAAACGGCGCAGGGTCGCCTCAGGGTGCGCCCGGCAGAACGCACGCAGGTTCAAGGTGGCGATCAGCGGGCCATGTACCACCAGGCCGGCATAGCCTTCGGTGCAGGTGACATAGGGGTAGTCGTAATGGATGCGGTGGCCGTTGAACGTGACGGCGCTGTAGCGGAACAACAGGGTCGGCGTCGGCTCGACGGCCTCTGTCCATTCGCCCCGGGCCAGCGCGTCGCCGCTGCCAGGCTTGGGTGGCGTGGGCTCGCGGTAGACGATGTCCTGCTCCTCGCGGATGGCCAGGCGTCCTTCCTGGGAGTAGTCATGGCGCACGGTGACAAATAACAGTGAACCAGTGCGTCCGGTCTTTTCTTCGACCTGGGTGATGGTCGATACGCGCGTAGCCGCCTCGCCAGCCCGCAGCGGGTGCAGAAATTCAACACGCCCACCGGCCCACATGCGATTGCGGTTATCGGCCGGCGGCAGGAACCCGCCGCGTGCGGGGTGGCCATCGCTGCCCAAGGCCGATTCCGGCAACGGGTCCTGGAAAAAACACCATTGCCACAACGCAGGCATAGCGTCGCCGTCGGCAGGCACCTCTTCACCTAATGTCGCGGCGATGCGCTTGAGCAGGTTATGGCTCAAATGGTCGTAGGCGGTCTCACATCGGCCGATCCAATCAGTAGCGCTCATCGGGTGCAGGTCCTCAGGCAGTGGGTGTCTGCCGTGGATCATGCAAGGGCCAGCCCGTTCTGAGAATTTGCATTTCAATAAACCAGCGTTCGGTTATGCTGAACGCTTACAGCCACACCGCGATCCAATGTGGGAGCTGGCTTGCTGTGGCGAGCAAGCTTGCTTGCGCTGGGGTGCGTAGCGCCCCCAAAAAAGCCGGCTCCAGCTGCGCTGTCGAGCGGGAGCAAGCTCCCTCGCCACAGCAAGCCAGCTCCCACAGGAAACCTGTTGTCCGGGAGTTTTGCATGCACTTCGATCTCGCCGACCTGCGCCTGTTTATCCATATCGCCGAATCGCCCAGCCTCACCCAGGGTGCCAAGCGCGCCTTCCTGTCGCCGGCCGCCGCCAGTGCGCGGATCAAGGCCCTGGAAGGCCAGCTCGACACGCGCCTGTTGTACCGCGACAGCCGGGGCGTGGAAATCACTCCGGCAGGTGAGCGGCTGTTGCACCATGCGCGGTTGATCATGCGCCAGGTGGATTACCTCAAAAGCGAGTTCACCCAATACGGCGTGGATTCGGCCGGGCATATCCGTATCTTCGCCAACACCACGGCGGTCACCGAGTTTTTGCCGGAGGTCCTGGCAGGCTTTCTGTCGCAGCGACCGGGCGTCACCGTCGACCTGCAGGAACGCCTGTCACGGGACATCGTGCGCGGGGTGCTCGATGGCACCAGTGACATGGGTATCATCGCCGGCCCCGTGGAAGCCTCCGGCCTGCAGGTGTTGCATTTCAGCACCGATGAACTGGTGCTGATGGTGCCCGTCGGGCATCCCTTGGCCGACCTGCCTTCGGTGACCCTTGAACAGACCCTGGCGTATCAGCATATCGGCCTGCATGAAGGCAGCACGCTGTTGAGCTTCCTGCGTGAACACGTCGAGCGCCTGGGCAAGCAATTGTCGCTGCGTATCCAGGTCTCGAGCTTCGAGGCGATCTGCCGGATGGTCGAGGCCGGCGTGGGCATTGGCATCATTCCAGAGTCCGCCGCCCTGCGTCACAGCCGCACCATGCAGCTGGTGACGGTGAAACTGGACGAGCCCTGGGCGATTCGCGAGCGCAGCATCCTGGTACGCGAGCTGGAAGCGCTGCCGGGGACCATTCGCGCGCTGATCGCCACGTTGATGCCGTGATCGTGTAGGAGCGAGCTTGCTCGCGAAAAACGTCAACGATAACGCGTGTTTTCTGGATAAACGCGGCGCCTGCGAGTTTTTCGCGAGCAAGAACTAGGCGTCCCCCTCGCTCCTACAGTTTGCCGTTAACAGTCTTTGACAGTTTCCCGACAAAGCACTCAAAGATTCTCAGCCCCCGCCGCCCTAGCATTCCAGCATCCAAATCATCACTCGGGTGCTCTTGATGTTTCGCAGACTGCGCGGTATTCCGCTATTGGGTTGCCTGTTGAGCAGTATCGGTTGCCACTCGCAACCGCCTGCCCCGCCGCCGATTCAAAAAGGCGATTACGGTGCAATCATCCGCTACCTGCAAACCCGCATTCCCCGGGAGATGGCTCGGGACAATGTGGCGGGATTGTCGATTGCCCTGGTCAATGGCCAGGAGCTGATCTGGGCCCGCGGCTTTGGCCTGGCTGACAAAGACCTGGGGGTGCCGGTCACGCCCAATACCGCGTTTCGCGCCGGTGGCATCTCCAAGCTGCTGACCGCCACGGCGGCGCTGCAACTGGTGGAGCAGCAACACCTGGCGCTGGATGCGCCGATCCAGCAGACCCTGCGTGAGTTCTACGTACGCTCCCGCTTTCACAGCGACCAGGCCGAGGCGGATCGAGCGATCACCTTGCGGCGCTTGCTCAGCCATCAATCCGGCTTGCCCAGCGAGCACCTGCGCGACCTGCGCAGCACCTATGCCATGGGGCAAATGCCGATGCGTGTGTCGGGTGTGTGGCTGAGCAGCCTGCCGGGCTCCCAGGTGGCGTATTCCAACCTTGGCTATGCCTTGGTCGGTGCCGCCATCGAACGCAGCAGCGGCAAAAGCTTCGAAGCCCAGTTGCAAAGCAGCCTGCTCACACCCTTGCGAATGAACCAGTCCAGTTTCTTGGGCACCGGTGCGCAAATGAGCTATCGCGCCCACGGCTACGAGGACGGCAAGGCCAGCACCGACGCCCAGGTGCGTGACCTCGCCGCCGGTGGCCTGTGGACCAGCCCCAAAGACCTCAGCCGCTACGTGCGCATGCTGTTTGCCAACGGCACCTACAAGGGCAGCCAGATCCTCGGCAGCGCTTCTATCGACGCCATGTTTACCCAGCAAAACACCGGCAACGCCCTGGATTTCGACTGCCAGATGGGCTTGGGCTGGTTCTTGGCGCCCTGTGGTGACGAGCCCATCGGCCCCGGCGTGCGCACCTACCAGCACAGCGGTGGCGGCGACGACTTCGTGGCCCAGTTGACCCTGCTGCCGGATCAGCAACTGGCCGTGATCATCATGGCCAACGACAGCAACGCCGAAGACATGGTGGTGTCGCTGACCACCGACAGCCTGCGCCTGATGCTCCAGGCTCAGACAGGCCATCCCGTGTGCGCCGATGACTGCCAGGCACCGAGCCATGGCCTCAAACTGCGCCATGTACCGGCGGCGGTGGATCGCAAGCGCCTGGCCGGCTTCTACGCGACCGCCTGGGGCGTGTTCCGCATCAGAGATGAGCATGTGCGCTTGACCGGTGAACTGGCCGGCTACGACTTTGAGCTGTTGCGTGATGAGCAAGGCTGGCTGCGGGCGCAGAAAAAGATACTGGGGTTCTGGCGCCAGGACCTGGGCGAGTTGGGCCGCGTACAGCTGGATGTGGTCACGGTACAAGGCCGCCAAATGCTCACAGCCCGCAGCCACGGCCAACGCATTGCCATCGGCGAACGCATCGAGCCGCCGCCCTTGTCCGCCGCCTGGGCCAACACGGTCGGCACCTACCAGGTGCTCAGCAGCCATGAACCCGACGCGCCATTGAGTGGCATCAGCGTGCGCCAGGAGGACGGTTTCCTGGTGATTCGCGGCCAATTGCACGGCGAGCCGCTGACCGACTACATCCTGCTGCCCATCGACAACGCCCATGCGGTGCTGGCCGGCAACGGCTACGGCCTGGGCGATACCGTCAGCCGCCAGGTCAACGGCCTGAGTGCTTCGGGCTATTCGTTCAAACGCACCCATTCATCCCACACCCCCTTGAATCTTTAACCAGGAAAACACCCTGATGCACTCAAAAAGCCTGTGCCTGTCATTGACCTCACTGTGCCTGCTCGCCACCGCCAACACCGCGCTGGCCGAAGACTGGCAGTACAGCCTCAAGGCCGGCGCAACAAACGTGCCCCGCTACAGCGGCAGCGACGAACGCACCACCGCCCCTATACTGGGTGGCCAAATCATCAGCCCTTGGGGGATCTTCCTCGACACCGACCGGGGCCTGGGCTGGGGCTACGACGGGGGCGCCTTTAAGTTCAGTACCTATGTCGGCGCCAGCGGCTCACGCAAGGATAAAAATCAAAGCCTGCATGCCGGCTCCGACCGCCTCAAAGGCATGGGCGAGATCAAGTCCCGCCCGCAACTGGGGGTAAGTGCTGCCTACACCCTGGGCGCGGTGATCATCGGCGCCACCCTGGAACATGCACTCAAGGAAGACGACCGCAAAAAAGACACGGGCCAGGCCTACACCCACCTGGCGTTGAGCCTGGGCACCCAGCTGTATGAAGGCCGCTACGGCTCGGTCGATGCCAGCCTCAACAGCCACTTCGGTGACCGTAACTACCTGCAGACCTGGTACGGCGTGACCACCGACCAGGCCGCCCGTAGCCGCTTCAAGGCCTACAAGGCTGGCGCAGGCAATATCAGCAATGGCATGAGCCTGACGTGGAGCCTGCCAATCAGCGAACACACCAAATTCTCGACCTTGCTGGATGTGCAATACCTGGCAGATGAAGCAGGCAAGAGCCCGATTGTGGAGCAGCGGCTGCAGGCGTCGGTGTCGGGGGAGCTGCAGTACACCTTCTGATCTAATTAGCTGCCCTCTGTAGGAGCGAGCTTGCTCGCGAAAAACTCGCAGGCGCCGCGTTTATCCAGAAAACACGCGTTATCGTTGAGGTTTTTCGCGAGCAAGCTCGCTCCTACAGGATGGCATTGGGGCAAGCCCCCTTACTCGGCATATGCCCACGTCATTCGAAACGACGCCCCACCCCACTCCGAATCCTGCACTTCCACCTGCCCGCCATGCCACTGGCTGACACGCTTGACCAGCGCCAGGCCCAGGCCAAATCCGCCTGTGCGGCGGTCGCGGCTGGCGTCAAGGCGCAGGAAGGGCTCGAATATCTTGGTGCGGCCCTCCAGCGGCACTCCCGGCCCATCGTCGTTGACCCGCACTTCGTAACCGCTGCCAAACTTGACCAGCGACACTTCCACACGGCGGTCGGCATAACGAATCGCGTTGCGCAGCAGGTTGATCACGGCACGCGCCATAAAGCGGGGCTCGATCTGGATAACGTCGACGTCACAGGTACGCAACGACAACTGCACCCCTTCCGCCTCGGCCTCCAGGGCCACACTGCCGATCACGCTGTCGAGCCAACTGTGGGCCTCGATACGCTCGCGGGTGACCTGGGTAGCGCCCGGTTCAAGGCTGGCATAGGTCAACAGTTCGGAGACCATTTCTTCCAGTTCACCAAGGTCGGCGTACATGTCGTTGATCAACGCTCGGCTTTGCCGTGGGTCGCTTTGTTGCCTGAGCTGGTCCAGCTCGAATGACAGCCGCGCAATCGGCGTGCGCAATTCGTGGGAGACCGCGTTGGTGAGTTCGCGCTGGTTGGCGATCAAACCTTCGATGCGCTCGGCCATCTGGTTGAAGTGCCCGGCCAGTGAACGCACGGTGGAGCGGCTCGGCAGCAAGATGCGCGAGCCCAGGTCGTTGTCACCGAAACGTTGCGCCGCCAGGCGGATGTGCTCCAAGTCGCGCCAGTGTGGACGTACCCAGAAATACAGGACGATGGCCAGGCTCACGCCCAGAAAGCCGTAGGCCCACAGGTATAACCACTTGGGTTCTTCCGGCAATTTGATTTCGAGTAATTGGGGGCCGCTGTCGATAGGCGCGAGAAACTTCATGAAGTCTTCGCGCACCACCACCTGGCCAGCCGCCAGGAGTTTCTGCTCGCGCTCGCTCAACTGCTGGTTGTCGCGTTGCACCAGTTTGAGCCGCAAGCCGTAATGCGGTTGCAGTTCATCCAGGCGGGCCTGGCGCGCCTCTGCCTGCACGGGGCGCAGCTGTTCCACCAGGGCCCACGCTGGGCCACGCAGGGCTTCACGGTTATAGGTCTCGTTGGACTCGGGCATGTAAGCGTCCAGGCCGAAGTTGACCAGCCAGATCGACCCGGCCAGGCCGAGCGCGAGAATCAAATAGAGGCGCAGATACAAGCGCAGCATCTACACCTCCCACGCGAACGGATTGAACAGGTAGCCCTTGCCCCAGATGGTCTTGATGCACACCGGCTCGCGGGGGTTGTCATTGAGCTTGCCGCGCAGTTTGCTGATGTACACGTCTACGCTGCGGTTCAGCCCATCAAAAGCAATGCCGCGCATGCGGTTGAGGATGTCGTCGCGAGAGAGAATCTTGCCCGCGCTGCTGGCCAGCAACCACAGCAACTCGAATTCCATCGTGGTGAGGTCAATGGTCTCGCCGCCCAGGCGGACCACCCGGCAACTGCGATCAATCGACAAGCGGCCAAATTCCAGGGCGCCGCGCACGGTGGGCTCGGGCACCTGGCGGCGCTGCAGCGCACGCAGGCGCGCCAGCAACACCGGCGGTTTGATCGGCTTGATCACATAATCGTCAGCACCGGACTCTAGGCCAAGGATATGGTCCAGGTCATCTTCCTTGGCGGTGAGGATCACGATGGGCGTGTCCGACACGTTGCGAATCTCGCGGCAGACATGCAGCCCGCTCTGACCCGGCAGCATCAGATCGAGCACGACGATCTTCGGCTTGAAATCCAGGAACGCCGCCAGGGCCTCATCACCCCGGTACACCACCCGTACATCGAAACCATGCTGCGACAGAAAATGCGAGACCAGCCCTGCCAGCTTTTCATCGTCCTCAACGAGCAGGACCTTGCCCAGACCCAGGTTTTCCATAAGTTCTCAGTGTGGATGCGCGGATTGAAATAGGGCCATTATAGGTGGCAAGCTGGCCGACAGAAGCAGCTGGCCAGTACCCAGCGAAGAAGCTTCATGCTTTTAAGAGTTTTTAACAAATAGCCTGCACTTTTTAACGCCATTGACAGGGAGTTCTATGCGCAAGGATTACCTGGCGTTCTTCATTTCGCTGTTCCTTTCACGGCTGGCCGACCAGGTTTTGCTGTTTATCGTGCCACTGATCGTGTTCCAGACCACTCAAAGCGTGTCGTGGGCGGGGTTGGCGTTTTTTGTCGAGTCACTGCCGCGCTACCTGGCGTTTCCGGTGTGCGGCGCGCTGTGCGACAGGTTTTCCCCGGTGCGTATCCTGCATATCAGCCAGGTGTATCGGGCCGTGGCCTGCGTGGTGGCGATGGCGTTGTATGGGCTGTTCGACGGCATCCATTGGCTGGTGATGCTGTCCGCGTTGTGCGGCGTGTTGACCACCCAGGGCATCATGGCGCGGGAAGTGGTGATGCCGCATATCTTCCAGCAGTACACCTACGCCAAGACCTTGTCCTATTCGCAGATCGCCGACCAGAGCGGGCTGGTGCTCGGGCCGTTGGTGGCGGCGCTGGTGCTGGAAGTCTGGGCGTGGCCATGGGTGGTACTAGGCGTCGCAGCGCTGTTTGTGCTGGCAGACCTGGCGATGCTGACCTGGCAGCGCAACACCACGGTGGACCTGCACATCCATGAACAACAGCCGGGTAACTGGCTGCAACCCCTGCGCACCGCCTTCGCCCACATCCTCAGCCGGGTAGAGTTGAAGCGCATCATCGTCCTGGCGGTCGGTGTGAACCTGATGGTCGGCGTGACGCTGGCCACCTCGGCCGCCATGGTCACCGGCCACTATGCAGCGGGCAAAGACGCCTATGCCCTGCTGCAAGCCGCCGGGGCGCTGGTGACAATCGCGATTCTGTTCTACCTGGCGCATTCATCACTGAAGCTGAAGGTACTGGGCGGGTTGTCGTATTCGATGATCACCGTCGGCGCGCTGATCACAGCGCTCAGCCCCGGCGTGTGGGCCTACGCAGTGGGGTTCCTGCTGCTGACCGGCTTCGACAAGATGTTCAACGTGTACCTGCGCAGCACCCGACAACGGGTGATTCCGGTGCAGGACTTCGGCAAAACCGTTGGCGTGATGACCTTGCTCAACAACCTGGCCCAGCCCTTGGCGGGCTTGATGATTGCCGTGCTGGCAGCGCCTTTGGGCACGCCAACGGTGATCCTGCTGCTGGCGGGGATCACTGCCTTGATCGGTGTGGCCGTGGCCTCAGGCTGGCACGCCACTGTGAAAGCGGAACTCGACGTCGGGTGATTCGATCAGGTCCCGCTCGGTAGCCCGCACCCGCTCGATCACCTGGGCGATGTCCTTGGCGTCGCCGTACTGGTAAGCCAGCTTCAAGTAACCCTGGAAGTGCCGCGCCTCGCTTTTGAGCAAGCCGAAGTAGAACTTGCCGAGTTCTTCGTCCAAATGCGGCACCAGCGCTTCGAAACGCTCGCAACTGCGCGCTTCGATAAAGGCGCCCACCACCAGTGTATCTACCAGCTTGACCGGCTCATGGCTGCGCACCACCTTGCGTAAACCCGAGGCATAACGCCCGGCGTGCAGTTGACGCAGCTCGACCTTGCGCTTTTTCATCAGGCGCATGACCTGCTCGTGGTGCACCAACTCTTCGCGGGCCAGGCGCGACATCATGTTGATCAGGTCAACGTGGCCGTAGTACTTGGCCATCAGGCTCAAGGCGGTGCTGGCGGCTTTGAATTCGCAGTTCTTGTGGTCGATCAGCAGGGTTTCCTGATCGGCCAACGCGGCCTGGACCCAGGCATCGGGGGTGCGGCAGCCGAGGAATTCATGGATTTCGGGCAGGTTCATCGGGCTCACGGGCAAAGGATCACAAAAGGGCGCCGATTATACCGACCCCGCGGCAGACCACCACCCACCGGCCTTGATGTGTATCAACATGACGGCTGCGTCGCAGCAACTATAGTTATCCAACGCCCGCCCTTTTGGAGATCCCGACCATGCAAGCCATCCGCAGCATCCTGGTGGTCATCGAGCCCGAGCATTCGGAAAGCCTGGCCCTCAAACGTGCCAAGCTGATTGCCAAAGTGACCGACGCACACCTGCACTTGCTGGTCTGTGACAAGAAGCACGAGCATTCGGCGCTGCTGAGCCTGCTCAAGGAAGGCTTGAAAGAAGACGGCTACAGCGTCACCACCGAGCAGGCCTGGAACGACAGCCTGCATGAAACCATCATCGATGTGCAGCAAGCCGAAGGCTGTGGCCTGGTGATCAAACAGCACTTCCCCGACAACCCTCTGAAAAAAGCCCTGCTGACCCCGGCGGACTGGAAGTTGCTGCGCTATTGCCCAACGCCGGTGTTGCTGGTCAAGACCGCCACCCCCTGGGCGGGCGGCGTGATCCTGGCGGCCATCGACGTGGGCAACGCCGACGGCGAACACCGCTCGCTGCACAATTCGATCATCGACCATGGCTTTGATATCGCCAGCCTCGCCAAAGCGCAGTTGCATGTGATCAGCGCTCACCCCTCGCCCATGCTGTCGGCGGCAGACCCGACCTTTCAGCTCAAGGAAACCATCGAGGCGCGCTACCGCGAGCAATGCAAGGCCTTCCAGGCCGAGTTCGACGTGGACGACAGGCACCTGCATATCGAGGAAGGCCCGGCCGATGTGCTGATCCCACATATTGCCCATCGATTGCAGGCGGCGGTGACCATTATCGGCACGGTGGCACGCACGGGGATTTCCGGGGCGTTGATCGGCAATACCGCAGAAGTGGTGCTGGATGCGGTGCAAAGCGATGTACTGGTGCTCAAGCCGCAGACGCTCATGGACCATCTGGAAGAGCTGGCGACCAAGCCCTGACACTGAAGATCAAATGTAGGAGCGAGCTTGCTCGCGAAAAACGTCAACGATAACGCGCGCTTCCTGAATAAACCCGGCGCCTTCAAGTTTTTCGCGAGCAAGCTCGCTCCTACATTGACCTCGTCAGTCAGTTAACCCAGCGCATCTTTCAAGAACCCCGGCGCGATATAGCGCTGGTAATGCACCTCGGACAAGATAAAGAACTCGCGATCAATGGCATCGCGCAGTTCAGGCAGCGCCCAGTCGCGAAACTCCGGCAACAGCACCATGCCATAGGCCTCCAGGTTATTGATCACCCGGGCCCCACGGGCGATCAACTGGTAGGCCCAGCAATACTCGGACTGGTGTGGCACAAAGCGAATCTTGCGTTGCTCCAACTGCCCGCGCAGGGTCTTGGGGTCGAAAACCTCCACTTTGCCGGCCATGACCTGCACCAACAGCTGCTCAAGCCTGAGCCAGACCGCGCGTTTTTCTTCTTCGTTATAGCCATTCCACTGGATCACTTCATGGTGGAAGCGCTTGCATCCACGGCACACGAGATCGCCGTAGACCGTGGAACACAGGCCGACGCAGGGGGTCTTGATGGTTTGGTTGGGCATGGGCAGCAACACGCAAATCAGCGAAACAGTGCGCCATGTTAGCCCTTTGTCTAAGGTTGATCACCCAGCAAACTTGGCCAGGCAACTTACCTTTAGATTTTTTTTGCCGTAGAATCACCCGGCCTTGTAAGGCGCCAATAATCCGCTGGAAGCTGTTTTCAAAGCGTCACGAGCACAGTCGTTCCTTCAGAACGGTGTTGGCGCAGGTTCGACCCGGTAGGTCAGAGCCCGCGCCAACCCTCATCAGCTCCGTTCTGCAGGCGTAAAACTTTGAAAGCAGCTTCTGTAAGGAATGCCGGCAGCGCTGGCTTTGCGGCCCAAAAAGCCCCCGAGCGCATGCGTGCCGTTCATTTCTGGATGAGCGTCCCGTGGGACCACTGATGAGGGTAATAACTGTGCTTGAAGCCTACCGCAAACATATCGAAGAGCGTGCAGCACTGGGTATCGTTCCCCAGCCGCTTAACGCCGAACAAACCGCAGGCCTGGTCGAGCTGCTGAAAAATCCTCCGGCTGGCGAAGAAGAATTCCTCGTTGACCTGATCACCAACCGCATTCCACCAGGCGTTGACGAAGCCGCTTACGTCAAGGCCGGTTTCCTGTCTGCCCTGGCCAAGGGCGAAGCCACTTCCCCCCTGATCGACAAGAAACGCGCTGTTGAACTGCTCGGCACCATGCAGGGCGGCTACAACATCGTGACGTTGGTCGAGCTGCTGGACGACGCCGAACTGGCGCCCGTCGCGGCCGCCCAACTCAAGCACACCCTGCTGATGTTCGATGCGTTCCACGACGTCGCCGAAAAAGCCCGCAACGGCAACGAGCACGCCAAAGGCGTTATCCAGTCCTGGGCTGACGGCGAGTGGTTCCGCAACCGCCCTACCCTGGCCGACAAGATCAGCCTGCGCGTGTTCAAGGTGACCGGCGAAACCAACACCGACGACCTGTCGCCTGCGCCTGACGCCTGGTCCCGCCCTGACATCCCGCTGCACGCCCTGGCCATGCTGAAAATGGCGCGTGAAGGCATCGTGCCGGACGAGCAAGGCAAGACCGGCCCGATGAAGCAGATCGAAGAAATGCGCGGCCAAGGCTTCCCGATCGCCTACGTCGGTGACGTGGTCGGTACCGGTTCGTCGCGTAAGTCGGCCACCAACTCGGTACTGTGGTTCTTCGGTGACGACGTGCCTTACGTGCCGAACAAGCGTGCCGGCGGTTTCTGCTTCGGCAGCAAGATCGCTCCGATCTTCTACAACACCATGGAAGATGCTGGCGCACTGCCAATCGAATTCGACGTCACCAACATGAACATGGGCGACGTGATCGACCTGTACCCGCATGCTGGCAAAGTCTGCAAGCACGGCACCGACGAAGTCCTGACCACCTTCGAAATGAAGACCCCGGTGCTGTTGGACGAAGTCCGTGCTGGCGGCCGTATCCCGCTGATCATCGGCCGTGGCCTGACCGACAAGGCACGCGCTGAGCTGGGCCTGGGCCCGACCGACCTGTTCAAGCTGCCTGAAGCGCCTGTCGACACTGGCAAAGGCTTCACCCTGGCACAGAAAATGGTCGGCAAGGCTTGCGGCCTGCCAGAAGGCAAAGGCGTTCGTCCTGGCACTTACTGCGAGCCGAAGATGACCACCGTGGGGTCACAGGACACCACCGGCCCGATGACCCGTGACGAACTCAAAGACCTGGCGTGCCTGGGCTTCTCGACCGATCTGGTGATGCAGTCCTTCTGCCACACCGCGGCTTACCCAAAGCCGATCGACGTGACCACCCACCACACGCTGCCTGACTTCATCATGACCCGTGGCGGTGTGTCGCTGCGTCCAGGCGACGGCATCATCCACAGCTGGCTGAACCGCATGCTGCTGCCGGACACCGTCGGTACCGGTGGTGACTCCCACACCCGTTTCCCGATGGGCATCTCGTTCCCGGCCGGTTCTGGCCTGGTCGCGTTTGCCGCCGCCACCGGCGTCATGCCGCTGGACATGCCGGAATCGATCCTGGTGCGCTTCAAAGGCAAGATGAAACCTGGCATCACCCTGCGTGACCTGGTTCATGCCATTCCTTACTACGCGATCCAGGCTGGCCTGCTGACCGTAGAGAAGAAAGGCAAGAAGAACGCCTTCTCTGGCCGCATCCTGGAAATCGAAGGCCTGAACGACCTGACGCTGGAACAGGCTTTCGAGCTGTCCGACGCCTCGGCTGAACGTTCGGCTGCCGGTTGCACCATCAAGCTGTCCAAAGAGTCCGTTACCGAGTACCTGAACTCCAACATCACCCTGCTGCGCTGGATGATCGGCGAAGGCTACGGCGATGCACGCACCCTGGAACGTCGCGCCCAAGCGATGGAAGCCTGGGTTGCCAACCCGGAGCTGATGGAAGCCGATGCCGACGCCGAATACGCCGAAATCATCGAAATCGATCTGTCGGAAATCAACGAGCCGATCCTCTGCGCGCCAAACGACCCGGACGACGCCCGTCTGCTGTCCAGCGTCGCTGGCGAGAAGATCGACGAAGTGTTCATCGGTTCGTGCATGACCAACATCGGTCACTTCCGCGCTGCCGGTAAGCTGCTGGAGCAGGTCAAGGGCCAGTTGCCGACTCGTCTGTGGCTGTCGCCGCCGACCAAGATGGACGCTCACCAACTGACCGAAGAAGGCTACTACGGCATCTACGGCAAGGCTGGCGCACGTATGGAAATGCCAGGTTGCTCGCTGTGCATGGGTAACCAGGCACGCGTTGAGCCGAACTCCACCGTGGTGTCGACCTCGACCCGTAACTTCCCGAACCGCCTGGGTGATGGTGCCAACGTCTACCTGGCGTCGGCTGAGCTGGCGGCCGTGGCCTCTACCCTGGGTCGCCTGCCGACCGTCGAAGAGTACATGGGCTACGCCGCGAAACTGGACACCATGGCCAGTGACGTCTACCGCTACCTGAACTTCGACCAGATCGCTGAGTTCCGCAAGATCGCAGCAAGCGCCAACATCCCGGTGATTCAAGCTTAACGGTGTGTTGATGTGAAGAACGCCGCGTATCGCAAGGTACGCGGCGTTTTTTTACGCCTGGAATTAACCTTTACTGCCAACACAAAACAAAAGTGGGAGCTGGCTTGCCTGCGATAGCGGTGTATCAATCAACTCTTTAGTGACTGATACACCGCTATCGCAGGCAAGCCAGCTCCCACCTATTTATATCTGGACAGTCAGATAGACCGCATCAGGGCTCAAGCAAGCAGCGAATACACCAATGCCGTAATGGCAACCAAGCCAACTGCAGTCACAAACACATTCGACGCCTGACCACGGTACTTGGCCATGGCCGGCACCTTGCGGATCGCGTACATCGGCATCAGGAACAGGATCGACGCAATCACCGGCCCGCCCAGGGTCTCGATCATGCCGAGGATGCTCGGGTTGAGCGTGGCGACGATCCAGCACACCACCAGCATGAAGGCGGCGGTCATGCGGTCCAGGGTCTTGGGCGCCGGACGGCGGCCCGTCTTGACCACCAGGCCCTTGAGGCCCTCGCTGGCGCCGATGTAGTGGCCCAGGAACGACTTGGCAATCGCCACGAACGCAATCAACGGCGCGGCAAAGGCAATCGTCGGGTTATCGAAGTGGTTGGCTAGGTACGACAGGATCGACAGGTTCTGCGCTTTGGCCTCGGCCAACTGCGCGGGCGACAGGGTCAGCACGCAACTGAACACGAAGAACAGTACCATCGCCACCATCAGCAGGTGCGCACGGGACAGGATCTGCGAACTGCGCTCCTCGGCGTGGGCGCCGTACTGGCGCTTCTGGTCCACCGCAAAGGCCGAGATGATCGGCGAGTGGTTGAACGAGAACACCATCACCGGAATCGCCAGCCACAGCGTGTTGAGCAACGCCGACGGTGCCGGCACTTCACTGGCGGTGCTGAGAATGCCGCCATTCCAGTGCGGTACCAGGTACACGGCGAGGAACAGCAAGGCCACGATAAACGGATACACCATCAGGCTCATGGCCTTGACGATCACCTGTTCACCGCAGCGCACCACGGCAAGCAGGCCGAGAATCAATACAAACGCCAGGATCGCCCGAGGCGGCGGCAGGATGTGCAGTTGGTGCTCCATGAAGCTGCTGACGGTATTGGTCAGCGCCACGCTGTAGATCAGCAGGATCGGGAAGATCGCAAAGAAGTACAGCAAGGTGATCAGTGCACCGGCCTTGATACCGAAATGCTCTTCAACCACGTCGGTGATGTCGGAACCTTCGCGGCCGGACAGCACGAAACGGGTCAGCCCGCGGTGGGCAAAGAACGTCATCGGGAAGGCCAGCAATGCCAGGATCACTAGCGGCCAGAAGCCCCCCAGGCCCGCGTTGATCGGCAAGAACAAAGTACCGGCGCCAATGGCGGTACCGAACAGCCCAAGCATCCAGGTGGTGTCCTGGCGGCTCCAGCTTGTGAGCGTTGCAGGTGTCGTTGCATAGCGTTCGTCGACGCTATTGGCCTGATCATTCATCCGGTCGGATCTCCGCATTCACACGGCCAGGACGAGTCAGAAAAACCTGACAGGCAGCGCCCTGGCCATAACAAGGGCCGGATTGTCCGGGATTCTCGTGGAGAAGCAAAGACTTAGCTGAGGAATGGTTAGGCGGTGCAGCCGTTCAGAGGCCGCCATGACGGGGTGGGATTTGGATGACTGAGGCGTCTTACAAACAAGCTCCTTTTCTTTCAATACGCTAAATATACGAGAGGTGTCTGACAACAAGTTCAGAACTTATCCGATTCAAAAATCACATTCCCACCCATACAGCACCTCATATATTACAGAACCATACATAGCTATTGAGCCCCACAAGCTCCCAAACTACTATCCTCGCGCACTGACTAAAAAGGCGAAACGAACAGCATGTAATCAACTTTCAAGGAGTTTGAGATGCGACGACTCACTGGTGTACTTACCGGCCTGTTTATAACGGGATTATTAGCCGCCCCCTCATTCAGTTACGCAAAATCAACCCAGCCCGAGGCGGATATACGCGCCCTGGCCTCGTCGCCTCAATGGCTGACCACCAAGGTGTATATAGAGGGCGAGCCAGAAAACGACGTCAAGGCCAAGTACCCCGGCGTGGTGGGTATATCGATGTGGGACCCGCAACGCAATCGTTACGAATTCTTCTACGCCGATACAGGGCGTTCGAAACACCCTGATGGCGGAGGCGGTTATTTCATGGTCACTGGCGACAAACAGACCCACATCCTAGTGCCAGACCTTGGCCCGCATCGCACTATCGTCAGAAGGCTGGAAAAATTGGACAACACCGAATTCACCTATTCTCGTGAAGTTCCTCGCGACATGGTAGCGACCAAACCTCCCGTTAGAATCTATGTGGTACATGCGCCTTACACGGGACCCATAAAGACTCAGATGTCAAACTAGTTAAACACCCTATTTATATCCAGCCATAAAAACCAATAACAAACGAGGCACTTGTGATGAATCCATACACTTCATTCAGATCTCTATTCATGCCTGCACTGCTGGTAGCCGTACTGTTGCCCAGCGCAACCACGGTACAGGCCAACACGACACTGCCCACCAAAAGCATCGCCGCCACGCCCGATAACACCGTCATGTTGACCGTGTTTCTTAAACACGATCAATCACGCCCGCTGGGCGAATTAAAAGCCCAACTGACCAAGCAGGAGTTTCACAAGGTCTTCCCGCCGGAGGGTGTCGAAGTCGTCAGCTGGAATATCACCATGGGCATCGGGCAAGTCATCGTGCTGCGTTTACCGGCGTCTCGCCTGGCTCAAGTCAACCTGGCTATTGAGAACACAGCGTGGGGTGTCTACAAGACAGAATTCTTCCCGACCTACGATTTCATGCCGATTGCACAAAGAGAGCGGGCCCAGGCACGGCAACCGGGGACTGCCCAGTAGCTGGCGCACTCGCTAAGTGGCCGAGGTGCCCAGGTTTGGATTGCGCAGCTCGCCTTGTATGGCGTTCTGCGCAATAGCCAGTTTTTCTAACAATTCAGAGGTCTCGTGGGCCGTCAGCGCCATAAGTGGGAGGTCCCAGTCATAGTTCTTGATGACGTTTATCCGAAAACCACCCGCCGCATCAAATTCTGGGTACCAACCCACATCCAGTAATAATCCCCCAGCGAACTCCACCTGGAGCATATCTTCCTTTAACAGATCGACCTGCTTGGCCACTGCAATATCCTGCAGTTGCGACAGATCGTCATGGGTGACTGTGCCACCGGTAAAGTTAAGCGAGATCAATTTGTTAACCTCCTGAATTCCTGTTCAGAAATCGGGTGACCATGAATAGCACCAGCGCTGAGCTCTATCCGCACCCAGCGGCTGAGTTTGCCATGGCTGGCCCCAATGCAATGGGAGAACTCCATCACTTTCCAAGGTTTTCCATTGGTAGTGGGTGTTCCGTTTTTATAAGCCTCCCTTTCAAGCTTTTCAATAGCGATACCTGGCCTGTACTTGGCGGGGCCAATCAGCGTACTGGCGATCACTGTTCTCCAGGGAATCTGGGCTGAGGGGCAGTGTTTGTAACCATACGGTGTCCATTGGATCTCTTGGGGTGGGGCAGGAACAGGCATCCATGTCGTCTCTGCTGGCGGGAAAGTCATTGAAGTTTTGCGCAAAAAAACGGGCGCGGATGGACGGCCTGTAAAATCAGACTGGCCTTACGAGCGAAGAAATTTTTCCACCTCAATAAAACGCTCTGTCTTACAAATCCCGCATACTCATGCTCTCAAACCCTTCAGGAAGAGCCTTGCGATGCCCACCACTGTTCTGGTCCTGGTTGAAACCATCAACGAATACCTGCAAATCATCGAAAGCAGCGACTTCCATGTGATCCTGGCGCCGACGCCCGCTGAACGTGCCCAGGCGATCAAGACCCATGGTGGGCAGATCCAGGCCGTGCTGACCCGTGGCCCATTGGGGCTTTACGCCGAGGAAATCGCCGCGCTGCCCTTGCTGGAGATCATCTGCGTGATCGGCGCCGGCTACGAGCATGTAGACCTGCAGGCGGCGAGCAACCGTGGGATTGTGGTCACCAACGGCGCCGGCGTGAACGCCCCTTCGGTGGCCGATCACGCCATGGCACTGTTGCTGGCGCTGGTGCGTGGCATTCCGCAGACAGATGCGGCAGTGCGGCGCGGCGAATGGCCGAAAGTGATGCGCCCTTCCCTGAGCGGTAAACACCTGGGGATTGTCGGGCTGGGCGCGGTGGGTATGGAGATTGCCCGGCGCGCCGCCCTGGGGTTCGGCATGGAGGTGAGTTATCACAACCGCCAACCCCGCGATGACGTGGATTACACCTACTGTGCGACGGCTGTTGAGCTGGCGCGTACCTCGGATTTCCTGGTGCTGGCCACGCCCGGCGGTGCCAGCACCCGTCACCTGATCGACCGCCACGCCTTGGACGCCCTGGGGCCGCACGGCTTTCTGGTCAACATCGGCCGCGGCAGCGTGGTGGTGACCGCCGACCTGATCGCCGCGTTGGAACAGCGCCGCATCGGCGGTGCCGCGCTGGACGTGTTTGACGATGAGCCTGCAGTGCCCGATGCCCTCAAGCGCCTGAGCAATACCGTGCTGACGTCCCACGTGGCCGGTCTGTCCCCGGAAGCGGCCCATGATACGGTGCAGCGCGTCGCTGATAACCTGGTGGAATACTTTGCCGGCCGCCCCGTGCTTACACCGGTGGCCTTGCCAGCGCCCGCAAAATGACCAATCAGGCACGCTGATCACCCTTCAACACGCTAACCTATTAAACCGCCCCGACCTTGTCGCTGGGCGGCTATGCGCATTAGATTAGGAAATAGTCCAAGGCCTTTAGAATAAGCAGAAGGGATAAGCATGGCGCTGAATGACCAATCGACCCAGATTCGCCCAGGCGAAGAACTTGATGCCAGCCTGATCGATCCCTACCTCAAGGCCCATATCCCGGGCTTGGATGGCACGCCCACCATCAGCCAATTTCCTGGCGGTGCGTCAAACCTGACCTACCTGCTGGAATACCCAGGCCAGGAATTTGTGCTGCGTCGCCCGCCGTTTGGCCACAAGGCCAAGTCTGCCCACGACATGGGCCGCGAATACCGCATTCTCAACCAGCTCAAAGATGGCTTTCCGTACTGCCCCAAGGCTTATGTGCACTGCACCGATGAATCGGTGATCGGCGCCGAGTTCTATGTGATGGAGCGCGTCAACGGCATCATCCTGCGTTCCGACCTGCCGGCTGAACTGGGCCTGGACGCCACCCGCACCGAAGCCTTCTGCAAGAGCTTTATCGACAAGTTCGTCGAACTGCACCACGTCGACTACCACGCCTGCGGACTGGCCGACCTGGGCAAGCCCGAAGGCTACGTGGCGCGGCAGATTCGCGGCTGGGGCGAGCGCTATGAAAAAGCCCTGACGCCCGATGCGCCAAAATGGGAGGCGGTACGCGCCTGGCTCAACGACAAAATGCCAGCCGATCACCCCACCTCCAGCATCGTGCACAACGACTACCGCTTTGACAACGTGATCCTCGACCCGCACAACCCGATGCAGATCATCGGTGTGCTGGACTGGGAGCTGACCACCCTGGGCGACCCGCTGATGGACCTGGGCAACACCCTCGCCTACTGGATCGAGGCCGCGGACCCGGCGCCGGTGCAACTGATGCGCCGCCAGCCGAGCAATGCCCCCGGCATGCTCACCCGCCGCCAGTTTGTCGACTACTACGCCGAGCGCTCCGGCATCCAGATCGACAATTTCGATTTCTATTACACCTACGGCCTGTTCCGCCTGGCCGGCATTGTGCAGCAGATCTACTACCGCTTCTTCCATGGCCAGACCCAGGACAAACGCTTCGCGCAGTTCATCCACATGAACAAACTGCTGGAGCAGATGAGCCTGAATGTCATCGGCAAATCAGCGCTCTGAGTGCAACCACAAGGAACCCTCATGTCCAAGACCAACCTGTTCGACCTCGACGACAAGATTGCTTTCGTTTCCGGCGCCAGCCGTGGCATCGGTGAAGCCATCGCCAAGTTGCTGGCCCAGCAAGGCGCCCATGTGATTGTCTCCAGCCGCAAGCTGGAGGGCTGTCAGCACGTGGCCGATGCGATCATCGCCGAGGGCGGCAAAGCCACGGCCATTGCCTGCCACATTGGTGAAATGGAGCAGATCACCCAAGTGTTCGCCGGCATCCGCGAACAGTTCGGCCGCCTGGATATTCTGGTCAATAACGCCGCCACCAACCCGCAGTTCTGCAACGTACTGGACACCGACCTGGGCGCATTCCAGAAGACCGTTGACGTGAATATCCGTGGTTACTTCTTCATGTCGGTGGAAGCCGGCAAGCTGATGCGCGAAAACGGCGGCGGCAGCATCATCAACGTGGCCTCGATCAACGGCATCTCGCCGGGCGTGTTCCAGGGCATCTACTCGGTGACCAAGGCCGCCGTGATCAACATGACCAAGGTGTTCGCCAAGGAGTGCGCGGCGTTCGGCATCCGTTGCAACGCCCTGTTGCCAGGCCTGACCGATACCAAGTTCGCCTCGGCGCTGGTCAAGAACGATTCCATCCTGAAAATGGCCCTGGCCCAGATCCCGCTCAAGCGCGTGGCCGACCCGAGCGAAATGGCCGGCGCGGTGCTGTACCTGGCCAGCGATGCATCGAGCTATACCACCGGGGTTTCGCTGAATGTGGACGGCGGCTTCTTGTCCTGATTTCGCCTGGGTTTCTTCAGATCGATTTGCGCGTAACCTTGGCGCAGATCGATCTGTCCCAGGATGAAACATGGAACTGCACCTCGTCATCACCGGCCGCAAGGACCTGGCTGCCCAGCTTTATCAGCAACTGCGCGAAGCCATCGCCACCGGGCGGCTGTCGGCAGGCGCGCAACTGCCCCCCAGCCGACTGCTCGCCGAGCAACTGGGCATCTCGCGCAAGACGGTGTCGGACACCTACGCCACCTTGACCTATGAGGGCCTGCTGGTTGGCAAGATCGGCCGCGGCACCTTCGTCAATGCGTGGGCGCCACAGCCCGACCGCGTGCAAACCGCCACCGACCTGGCGTGTGCCGCCAACCTGGGTAAATGGGCGGCACTGCCCTCACCCATGGGCCACCCCGCCCGCGAGGAGATCCTGCGCTACGAATTTATCGGCGGCGCAACCACACGCCACCAATTCCCCCAGGATGAATGGCGGCGTTGCACCCAGGATGCGTTGCGTCGCATCGCCCAGAACAGTGGTTTTTACAGCCAGCCAGAAGGCGTGCCCGCCCTGCGCGAAGCCATCGCCGGGCATATCGCGTTTTCCCGGGGGGTCAAATGCGGGGCCCGCGATATCGTGGTCACCAACGGGGCACAGCAGGCGCTGGACTTGCTTGCCCGCGTGGTGCTTGAGCCCGGCAGCCTAGTCGCGATGGAAGACCCCGGCTACAGCCCCGCACGCCAATTGTTCGTCGCGATGGGCGCCCGCGTCGCCAGTGTTGCCGTCGACGAACAGGGCCTGCAGGTCGACCAGATCCCGGATGGCACCCGCCTGATCTATGTGACGCCGTCCCACCAATTCCCCCTCGGCATGCCCATGAGCCAGGCGCGGCGCGAGGCCCTGCTGGACCGCGCCATTGCGCTCGGCGCGATCATCATCGAAGACGATTACGACAGCGAATTCCGCTACGAGGGCCGCCCCACCGACTCGCTGCAAAGCATGGATACCCGAGGCGTGGTCACCTACGTCGGCACCTTTTCCAAAACCCTGTCGCCGGAGTTACGCCTGGGCTATGCGGTGCTACCGCCGGCCATTTATGGTGCGGTGCTCAAGGCCAAGCAATTGACCGACCAGCACAGCGCTACCTTGCCGCAGTGGGCACTGGCCAAGTTCATCAGCGAAGGCTACCTGCTCAAGCATATTCGCCGCTGTCACAGCGTCTACGCGGGGCGTCGCGAACGCATCCTGCAGCGTCTGTCGGGCGATCTGTCGCCGTGGTTCGAGGCAGTACCGACGGTGGCGGGCTTTCACCTGGCGGCCCTGTGCAAGGTGCCGGTGAATATTCCATTGCTGATGGAACGGGCGCGCCAGGTCGAGGTGGGGTTATACCCTCTGGACGTGTTCTTCCACGACCGACCGGTGCGCTCGGGGCTGATTCTGGGGTTCGGCGCCATCGAGACTCTGGATATCGACCCGGCGCTGGACAAGGTACGGGATATTCTCCTGCAGATTGGCTAGGCGGTTTTCCGGCGCATTGGTCATTGGTGGCAAGCCCTCGGCGGCGTAGGGTGAAGCGGTCTTTCACCCGATGGAACCCTCATCATGAAACGCTTTCTCGCTGCCACACTGATGCTCGCCTCCGTCAGTGCATTTGCCCACGACCCGGTCTACAACAAGGAAACGCTCAAGGTGCTGCAAGAGCACGCATTGACCAACGTGCCGGGCAAGAAAACCCTCATGCTCACCGTAGACTACGCCCCCGGCCAGGCCACCGTGCCCCACAGCCACACCGGCACCGCCGTGGCTTATGTGCTCGAAGGCGAGATCACCTCGCGGGTCAATGATGAAAAGGCGATCACCTACAAAGCCGGTCAATCGTTCTACGAACCGGCCGGCTCGCGGCATTTTGAGTCAAGCAATGCCAGCCAGACCCAACCGGCCAAACTGCTGGTGGTGATGGTGCTGGATGACGAGGCTGAGGTACTCACCCCGCTTCCCAAATAATCAGCAACACCACAAAACCCATGTGGGAGCTGGCGTGTGTGGGAGCGGGCTTGCTCGCGAATGCGGTATATCCGTCACAGATGTGCTGCCTGAGCCACCGCTTTCGCGAGCAAGCCCGCTCCCACAGTTTTAACCTTCTCTGCCAGTGGTTCAGGGACGTTTGAATAGGTCGCGCTGGTGTTCAATGCGCGACCGGCACTCGCAACCCTCCAGATGATCATTGACCATCCCCAGCGCCTGCATCAACGCATACATCGTGGTCGGGCCGACAAAGGTCCAGCCGCGTTTCTTCAAGGCTTTGGACAAGCGCACCGAAGCCGCTGAGGTCGGATTGGCTGTCCAGTAAGCCATGTCCACCACTGCCGGCCGCTCTTGCGCGCCGGGTTCGAACGCCCACAGCCAGCGCGCCAGCGAGCCGGCCTCCTCCACCAGTTCACAGGCCCGACGCGCGTTGTTGATGGCCGAGACGATCTTCGCGCGATTGCGCACGATGCCCGGGTCGCTCATCAACCGCTCGATGTCCGCCTCGCCGTACTGCGCCACCCGGCGAAAATCAAAACCCTCGAACGCCTGCCGAAAGTTTTCGCGTTTGCGCAGGATGGTGATCCACGCCATCCCCGCCTGAAACCCCTCCAGGCAGATCTTCTCGTACAGCGCGATGTCATCCGCTACCGGCACACCCCACTCGTGGTCGTGGTAATGCAGGTAAGCAGGCGCTGCAGTGCGCCAGGCGCAATGCATGCGTCCTGCTTCATCGGTTGTCAGCCCTGATTGGTCCATCCATCACCTCGTATGCCGAAGGCGATGATACGCAAAAAAAATTAATCCCCGTCAACCGCTCAAGCACCGCACTTACCGACCAACTGGTCAGACCGGGACCTGCCAACCGCCAAATATTTACTTGTGATTTGAAAAAAACCGAGCGTAGACTGGCCCCGCACTGGACTTACCGGTAAGACCACAACAATTAAGCCCTGGAACCACCAGGGCACCGAATAGAGATCCCTCCCATGCTCAGATGGTGCTCGCGTTCGATTTTCCTGCAAGTCGTGATTGGCCTGATACTCGGCATCGCCTGCGGCTTGGCCCTTCCCGAATTCTCCTCGCAACTCAAACCCTTGGGTGACGGCTTCATCAAGCTGATCAAAATGCTGATCGGCCTGATCGTGTTCTGCGTGGTGGTCAGCGGTATTTCCGGCGCGGGCGACTTGAAGAAGGTCGGACGCATCGGCCTCAAGTCGGTGATCTACTTTGAGATGCTGACCACCGTCGCCCTGGTGCTCGGCCTGATCATGGCCTTCAGCACCGGTATTGGCAGCGGCGCCAATATTCACCTGGAGCAACTCTCTTCCGCTGGCTTGAATGAGCTGGCCGACAAGGGCCAGCACATCCGCGGCACCAGTCAGTTCCTGATGGAGTTGATCCCCAACTCGGTAGTCGGCGCCTTTGCCGACAACAACGTGCTGCAAGTGCTGTTGTTCTCAGTGCTGTTCGGCAGCGCGCTGAACCTGGTGGGCGAAGCGGCCAGCGGTATTTCGCGGCTGATCAACGAATTGAGCCATGTGATCTTCCGCATCATGGGCATGATCGTGCGCCTGGCGCCGATTGGCGTATTCGGTGCCATCGCGTTCACCACCAGCACCTATGGCCTCGATTCACTGCAACACCTGGGCAGCCTGGTGGGGCTTTTCTACCTGACCTGTTTTGCCTTCGTGGCGGTGATCCTCGGGCTGGTGATGCGCCTGTCGGGCCTGCGCATGTTGCCGTTGCTCAAGTACCTGCGCGAAGAACTGCTGATCGTGATGGGCACCGCTTCGTCGGATGCGGTGTTGCCACAGATCATGCGCAAACTGGAACACCTGGGCATCGGCAGCTCCACCGTGGGCCTGGTGATTCCCACCGGCTATTCGTTCAACCTCGACGGTTTTTCCATCTACCTGACCCTGGCTATCGTGTTTATCGCCAACGCCACCGGCACACCGCTGTCGATGACCGACTTGCTGACCATCCTCCTGGTATCGTTGATCACCTCCAAGGGCGCCCATGGCATTCCAGGCTCGGCATTGGTGATTCTGGCGGCAACGCTCACAGCGATTCCGGCGATTCCGGTGGTCGGCCTGGTGTTGGTGCTGGCCGTGGACTGGTTCATGGGCATCGGCCGTGCGCTGACCAACCTGATCGGCAACTGCGTGGCCACCGTGGCGATTGCGCGCTGGGAAAAAGACATTGATATCCAGCGCGCCAACAAGGTGCTCGACGGCCAGCAAGGCTATGCCTTCCAGGCCAAGAAGCCGGTACTGCCGGCGCATCAGGAGTTCTAGGACAACACCCATCCAATGTGGGAGCTGGCTTGCCTGCGATAGCGGTGGGTCAGCGTCAAATGTAGTGCCTGACACTCAGTCATCGCAGGCAAGCCAGCTCCCACATTGGACCTTCGCCAGACTGAATACTGTATGAGCAACATCAAGGAGCTATCGACGTGATCAGCACTTCAACCGTCGTCAATTCAGTGGTAGAAAAACTGCGCGCCGCCTTGGCGCGAGGCCAGTGGCGCCGCGGTGAAATGCTGCCCGGTCAACGCGAACTGGCCGAACAGCTGGGCATCAGCCGACCGAGCCTGCGTGAAGCGGTGATCGTGCTGGAAACCCTTGGCCTGGTGCGCTCCATGCCCGGCAAAGGCGTGGTCGTGCTGGAAACCAGCGTCAGCGAGCCGCAATCGAACGACGCCGTGGCCGATGCCAGCCTCGAGGACATCCTGCAACTGCGCTACACCCTCGAACCTTTCATCGTCGGCCTGGTAGCCCAGTCCATCAGCAGCAAGGAAATCGGCCAACTGCGCCTGACCCTGATGGACATGCGCGAGGCCCTCGATGCCGGCGATGCCGAAGCCGGCATGAACGCCTATATCGACTTCCATGAGGAGCTGTTCGCCCTGACCTCCAACCCGATCTTCCAGAACGTGGTGCAGCAAACCAGCACCGCGCTCAAACAAAGCGCCCAGGTATTGCGCAACTCCCCTGAACACTTGGCCGAACGCTTGCAAGAGAACGAAGCCGTGGTACGCGCCATCCGCAACAAGAACAGCGCCCTGGCCAGTGCCGAAATGCGTCGGCACATCCTTCAGGAAGGCCTGCGCATGGGCATTCGCTTGAATATCCCGGACGACCATCTGGGCAGTTGATTTTCGGAGACCGGCCATGAACGCTCACGCCTTGCAACGCGATTCCACCCTCACCTCACTACGCTGGGTGCCCGAAAAAAAGCCCTCGGTGGACGACATCTACCCACGCTTGTTCGACGCCATCCTTGAGCAACGCATTGCGCCCGCCAGCCGCTTCACCGAAGAAGGCCTGGGCGAACTCTTTGGCGTGAGCCGCAGCGTGATTCGCCGGGTGCTCGCCAAGCTGTCCCATCAGCAAGTGGTCATCCTGCGCCCCAACCAGCGCGCCCAGGTCGCCGCGCCGGATGCCCAGCACACACGGCAGATTCTGGAAGCACGGCGCCTCACCGAAATTACCGTGGTGCAACTGGCCTGCGCCCAGGCCACAGCGATGCAGATCCGCCAACTGCGCGAGCTGATTGCACAGGAGCGCGACGCCATTGAGCGTGACCAGCGGGGGCCGGCGATCCGGTTTTCGGGAGAGTTTCATCTGCAACTGGCGCACATGGCAGGCAATGCGCCGTTGGCACAGTTTCTCAACAGCCTGGTGCCGTTGACGTCGTTGATCATTGCGCAATTTGAAACGAAGGCCTGCACGTATTGTGCGTGGCAGGAGCATGTGGCGATTGTGGATGCCGTGGAACAGCGCGACGCCCACACGGCTGTCGCCCTGATGACCCAGCACCTGGATCACCTGGAAACCCGACTACTCAAACACCACTGATTCCAAGTGAATGAAGTTAAAACTGTGGGAGCTGGTTTGCCTTAATGCCATTGTAGGAGCGAGCTTGCTCGCGAAAAACTCACAGGCGCCGCGTTCATTCAGCAATCACGCGTTATCGTTGACGTTTTTCGCGAGCAAGCTCGCTCCTACAGAAGGCGACGACCGCTTAACTGACTGGCAAGCCAGCCCCCACATTGATCGCATTCCAGATCAAATAAAAAGCCCCCGCATCTCACGATGCGGGGGCTTTGGGTTTAGCGAGGCATCAAGCCGGTTGCAACACCGACTGGCCACTCAACGCCAGGTCCAGCAACTCACGGTTGGCCACCGCATACATGGCGTAGTCCGTGCCCACTGCGGCACGAATTTCCACCATCATGGCGCGCCAGCGATCAGCCATGTCCTGGTGCTGCTCAAGCCACAGGGCCACGCGCTCTTCCATGTCTTGTGGCGCATCGGCCATTTGCAGGACCGAAATGGTGATCGCCCGTTGCTGCCAGTCCACGTCGTCGCGGAAGGCTTCGCGGGCCTGGGCTTGCCAGTTGTTAGCCACTGGCAGATCGCTGATCTGCTGCAGGTACCACGGCAGGTCCAGGGCGCTGCCGACGGCGAAGTAAGCCTTGGCCACTTCGGCGGCATCATGCCCGGTCACGTCGGCGGCTTCGATGATCGGCAGCAAGGTGTACAGGTGGGTAGTACCCGCAACCATGCGCGCCAACAACTCCGGTACGCCGGCCTGGGTGTAGGCCTGGTAGCGGTTCTGCCAGCCTTCGCGGGTCGGACCTTCCAGCAGTTCGTCGAGCTTAAGGCCCAGCGCCGCCAGGTGCGGACCGAAGTGCGCGGTGTCGCGCCCGGCGTCTTGCTCGTTGCGACGGCTGCGCAGGAACCAGCGCGTAGCGCGACGGCCCAGGCGCATCAGCTCATCCATCAGCTCCAGTTGCACGTCAGCCGAAACCTGGTGGTCCAGGGCTTCAATCTGACGGAACCAGTGCGGGAGATGGAAGATGTCCCGCACGATCACATAAGCGCCCGCCACGTTCGCCGGGCTCATACCGGTCGACTCTTTGAGTCGCTGAACGAAGGTGATGCCCATGTGGTTGACCAGGTCGTTGGCGATCTGGGTGCTGACGATCTCGCGCTTCAGACGATGGCGACGCATGGCTTCGCCGAACTTGGCCACCAGGCTCGGCGGGAACGCGGTCTCCATGTCACGGGTCAGGTACTCGTCATCCGGTACCAGCGACTTGAGCAACGCTTCCTTGAGGTCGATCTTGCTGTATGAGATCAGCACCGACAGCTCCGGACGGGTCAGGCCCTTGCCAGCGGAAGCGCGCTCGGTGAGCTGCTCTTCAGTCGGCAGGTACTCGATGGCACGGTCCAGCTTGCCACGGCCTTCCAGGTCGCTCATCAGGCGCTTGTACTCGGCGGCACGCTCGTAAGCCTTGCGCGCGGCCAGGGACAGGGCCTGGGTCTGCTTGTAGTTGTTGCCCAACACCAGGTTGCCGACTTCGTCGGTCATGCTCGCCAGCAGCTGGTTGCGCTGCTTGTCGGTCATGTCACCGGCCTGCACCACTTCGTTGAGCAGGATCTTGATGTTCACTTCGTGGTCGGAGCAATCCACGCCACCGGCGTTGTCAATGAAGTCGGTGTTGGAACCGCCGCCATTGAGGCCGAATTCCACCCGGCCCAGCTGGGTCATGCCGAGGTTACCGCCCTCGCCCACCACCTTGCAGCGCAGCTCGTTGCCGTTGACGCGCAGTGCGTCGTTGGCCTTGTCGCCCACATCGGCATGGCTCTCGGTGCTGGCTTTGACGTAGGTACCGATACCGCCGTTCCACAACAGGTCCACCGGCGCCTTGAGCAAGGCGTTGAGCAGCTCGGTCGGAGTCAGCTTGTCGGCCTGGATGTCGAAGCGTTCTTTCATCTGTGGCGAGATGGCGATGCTTTTCGCGCTGCGCGAGAAGATACCGCCACCTTCGGACATGATGCTGGTGTCGTAGTCGGTCCAGGCCGAACGCGGCAGTTCGAACAAACGCTTGCGCTCGACGAAGCTGGTGGCTGGGTTCGGGTTTGGATCGATGAAGATATGCAGGTGGTTGAAGGCTGCGACCAGTTGCAGCTTGTCGGACATCAGCAAGCCGTTACCGAACACGTCACCGGCCATATCGCCGACGCCCACTACGGTGATGCTGTCTTCCTGCACATTGATGCCGCGCTCACGGAAGTGACGCTGTACACCTACCCACGCGCCCTTGGCGGTGATGCCCATTTTCTTGTGGTCGTAACCGGCCGAACCACCGGAAGCGAACGCATCGCCCAGCCAGAAGCCGTAGTCGATGGCAATGCCGTTGGCGATGTCGGAGAAGGTCGCAGTGCCCTTGTCCGCCGCCACCACCAGGTACGGGTCATCGTCGTCATGACGCACGACGTTGGCCGGCGGCACCAGCGCGCCGTCTTTCAGGTTGTCGGTGATGTCCAGCAGGCCGGAGATGAAGATGCGGTAGCAGGCGATGCCTTCGGCCGCGATCTCGTCCCGGCTGCCGCCCAATGGCAGGCGACGCGGCAGGAAGCCGCCCTTGGCGCCCACCGGCACGATCACCGAGTTTTTCACTTGCTGGGCTTTTACCAGGCCAAGCACTTCGGTACGGAAGTCTTCTTCACGGTCGGACCAGCGCAGGCCGCCACGGGCCACGTTGCCAAAGCGCAGGTGCACGCCTTCGACCCGTGGCGAGTACACGAAGATTTCAAACTTCGGCACTGGCTTGGGCAGCTCGGGGATGGCACGCGGGTCGAACTTGAAGCTGAAGTACGACTTGTTCTGGCCGTTGGCATCGGTCTGGTAGAAGTTGGTACGCAGGGTGGCCTTGATCAGGTCCAGGTAGCGACGCAGGATGCGGTCTTCGTTGAGCACCTGGACGTCGTCCAGGGCGCTGAGGATCGCTTGCTCCAGGCGTTGCTGCTTGTCTTCCAGGTCGTCGGCAGTCAGCTTGCGCGCCAAGTAGAAGCGGGTCTTGAACAACCGGGTCAACTCGCGGGCGATGTCGGTGTGGTTGTTCAGGGTGCTGGCGATGTAACCCAGGTCGAAGCCCAGGCGAATCTGCTTCAGGTAACGGGCATAGGCACGCAGCAATGCCACGTCGCGCCAAGGCAGGCCGGCGGTGAGGACCAGGCGGTTGAACGCATCGTTCTCGGCATCGCCATGCACAATGTGCACGAACGCATCCTGCAGGGTGTCGTTGAGCTGCTGGATATCCAGGTTCACGCCTTCGGCGGCGATGAACGCAAAGTCATGGATCCAGAACTCACGGCCATTGGCATGACGCAGGCGATACGGGAACTCGCCCAGCACACGCAGGCCGAGGTTTTCCAAAATCGGCAGCACGTCGGACAGCGCCAGCGGCGTATCGGCGTGGTAAAGCTTGCAATGCAGCTCGCGTTGGCCGGAGACCTGGCCCAGCGGCTGATAGAAGCTCATCACCAGCGGGTTGGCTTCGGTCAGGCTGTTGAGGTGCTGCATGTCGACCACAGCCGAATGCGCAGCGAAACGCTCGCGGTAGCCGGCCGGGAAGCCTTTGGGGAAATCCGCCAGCACGTTGGTGCCCTGGGCTTCGCCGAAGCTTTCCACTACCAGGCTGGCGTAGTCGTCCTGCCAGCTGCGGCAGGCCTGCACCACTTCTTTTTCCAGTTGCAGCGGGTCGATGTCCAGACGGTTCTTCGGGTCCACCCGCAGAATCAGTTGCACACGGGCAAGGACGGACTCGGAGAAGAAGGTCCAGAACTCGCAGTCCGAAGCCTTCAGACGGTCCATCAGCACTTGCTGGATCTTCTGGCGCACTTCGGTGGAGTAGATGTCGCGGGGCACGTAGGCCAGGCAGTAACAGAAACGACCGTAGGGGTCTTTGCGCAGGAACACGCGGATCTTGTTGCGCTCCTGGATCTGCACAATCGACATCACGGTGCTGAACAGCTCGTCGACCGGAGTCTGGAACAGGTCGTCACGGGGCAATACTTCCACCACCTGGGCAAGCTCTTTACCCAGGTGCGCCTTGGCCTGGAAGCCCGAACGGCGTTCGATTTCCGCGACCTTGCGACGGATGTAAGGGATCACCCGCACGCTTTCGCCGTACACCGAGGAGGTATACAGGCCCATGAAGCGGTGTTCCTTGATGACCTTGCCGTCGGCGCTGATCTCACGGATCGACACGTAGTCCGGGTAGGCCGGACGGTGCACACGGCTTGGGTGGGCGGCCTTGGCGAACGACAGTACGGTCGGCTCGCGCAGGTAGGCCACGGCGTAGTCTTCGATGCGCAGGTCTTCGGCGGTGAGGCCGGCGCGCAGCAGCTTGGTCAGACCGAGGAAGGAGCTGGCGTCATATTCGATATGACCGCCGTCCGCCTCGTCACGTACCACGAACTCTTCGTAGCCCAGGAAGGTGAAGTGGTTGCCCACCAGCCATTCGAGGAAGTTCTTGATCTCGGCTTTTTCTTCGCCGTCGATGGCGAACGCACTGGCGTCGATACCGGCCAGCAGGTCCTGGACCTTGGCTTTCATCGGTTCGAAATCGGCCACGGCCACGCGCACTTCGCCCAGCACCTGCTCAAGCTCTTTGCTCAGCACGTTCAGTTCGGCGGCATTGGCGCAGCGGTCGATCTCCAGATACATCAGCGATTCTTGCAGGATGCCTTCGCCCTGGGTGCCCTTGGGCAGGATCTCCAGCAACTCGCCCTTGCTGCCACGACGCACGCTGAGCACGGTGGTTTGCAGGGTATGGATGCTGTAGCCACGGCGGTTCAGCTCGGTGCGTACCGAGTCGACCAGAAAGGGCAGGTCATGGTGCAGCACTTCGACCGCGGTGTGGGTCGATTGCCAGCCATGACGCTCGTAATCGGGGTTGTAGACCCGCACTTGCGGTTGGGTGTGATCAAAGCGCTCAAGCAGGCGCCAGGCAGACAGGGTGCAACCGGCCAGGTCGGAAAGGCGACGCTGGGTCAGTTCGTCCAGGGAAATGATGCCGAAGAATTGTTCAGCGAACAGCGCCACTTGTGGCAGTGCCTGTTCACTGAGGTGCTGCGCCAGTGCCGCTTGCAGTTGATGCTGGAAGTCGGCCTTGCTGGCTGCGGTGAAGAACGCCATCTGTGGTACTCCGCTTGGGCTTGTTATTGATGAAAGCGTCGCGTGTTATCCCCGTGCGGGGAGACCGTCAGCTCTATTCGCTGGTGTGCTGACAAGCACCATAAACGAATCAGAGTGACAGGTGGGTGAAGCTGGACAAGACAGTCAGGTCACATACAACTTCCATACGGCATACCCTTGGCCAAGTGACGATACGACGGGCAGGTCAGGCGCCTGGCACAGGGCACATCCGTTGCGCAGCTTAACGAGTGTAGGAAGAACGCTGCTTGCGACGCTGCGACATATTCGGTCATCGGCAAGCAGGGTGTTGGTTGCAACTTGGGCAACCTTGGATTTTCGGTAGAAAAACTTGCTACTTTGAACCCTATCAGTACCAGAAATGACCGATCCGGCCCGCCAGGTCATGCTCAAGTTCCGACACAGGATGAAGCACAAAATTCGCCGCAATGGCACAATTGCCCTCCCCCACACAGGATTGCCCCATGCTGCAGCTGAAAACCGACGCCCTGATGGCCACCCCATGCGACGATGAAGAAGACAACATGGCGATGCTTTGCTGTCACGGCAAGAACGGCGAAATGTTCATGCTCACCCGTTACCCGGATGAAGATGAAGTGGAGCTGACCTGGGACTACGAACCCTCGACCCTCGATGGGCTGAAAGTGACGTTGGGCGACACCACCTTATTGATCGAACTGGCGGCCGGCGATGCCGATGCCCTGGGCGGTAAGGACCAGCTGGAGATCACCCACGACACCGCCGCGTCAGACATGGCCGAAGTGCAGCAAACCCTGCAGAACATCCTCACAGGCACCGGCACGTTCATTCGGATCTGAATGCACCGAAGACCCCATGTGGGAGCTGGCTTGCCTGCGATGCGGGCGGTGGGGTCTTTCAGCCAGACCGAGTTGAGGCCA